>CAJUPI010000003.1 GCA_910588125.1 uncultured Lachnospiraceae bacterium
GATTTTATGTGGAATTTGGAACCAACTTTGCATAACTATTAACTTTGCATAACACGAGAATTATAAAGAGGATGTGCCGGTAGAGATTCGGATTTATTTGGATCAGATTCAGATTATCAATTTCCCGGGACCGGATCATTATATTGATATGGAGAAGTTTGCGGCGGGGAAAATCAGGGCGAGAAGATATAGAAATCCCAAGATCGAAACTTTTGCGCGAACTAAAAAGAAACGGTTCGCCATTGCCGGAGTTTGAAACAGATGCGGACAGAACTTATATGATTAAGTCAGTACGATTGTTGGTTTTATGGAAGAGCATGGAGAAATCACTCCTAAAGAAGCGGAAGCAGTTACGGGCAAGTCTGCCGCGACTGTGCGAAGATATTTTAAAATGCTCACAGGTACAAGATATATAGTGGCAGAGGGGAGTACCAACAATATAGTTTATTGTATTGATGCAAATTTGTCAGAAGAAGATTAAAATAGTATTTCAAAAAACGAATTGTCTAAACAGTGATTAGGAAATTCAAATAATGGGGATAAGTTTTTGGGACCGGGAACAGGAGATAAATAGAATGGGAATACTATCACAAACAGAAATGTTTAAATTTGTTCTTGAAATAATGTCTGGTTACCCTAAGTTTTCCAGGCGGCAGGCGAAGAGTGCGGTTTGCGAAAAGTTGAATCTTTCTGATGAAGAACAGAACCAGAAAACAAGTAGCGAAATACCGATATATGAAAGCCGTACGGGATGGGCCGTTTCCTGGCTTTGTGATGCTGGTTATATTGATAGGGTAAGCCGAGGGACGTATGTTATTACCGAAAAAGGCAAACATATCCTAAGAGAGAATTTAAGCGTTAATGAATTTGCAAGAAAGTTGCAGATAGAAAGAAATAATCAAATGCAAAGAGAAGAAGGGCACGCCAGTGAACAAGAAAGTTTGATAAGCGATATTAGCCCAACGGAACGCTTGGATAGTATAGTGAACGAAATGCAAAATCAATTATCACATGAAATTATGAATGCAATAATGTCTATTGAAGGACGAGAGGGAGATACCTTTTTTGAAAAAATTGTAACGGACTTGTTAGAAAAGATGGGATATGGAAAGGGGACGGTAACTGCTGCGTCCAACGATAGAGGGATAGACGGGATTATTAAAACAGATCCTTTAGGCTTTAATCCGATATTGATTCAAGCTAAGAGATATGCGAGAGGACATTCAGTAAACAGACCGGAAATACAAAGCTTTGCAGGAGCATTAGGAGCAGTTACAAGGGGGGCTTTTATTACTACATCATATTTTTCAAGGGGAGCAATAGAGTTTGCTCAAAATTATCCTCATTCAGATATTGTTCTTATAGATGGAGAAAGATTAACAGAATTAATGATACAATATAATCTGGGTGTATCTGTTGAGAGGGAAATATTTATAAAGCGTATTGACAATGATTATTTTGAACTGTGACGAGAATGCGTATATGTTTTATGAGAAGATAGCTGGTTACTTTTATAAAATGACTCTTGGATAATTTTTCCCGAATTTACAGACTTAAGAAATCGTAAGCGAAAATTCACATAATTTTCAAACTGCTAAGATAAGATATGTGGTATACTTAAGTGCATCCTGAAAATGGAAATGAAATGAGGAGCCGGATTATGAAATTATACAGAATCAGCGCAGTGTTGTTAATCGTGGGAATTTTTGCGGTTGAGTTGCCACTAAAAGCCGCGGCAGAGATGCCGGAATACGGTTTTTCACAACGCGTGTACGGACCGGGGGAGGATAATCTGTCTGCCGGGGATCCGTATGCCCGCTATCAATGGGGATTGCGAAATGACGGAGAATTACAGTATCTGGAGGTGGTGAACCGGTTTCGTGATAGCAATCCCCGTCTGGCTGCCACGATTGACATAGCAAATGCATTAAAGCTGCCGGCCCCGGTGGAGGGACCAGGAGCGTATGAGATCGAGACTACGGAGTCGGTAAAGGGAATTGATATCAATATCCAGCCGGCATGGGAGCTTTACGATGCAGATACCGAAGAGCACCGGAGTGTGATTGTAGCAGTGATTGATACCGGGATTGATATCAACCATCCGGAGCTAAAGGATGCCATTTGGGTTAATGAGGATGAAATACCAGGAGATGGGATTGATAATGACGGGAACGGATATGTGGATGACGTTAACGGGTGGAATTTTTTTTCCAACAATAATCAGGTGTTTGTGGGAAAAGAGGATGATCATGGCACACATGCGGCAGGAACCATTGCCGCCTCACGAAGAACTTTAGGTATTGCCGGTATTGCTGATAACCGATATGTGAAGATTATGGCTTTGAAGGCATTGGGAACGGAACAGGGGATCGGCGAGGAACGAGCAGTGATCGAGGCAATCCGGTATGCGGAGGCGAATGGCGCTTCAATCTGTAATCTGAGTTTTGGCAGTGAGATCTATTATCCGCAACTGGAACAGGTGATGCGGGAATCAAAGATGCTGTTTATCAGCGCTGCCGGTAACGGGAATAGCAGCGGTATTGGCCTTAATGCAGACAAATATCCGGATTATCCGGCGTCTTTCAATCTGGATAATAGTATTTCTGTAGCGAATTTGATGTTTGACGGGAATCTGGCAAAGAGTTCGAACTATAGTGAGAATCTTGTAGATATTGCGGCGCCGGGGACCTATATTGTCAGTACGATTTCCGGGAATTCATACGGATTTATGACAGGAACCTCGATGGCAGCACCGATGGTGACGGGAGTAGCAGCACTTTTATATTCTTACCGAAAGGATATCGCTTTGCAGGATGTAAAGGCGATCCTGATGAATTCGGCAAGGAAGACGGAAGGGCTGAAAGGAAAATTGGTATCAGGAGGCATGCTGGATGCTTATGCGGCTTTGAATTATGGGAGATAGTGAAGAATGGAGCTTGAAGGGGAGAACCTGGAGAGCGTTGCAAAATAAACCGCCTGTCATTTCTCTATCCTGTGTTCGGATGGTTCGCGTACACACAGTCTGTTCTTAACGGACAAAGTCCGTCAATATCAGACAGTATGTTCGTGAACAGCCGGACACAAGATAAGAGAAATGACAGGCGGTTTATTTTGCAACGCTCTCAGTAAAATCCCTATAATTATCAATCATCAAAGGGGTCAGGTGGCTCCTTTTTTGGCGTTTTAGCAAAGGAGGAGCTTTTTTGGCGGGAATGGAGTTCGTTCGCTTTCCGCATTTGCAGCAACCGCTCGAACTCTTCTTCGTCTCCATGAGCTTGCAACCGTCGCCGTCGTGCTTCGCGTCGCGCGGCCAGGGCCTTGGCTTCTTTTCTTCTTGATAAAAGAATCCAGGCGATGACCGATACGATAAGAATTGCAGCGGCAGAGGCCGCAAACAAAGGGATCATGGCCGTGGAAGGCAAGCTGACATGAGGGAGATGAAAGCCGTCTGCCTGGCCGGAATCATCAGAAGGCGCTTCCTCCTGGGAGCCGGGCGCGGTGTCGCTGTCGGAAGGCGGGAGCAGATTCACGTCGGCCTGTCTGGTCAGCAGGTATGCCTGGCCGATAAAGCGATCGTTGTAGGTGTAGCGAAGAACGGCAACTGCGTTGACCGGATGCTCTTCGGGAAGTGGTTCCAGAGACAGAACCGCATCTGCAAATTCGGCATTCAGAGGAAGTGTGATGACCTGCCCTGGTTCGATCATCAGATCGGACGCGTGATAGGTCATTCTGTTGAGCTCAAGAGTCTCATCTCCTGTGACATAGCGGGTTTCGTGATCGGCAATGACAACATTTTGAAAACGGCTGAAGCCGAATTCCAGCAAGGTCTTTCCGTCCAGGAAATACGCCGGATTAGGCGACCCTTTTAGAATGACGGAGATCAGGCGTCTGCCGTCTTTTTCTGCATAAGTGACCAAGGTGTTGCCGGCTTTCAGAAGATAACCTGTTTTTCCGGCGATAGCCGGCGGATAGTATAATTGGTGGCTGGGATCGGTAGTGCTGACCAGGCGATGTTCCTGACGGATGGTGAAGCCGTCAGGATGATTGATGGTGGCGTTGATTTTATAAGACAGG
Source organism: uncultured Lachnospiraceae bacterium (assembly GCA_910588125.1). GTDB lineage: Bacteria > Bacillota > Clostridia > Lachnospirales > Lachnospiraceae > Brotaphodocola. The sequence goes on from CAJUPI010000003.1 coordinate 4,075, forward strand.
GCGGAGCTGACTTTTAGGAGTTCATCGTTATCAAAAGCAGCCCTGGCGATCAGCGCCATATCATAGGCAGTGACATACTGGGTTTCACCGTTCAGGCCGGAAGGATTGTCGAAATGTGTTTTTGAGGAACAGCCAAGCTCGGATACCTTGGCGTTCATCATATCGACAAAGGCGGGAATACTGCCGGCAGTGTGTTCTGCCAATGCATTGGCAGCCTGGTTGGTGGAGACAAGGAGAAGAAGATGCAGACAGTCTTCTACTGTCAATTGTTCACCGGCAGCCAGATTATACTTGTTGCCGCTGTCGGCTTCAACGCTGTTCATTGCAGTCTCGGAGAAGGTGACGATCTCGTCCGGCTGGCAATGTTCTAAAACGATAAGAGCGGTCAGCAATTTGGTGATGCTGGCCGGCGGATAGGCGGAGTCAATACAATTTTGGCCGAAAAGCAACGCTCCGGAATCGGCATCCATGACAGCGCCGGATTCTGCAAGTATTCCGGTGTCTGACGGCCAAGCAGGGGGCTCGGCAGAGGCAGTGATGACGAACAGATGACATGCAGCGAGACAGCAGCAAATCAGACGTCTTATCTTTTGCTTCAATGGTTAGTCCTCCTCCTCTTGGAATTGTTACGGTTACATTTTACCATGTTATTGAAGAAAGGGAAAGTGGTTTGTAAAAATTCATGGGAGGGTATCGCAAAATCAATGCAAATTGGAGGAAGGAACTAAACTTAATGACATAATTTGCAACGCCCTAACTCAGCCATATTTGGTTTAATTCTTTTCGTTTCTCAAGAAAGACAGGATTGTTTCTGCTCGGATGGATTCGGTTGGTCAGAAGAATCATGCTCTCCGCGCTGTTTAAGTCTAGTAATATGGATGTTCCGGTAAAGCCTGTATGATAAAGCGTTTTGTCACCATATTCCCGGCTCCAGCCATAAGTGCGGCCAAACTGTTCGGTGCTTTGGATTAACCGAAAGGTTTCTTTTGAGAACAGCCGGTCAGATTCTGTCAGATATGCCTGGACAAAGACAGCCAAATCTTCCAGGGTGGAAAATAATCCCGCACTGCCGCTTTGCCCTAAAAGCCAGGCTTTGGAGTCATGAATCTCCCCGCAGATCAGCCCTCTCTTTTCTGTCATTTCGGTAGGGATACACAGATCAGCCTGTTTTGGCACCGGAAAAGAAGTGTGATTCATATTCAGGGGAACAAATACATGACGCTGAAAGCTTTCTTTGAGGCTCTCGGGCTTTTTTAAACCGATTCCCTGTTGGATAATCAGCCCCAGGAGAATATAACCGACATCGGAATATATAAACTGCGTTCCCGGTTCGCACTCCGGAGCTGTGCGATAAAGGCGATCGAAAATATTTTCCCGGGTCAGTTGATGTTTATTTGCAATTTCGGCGGGAAGCCCGCTGCAGTGAAGGAGAAGATGCCCCACCGTAATATCATTCCAGGAAAAACGGGGGAGCAGCTGTGATACAGGAGTATCCAGTGATATCTCACCCTCTTCGACCAGCTGTAAAATACGGCTGGTGGTGCCAACTACTTTGCTGAGCGAGGCCAGGTCATAGAAAAGCCCCTGTCTCACAGGGCGTCTGTTATAAGGGGCAGTGCTGCCCATAACGCCATAATAGGAAAAATCGGCCCGCTCCCTTTCTACAAAAGCCAGGGAATATCCCCATATTACCTGGCTTTTTACCATGGAGTCCAATTCCTGTTTTATTGTCTGCTTTGCCGAATCCTTTTGGTTCATAGATTGCCGGCCTTTGCTGCTTCTACGGCCTCCCGTACTCTTCCGTCGGTTTTTTTCAGGGCGCTGGCAGCTTCGGAAAGACTGCATTCTGCCTGCAGCATGACAATCGCTTCCGGAACTTTCATGCCTGCTTCTTGCAGCGTGTTTTTGGCGGTATCGATATCGGCTCCTGTGATCTGGGAAATCATCCGGCATGCGCGGACCACCAGCTTCTCGTTAGTGGGCTGTACATGAACCATATAATTTTGATAGACTTTTCCCAGCCGGACCATCACGGCAGTGGAGATCATATTGGCAATCATCTTCTGAGCCGTTCCTGCTTTCATGCGGGTGCTGCCACTGATAACTTCCGGTCCCACTACGGGGGCAATGGATATCTGTGCGACTGCTGCCATTTCGCTGTCCCGGTTGCAGGTTATGGATATGCTGAGCGCGCCGGATTGGTTGGCGTATTCCAGAGCGGCCAGGGTATAAGGGGTCCTGCCGCTGGCAGCAATGCCGATGACACAATCTTTTTCGTTCAGATTTACTTTGGCCAGATCTTCAAAAGCCAGTTCCCGTGAATCCTCAGCACCTTCCACGGCCCGGTACATGGCACTCTCGCCGCCGGCCAACAGGCTCAGTACCCGATCCGGGGTAACGCTGTAAGTCGGCAAAAGCTCTACGGAATCCAGCGTTCCCATGCGCCCGGAGGTTCCTGCGCCGCAATAAATGATTCTTCCGCCGTCGCCAAACCGCTTGGCAATGGCATCTACAGCTCTGGCAATCACCGGCAGCTCTTTCTCCACGGCGGCGGCAACTTTTTTATCTTCCTGATTAATCAGTGTTATGATTCCCAGGGAATCCATCTGATCGATATGTTTTGTGGCCTCATTCACGTTTTCTGTCGTCAGGCCGTCTATTTCTATCATGAAGTTCTCCCTCCTGCTCTTTTATTTTTAGTCTCTCTACAAGCTTTCTGGTCTTCATCAATTCGCCTTCCAGCCTTTCCAGGCTGTCTTGAATCACACCCAGATATAAGAGATCCGCCATGCTCATAGAAGTATGTCTTGATGTAAATGCGCCGATTCTCATGGCGCGTTCCTGGTTGGGGACAAAAAGACAGATATCGGCCAGTCCGGCCAGAAGGGAATTGCTTTTTCTGGTAACCGCTATGACGATCACCCCCCTCTCCTTAGCCGCTTCACAGGCATAGATGATTTCTTTGGACTGCCCGCTGTAGGAAAACGCAACTACGGAGTCTCTCTCATCCAGATAATTGAAAAATTCCATGACCATGTTGGTGTCTTGGCTGTAAAAGGAATTAAAATCCGCCCGTTTTAGTTTATGGAACAGATCATAGGCTGGCATCATGGAAGCGCCGATTCCCAGAGTATAGATTCGGCGGCTTTTTTTCAGAACATGAATAGCCTGAAGCAAAGCCTCTTTGTCCAGCTGATAGAAAAAGTCTTTCATGGCTGTCGCCAGCTTCTGTTCCAGTTTCTGACAGAGACCGTCAATCGAATCTTCCGGGGAGATAATCAGATCCATCACTCGCCAATCGCTGTCTTTGTCCCTGGTCCCGGCGGACGCCAGCGCCAGCTTAAAGCCTTCCAGCCCTTCAAACCCCAGTTTTTGCACATAGCGGATAATAGATGCAGAAGAAACCTCACTTTCCCTGGCCAGATCCATGGTAGTCATCCCCAGACATTCTGTGCTGTGGGAAAGGATGAAATCCGAGATCTTTTTTTCAGCACGGCTCATTTCCTCATATCTTTCCCGGATCTTCAATATCACATCGTTCATGAGATCTCTTCTACCCCCTGTTGTTTTTATAAATAACTTTCTATGGACTGTGATGACTCGTTAGGAATCATCTGGGCAGTAACCGGGATCCCTTTAGCCAGGATTTCCCTGATACATGCCTCGTCCTGTTCGGTCAGATTCACAGATTTCTTGATTGGCCGCGAACCCTCTCTTTTGGCTACATTACCTACATTTACCTGAGGAATCGGTACTTCATCTGCCACCAGCCGGGCCATATCCGGCACAGACTTGGTGATCAGGAATACCTTATCTTCGTCATAGGCGCCTTCTTTAAATTTTTCTGCGGCCCGTTTTAAAGACAGGATGGACAATTTGACTCCCGCCGGTTTTGCCATCTTCAGCCCGGCAATAATCAGTTCGTCTTTTACTGCCGCGTCGTTGACTACCACGATTCTGGTAGCACCTACTGTATTGGTCCAGACCATAGCGACCTGGCCATGGATCAGCCTCTCATCTACTCTTGCATGAACAATTGCCATAATTCCTCCTCCTACCAGTCGGTTACTCATCAAATTCAATCTCGTCGTCTTCCTCATCCGTCTCATTTGCCAGCGCTTCAAAGCAAATTGTCTGTGTCTTTCCTGCTTCCAGAGAGGTTCTGGACAGAACCTCCGGATCTGAGATCAAGTTGCGGTTCATATACGCATCCAGAAGGATGGGCAGATTAACGCCACCGATAACCTCTATATGATTCCGTCCGCCCAGCTTTAACCGGACAGCTGTGTTATAAGGCGATCCGCCGGTGAGGTCAGCCAGAATTAATACACCTTCACACGATGTTAAATGGTCAAGAGCCCGCTTAAGATTCTCTGTGAGAACCTCCAAAGATTCCTCTGGATCAAAATCCACCAGTTCATAGTCTGACGGTTCCCCGGCCAGAAGCTTCAGCCCGCTGGTAAGGCCGGTGGCAAAAGTGCCATGTCCTGTTACAATTATTCCTATCATATCACACCTCGGCTTTTAGAACAATCCTGCAACTGCAGTCAGCATGGATTGAAGATTTCCCAGTATCATGCCCAGTCCCAGCAAAATGAAAATCAGTTTGGTGGAGTTGATCTTCTTTTTGCCCAGCAGCTAGTACGACAACATGACAATGCCAAGCGGAAGCATCTTGGGCATAATCTTATCCAGCATATCCTGAACGGCAAAGGTTACATCTCCCATGGTAAATGCCAGGTTGGTGCTGTAGTTTACCACAGAAGGAATCAGTGCGCCTACCACGGTCAGCCCGAGAATGCTGGCAGCTTCTGTGATCGGAGCAATGCTGTCGGCAAATCCGGTGGCCAGCTTCCGTCCCGACTGATACCCCATCCAGGTAAATTTGTAACGGACCCACAGGACGGCGGCGCAGGCCAGAAGCGGTACGATGAGCCCTACCGGATTGCCCTGCATGGCCACATAGGCAGCGATGGAGAATACGATAGCACGGTAAATCGCGATAAACAGAGTATCTCCCACGCCTGCCAGCGGTCCCATAAGGCCGGTCTTTAAAGCACTGACGGCTTCTTCCGACTCAATGCCGATCTCTTCTTCCAGCGCCATGTCAGCCCCTACAATCAGATGAGAAGTGCCGGGAGTCGTATTAAAATAGGAACTTTGCATCTTCAAGGCCCGTTTCATTTTTTCCGGATCATCCCCATAAAGACGTTTTAATGCGGGCATGATCACATAGGTATATCCCAGGCCCTGCATTTTTTCGTAATTCCAGCCAAACTGCAGGGCGAACAGGTTGCGGACATAAACTTTGTTAATATCCTGCTTTGTCAGTTTTCTTTCAGTCCCGTTAGCCATCGATCTCTACCTCCTCATCATCAAACATAGCCACATCACCGGATGCTGTTGCCACGGCCCTGTCTTTTCCTCTGCTGAAATGTAGGGCAGCCAGAGCCACACCAAGCAGGGCGGCGGCCATAACCGTAAACAAGGAACCGCCATAAGCCAGCAGTACGAAACCAATGATAAAATAAGGATAATACTTTTTCAGCGGCAGATACCTCATCAGGATCGCCATACCCATAGCCGGAAGAATCGCTCCTGCCGTTCTCAGGCCTGTCATAAACCATGCAGGAATCAGAGCATTGATGCTGGTGACGACAGCCTCTCCGAAAAATAAACCCAGGGCAACGGGGATCAGACGGGACAGCTCCCAGGGAATCAATCCCAGGAGATTGGCTTTTTCCATACCTTTCCAGTCACCCCTCTCGGCACAACGGTCGCCATAATGCTGGAAGAAGGAATTGCTCATTCTTCCGAGAACGTCCATTTGGGTGAGTAAAAGTCCGATGGGAATGGCAACGGCGATCCCATATTCTGCACCTTCTCCGGAAATGATGGCATAGGAAGTTCCCATAATGGCTCCTGACAGGTAATCGGGAACCGTGGCGCCGCCATAGGTCGCTACTCCCAGGGTCATCAGCTGCAGCGTAGCGCCGATTATCAGCCCCGTCTGCAGATCTCCCAAAAGCAGCCCGGTAAAGGTTGCCGCAAATAATGGGCTGTACAGCCCGCACTGAATGGAAATCTGGTCTACTACTGCGATCATGGTATACAGCAGCAGAACTAAAATGATCAAAAATGAAATTTCCTGCATGATACGCCTCTCCTTTTTGTGATTTTTTACATAATGGGGCCGGTATTTTTTGATATAGCATTGACAAAATAAATACCTTTCCGTTCAATAAGCGCTTATAGCTGTATAATATCACAAATGTAATGAAATTACAAGATCTATTTTAAAATTATTTTATTATGTAATGAAATTTCATAAATGAGGGGGATGGGCGGGGGAACGCCGTGGGGGAAGGAGCGGGCGGGTGAATCATTTGTCGGGATTTTTTCCGTTTCGGGATTAAGCAGCCCTAAAATTTCAGGATTTTGCGAAAAGCGAAACGAAAATGCCCAAACTCGCTTCGCTCAGACGGTGTGCATTTTCGTTTCATTGCAAAATTCTGAAACTTAAGGGCTGCTAAATCCCTGGAAAAGCCAAAAAATCCCGACAAATGGTTCGCCCGCCCACTCCTTCCCCCACGGCTGTGTATTGCCTGGATCTAAATATGATGGTTTATTGATGGGGATGAGTAAATGTTGCAAAAAAGTATTACAAAAAGAGAAAAAGGGGTTGCAATATACCTGGTGGGGGTATATAATGAGTGGTATGAAGCTGGGGTGTTTTTTGGATGTAAAGATTACGTTGATAAAGAGGGAAAAGGGTTTAGGGGATTAAGAATGATTAAAAGATGTGGAGGCGATGAGGAAGATGGCGGAGAAAGCGGAAATAATAAATAATATGCCGGAGAAGGAAGTGTGCTGCCATAAAACGAAGGAGCGTTCAGATAAGGAATATCGGGATCTTTTGCATCGGCTGAACCGGATTGAGGGGCAGGTGCGGGGAATCCGGGGCATGGTGGAGAGAGATGCGTATTGTACGGATATTTTGGTTCAGGTGGCAGCGGTGAATGCGGCGTTAAACAGCTTTAATAAAGTATTGTTGGCGAATCATATTCGGACGTGCGTGGCCCGGGATATTCGGGAGGGGAAAGAGGAGACGATTGATGAGCTGGTAGCGACCTTGCAAAAGCTGATGAAATGAGCGGGGAGAAGTGTTGCCGGCGGTTGTAAACCGGGGAAGCGGCGGTTAATATGAGAGGGATAGCGTTTAGGAGAAAGGAGCAGTTTGAACATGGAGCAATATACGGTTACGGGAATGAGCTGTGCGGCATGTAGTGCCCGGGTGGAGAAGGCGGTTTCTAAGGTGGAGGGAGTGACTTCCTGTTCGGTCAGCTTGTTGACCAATTCTATGGGAGTGGAGGGAGCAGCATCGCCGGAAGCAGTGATCGCAGCTGTGGAACAGGCAGGATATGGGGCGTCAAGGCGCGCGCGCGGGGGCGCCGGACAGTCTGCTAATGCTTCTGGAAGTGCGGGTTCCGCCGGGGCTTCGGCGATGTCGGCGGCAGAGGATATGCTGAGGGACCGGGAGACGCCGGTGCTGCGGCAGCGTCTGTATTGGTCGCTGGGATTTTTAGTGGTTCTGATGTATTTTTCGATGGGGCATATGATGTGGAACTGGCCGGCTCCGGCCTTTTTGACAGAGAATCATCTGGCGATGGGGCTTTTGCAGCTTCATCTGACAGTGATTGTGATGATTATCAATCAGAAGTTTTTTATCAGCGGCTTTAAGAGCCTGTGGCATCGGGCGCCTAATATGGATACTCTGGTGGCTCTGGGATCGGGAGCGTCTCTGGTGTACAGCAGTTATGCCCTGTTTGCCATGACGGATGCGCAGGTAAAGGGTGACATGGCTGGGGTGATGGCGTATATGCATGAGTTTTATTTTGAGTCGGCCGCCATGATCCTGACTTTAATTACGGTAGGGAAGATGCTGGAAGCCCGATCAAAGGGGAGGACGACGGATGCCCTGAAGAGCCTGATGAAGCTGGCGCCAAAGACGGCAACGGTTGTGCGGGACGGGGAAGAGATAGAGGTTTCCATTGATCAGGTATTGAAAGATGACATATTTGTGGTACGTCCGGGGGAAAATATTCCGGTGGATGGTGTGGTCATTGAGGGCAGCAGTGCGGTGAATGAGTCGGCGCTGACCGGGGAGAGCATCCCGGTAGACAAAGAAGAAGGGGATCCGGTATCGGCGGCGACGGTGAATCAGTCGGGCTTTATCCGTTGCCGGGCGACGCGGGTAGGTGAGGACACTACGCTGTCTCAGATCATCCAGATGGTCAGTGATGCGGCGGCTACCAAGGCGCCGATTGCCAAGGTAGCGGATCGGGTATCGGGGGTGTTTGTGCCAGCGGTGATTGCGATTGCAGTGGTGACGATTCTGGGATGGCTGCTGGCCGGAGAGAGCGTGGGATTTGCTTTGGCGCGCGGGATTTCGGTGCTGGTGATCAGCTGTCCCTGTGCCCTGGGGCTGGCTACGCCGGTGGCGATCATGGTCGGAAATGGCATGGGAGCAAAAAATGGTATTATGTTTAAGACAGCGGTTTCTCTGGAAGAGACGGGCAAGGTTGAGGTGGTAGCATTGGATAAGACCGGCACCATTACCAGCGGAGAGCCGCGGGTGACAGATTTGATTCCGATGGAAGTGATAAAAGCGGGAGCCGATGACGTGCCGGGCCAGATTCACGAAAAGAATTCTGCCGGGGAAGCTTTGCTGGCGATGGCTTATGCCCTGGAAAAGAAGAGTGAGCATCCTTTGGCGAAGGCAATTTTACAGGCGGCCGAGGAGAGAGGCATTAAAGCGGATGAGGTGACGGAGTTCAAGGCATTGCCAGGCAATGGCCTGTCGGCGATGTTGGGCAAAGAGCCGGTAAGCGGTGGGAATCTTGCGTTTATCAGCAGCCAGGCAGAGGTGCCGGAGACGATGAAAAGACAGGCGGAGCTGTTGGCGGAAGACGGCAAGACGCCACTGTTTTTTAGCCGTGCTGGTGTGCTGCAGGGGATTATTGCGGTTGCGGATGTGATCAAGGAGGATAGTCCGCAGGCTGTGCGGGAGCTTCAGAATATGGGGATTCATGTGGTCATGCTGACCGGGGATAATGAGCGGACAGCAAAGGCGATCGGCGCCCAGGCCGGTGTGGACGAGGTGATTGCCGGCGTGTTGCCGGACGGTAAGGAGAGCGTGATCCGTTCCTTAAAGCACAAGGGAAAGGTTGCTATGGTGGGAGACGGCATCAATGACGCGCCGGCGCTTACCCGCGCGGATATTGGGATTGCTATCGGGGCTGGCACGGATATTGCCATCGATGCGGCGGATGTAGTATTGATGAAGAGCCGACTCAGTGATGTACCGGCCGCTATTCGCCTGAGCCGGGCGACTTTGAAGAATATCCATGAAAATCTCTTCTGGGCGTTTTTTTACAACGCGGTGGGGATTCCCCTGGCAGCAGGTTTGTGGTATCCTTTGTTTGGGTGGAAGCTGAACCCGATGTTTGGCGCTGCGGCTATGAGCCTATCCAGCTTTTGCGTGGTGACGAATGCGTTGAGGCTGAATTGGTTTGATATGCATGATACAAAAAGAGACAAAAAAATTAAAAAGAATAAGAAGGAGGAATTAGCAATGGAGAAGACTATGAAGATCGAAGGAATGATGTGCGGGCATTGTGAGGCGCGGGTGAAGAAATGCTTAGAAGCGTTGGAGGGAGTCAGCGAGGCTGTTGTGAGCCATGAAACGGGGACGGCTGTGGTGAAACTGGGAGCGCCGGTGGCAGACGAGGTGTTGAAAAAGGCCGTGGAGGATCAGGATTATAAGGTGGTTTCGGTTCAATAAGAGAACAGAATATCTGGCAGGCATGTATTTGAATATTGAGTAAAATTAAAATCGCTATGAAGCTTTGTGGTGGAGGGCTTTATGGCGATTTTAATTTTTAATAGATGAAAGCCAGGCCAATACGTTCTCTATTTGTGAGAATATAAAGAGCAACACTTGATATTGGTGCGGTTTTTATTGTATAATATTTTTGATATAAAGCGATGGGGTTTTCAAAAAGGGGGAGGTGGCAGCGCATTTGGATTTTTCCGGTTGGAATTGGACAGGATACAGCCTGCCCAATCAGATAAGACAAGAGAAGAAAATATGGCAACCGGTTATTTATGCATTTTTTTTCTTGATTGTCGTACTTGTTTTATTTTTCATCTATACAATGCAAAATAAAGCGCGTATTCAGGAACAGAACAGAATCTATGCGGAGGATTGCGCCCGGCAGACGGTGAGACGCATTGAAAGTGAATTTAACAACGCATTGCAGCGGATTCAAAACAGTGCTTATCTGGTCAGTACCGGTAGGAATGGTTCGGAAATCGATGCTGAGGTACTGAAGGATTTGGAGAAAAATACCACTTTTGATGCAATCCGTTTTACGAATGCAGACGGTGTCAACCTGGCCTCTGACGGGGCAACAAATAATAGTGCAGATCGGGATTATTTTATTCAGGGAATGCGGGGAGAAAGCGGCCTTGAGACGGTGGCGGAGTCCAGGATTACAGGTAAGCCCATGATGGTCTTTTATGCTCCGGTATATCAGGATAAGGAAATTACAGGGATATTTTTAGGGCTGTACTTTGCAGAAGCCTATCTGCGAGATATGCTTGCCGCCAGCTATTTCGGCGAGTCAGCGGAGGTGTTTCTCTGTACACGGGAGGGGAAAACGGTTGCCAGCTCAGGGGATGGTGCCTATGGCAGCGATCTGTTGGATTTTTTGACAGAATCGGGGATTATCGATGACAGAACCTCTGAAGCGGCACGGATCGCGTTCAGGGATGGCAGCGAGGCTGCTCTTTTATGCGGTAAGGGCTGTAAGACAGATAATCTCTGCGTCATGCATTTGCCGGGGTATGATTATGTCTTGGTACAGGCGTTCCCTAAAGCTGTCACGCAGTCAATGATAAACAGAGCAAATATGGCGGGAGTTATATTAGAAATCTGTTTGCTTGTTTTATTTGCGATTTACATTATTTTTCTGGTTGTTCATACAGGAAGGCAGCGAAAGAAACTGGAAAAAGAGAATAAGATGGTTAATGATGTGCTTCGCGGCACAAATATCATTTTTTTCTCTCGCTATCTCATGGTGGATTTGGAAAAGGATCACTATTCCTATATGGCAGGAATCGAACCGCTGAATACCAGTATTCCGATGGAGGGGAATTATAGTGAGGTTATGAAAATTCATGCCGAAGACGTCATTGAGGAGGATGGAAAAGAGGCGTTCCGTCAATTCTTTTTGATTGATACGATCAGAGAGAACCTCGCTGTGGAGGATTCGGTTGTTCATGAATGCCATGTTTCCCGCTATGGAAGAGAGGAGTGGGAACACCTGATTGTAGTTTGTCTGGAGCGGAAGGACAAAAAGCCTGTCAGGATATTGGTTGTCCGCCAGAATGTTACGGAACAGGTCAGAAAACAACGGGAACAAACGCAGGCATTACAGGATGCATTGATGCAGGCACAGCATGCCAACCAGGCAAAAACCACCTTTTTGTCTAATATGAGCCACGATATACGCACGCCTATGAATGCCATTATCGGTTTTGCCACGATTGCTGCCAGCCATATGGAACGAACCGATCAGGTGCGGGACTGCTTGCAGAAAATCCTCTCTTCCAGCAATCATCTGCTGGGATTGATTAATGATATTTTGGATATGAGCCGTATAGAGAGCGGGAAGCTGCAGATCCATAACCAGGAGTGCAATATCCCTGAACTGATGCACAACCTGGTAAACATTATTCAGCCGCAGGTAAAATCCAAGCAGCAGGAAATGTTTATCGATACCTTTGAAGTGGTCAATGAAGATGTGATCGCGGATCCGCTGAAGCTGAACCAGATTTTCATCAATTTGATGGGCAATGCTGTCAAATACACACCGGCAGGGGGGACGGTGAGCTTCCGTATTATGCAGCACACTGCCTTTAAGCATGGCTGGGGCGAATATATCTTCATTGTCAAAGACAATGGAATCGGAATGTCACAGGAGTTTGCAAAACATATATTTGAGCCCTTTGAGCGGGAATCCACTGCCACAAGAAGCGGGATACAGGGCGCCGGGCTTGGCATGGCGATTACGAAAAGCATCATCGATATGATGGGCGGAGAAATCACGGTAGAAAGTGAGATTGGAAAAGGGAGCACATTTACGGTGAAGCTTTTGTTACAGCTTCAGAACCTGGAAAAAAGCGCCGAGCAGCTTAAGGAACTGGAGGGCCTGCGTTCTCTGGTCGTGGATGATGATTTCAATGTCTGTGACAGTGTGAGTAAAATGCTAAAAAGCATCGGGCTTCGCTCAGAATGGACGACATCCGGCAGGGAAGCGGCATATCGCGCCAAATTGGCCTATCAGGATGGCGATCCTTATCATACCTACATTATTGACTGGCAAATGCCGGAGACGAGCGGAATCGAGACCGCAAGGAAGATCCGCAGTGTCGTGGGACACGACGCGCCTATCATCATTCTCACGGCCTACGACTGGACGGATATTGAGGAGGAGGCGAGAGAGGCAGGTGTGACAGCGTTCTGTGCCAAACCGCTTTTTATGTCGGACTTAAAGGCAGCCCTGCTGGCGGCAAATCATATCGGCGATTCGAAGCCGTCTGAGACGAAGGCAGTCTGGACACAGAGTGATTTCAGCGGGAAGAGGCTTCTTTTGGTGGAGGACAATGAGCTGAACCGGGAAATCGCCGGGGTTATTTTGGAGGAAGCCGGTTTTATAATCGAAACGGCGCCGGATGGAACGGATGCAGTCACCATGGTAGAAAAATCGGCGGAGGGCTATTATGACGCAGTGCTGATGGATGTGCAAATGCCGGTTATGAACGGATATGAGGCTACAAAGGCCATTCGTGCGATGTCCCGTAGAGATGTGAAAACCCTGCCCATTATCGCTATGACAGCAAATGCGATGGAAGAAGATAAGGAAGCGGCACTGAAGAGCGGCATGAATGCCCACATTGCCAAACCGCTTGATATGGAGCTGCTCATGAGTGCGTTGGATCGGTTTTTGCATTGAGAGCAATCAGAAAAATGATTGACATTAAGAAATTTCCGGTATATGATAAAAAAACAAACTCGTCCGATTGCAGACGAGAGTGGATTTTGAGTACAGAGTACTTTTCGCCACACAAGGGTCAGGAGATCATTGTGTGGCTTTTTGTTTGCCAAAGGAGCGTATTCTGTGCGGAAAAGAGGAGGATTGAAAAAGAATGGAGAAGATTTATCAGGTGGCGCTTCTCCTGTCAGCAGGGATCATGGCAGTGGGGACTGTTTTGTGTCAGGCCGTTCCGTCCTGGCTGATTGGGCTTTTTGCCACCAGCCAGGAGACGCTTGCGGCGGGAACAATAGCACTGCGGATTATCAGTGCAGGTTTTCTGGTGTCTTCGGTTTCTGTCATATCCTCGGGAGCGCTGGAGGGATTGGGGAAGGGCGGTCCGTCTTTGATGATATCATTGCTGCGATATGTATTTGTGATGATTCCGGCATCGTTTGTGCTCAGCCGGATGTTTGGTGCTGTGGGGGTCTAGCACGGGTTCTGGGTGACAGAGGCGGTGACGGCGGTTGCGTCATATATGATTTATCGCAGAGAATTGAATCAATAAAAATTTTTCTTGCCATTGACTCTACAATAGTTATAGACTTTATAATGCGAGCTATGGAGAATAAGAGGCAAGCAATGTTATTAGGTTAATTTTCTCGGAAGGTACGCCATGGAAAGAGGAGCAGGAAGAGGCGGGAAATGCTCTGCTGATTTTTTCCAGTTTCGGGATCAAGAATTTCTAAAATCTCTGATTTTTGCTAAGGGCGAAATGAAAAGGCCCAAACTCGCTTCGATCAGACAGAGTGGATTTTCGTTTCCACGCAAAATTCAGAGATTTAAGGAATTCTAAATCCCTGCAAAGTCAAAATTAGCAGAGCATTTCCCGCCTCTTCCCACTCCTTTTTCCATGGCTGAGTATTCTCAGAGCTAAACTTAATGACATTGAAGAGACAAGAGGTGGATATTTATGGAAAAAAATCTGACTACAGGCAGTGTGTTGAAAACGGTTCTTTCTTTTTCGTTGCCGTATCTGTTATCCTATTTTTTACAGACGCTGTATGGTATGGCGGATTTATTTATCATTGGACAGTTTAACGGTGTGGAAAGCACTACGGCGGTTTCCATCGGCAGTCAGGTCATGCATATGCTGACAGTCATGATAGTGGGTCTGGCGATGGGCTCGACGGTGATGATCGGGCAGGCAATCGGCGCACAAAAGAAAGAGCAGGCATCCCTGGCGATAGGAAATACAGCCACGCTGTTCATGGCGCTTTCTGTGGCTTTGACAGCCGGGTTGCTTTTTGCCGTGAAACCGATCGTAGCGGTAATGTCTACACCGGCAGAGGCGGCGGCAAAGACGGTTTCTTATCTTACCATTTGCTTTGTGGGGATTCCGTTTATTACCGCTTATAATATAATCAGCTCTATCTTCCGGGGGATGGGAGATTCCAAAAGCCCCATGTATTTTATTGCCATTGCCTGCGGCGCAAATATCGTTTTGGATTACCTTTTTATCGGGAGGATGGGGCTTGGGCCGGCAGGGGCGGCGCTGGGGACTACTTTATCCCAGACTATCAGTGTGATCGTATCTTTGCTTATCATTCGGAGACGAAAAACAGGTATCGCTCTTGGGGCGGATAATTTTAAGCCATGCCGGAAAACTATGGCGGGATTGCTAAAAGTCGGAGTCCCGATTGCTTTGCAGGATGGTTTTATCCAGATTGCATTTATTGTTATTACCGTTATTGTAAATAAGCGGGGGCTGAATGATGCGGCGGCAGTGGGGATCGTGGAGAAAATCATCGGAATTTTATTTCTCGTTCCGTCCTCCATGCTTCAGACGGTTTCGGCATTGTGTGCGCAGAATATCGGCGCCGGCAAGCATGAACGGGCGCGCCTTACCCTGGGCTATGGCTGTCTGATGACTGTAATTTGGGGCACGGCGGCAGTTGTTGTGATGCAGCTGGATGCCGAGCGTTTCATCGGATTGTTTTCAGACAGCAGAGAAGTGGTATTGATGGGAGGGCAATATATGCGGGGATATGTATGGGACTCGATCCTTGCAGGAATCCATTTTTGTTTCAGCGGCTATTTTTGTGCCTACGGCTTGTCAGGAATCTCCTTTGCCCACAATTCCATTTCTATTCTCTGCGCCCGGATTCCGCTTTCTTATCTGGCGTCAAAATATTTTGTGGACACGCTTTTTCCGATGGGACTGGCTTCTACAGTGGGATCCGGAGTTTCGGCGGTGATTTGCGTAGGGGTTTTCTTTTGGATGAACCGGCGCCTTCGGGCAGAGAAAAGATGAGGGTATAATAAGGATGGAAAAACAAGAGCTGTTCCAGATAGGAGAGGTAGCGAGAATGTTCCACTTAAGTGTGGGGTCTCTCCGCCATTATGAGAAGATCGGTTTGCTGGAGCCGGAATATGTAGATCCGGAGACGGGATATCGCTATTACAGTATCCGCCAGTTTGAATGTCTGAATACCATCCGCTATCTGCGGGTGCTTGACATGCCGCTGCCCCGGATTGCCGGATTTTTAAAGAATCGTGATGTGAGCAAAATGCAAAAGATGCTTCGGCAGCAGAGAGAGGAGGTTATCCGTAAGCAGAAGGAGCTGCAGACCGTCGAAAGGAAAATCAGCAACCGGCTTTTGCAGCTGGAAGATGCACTGGCTTCCCAGTTTGATGTTATTCAGAGGATACGGACAGAACCGCGCCGTATCGCATGGATACGCAATAATCTTTCCATAAGCTCCTATTTGGATCTGGAAACCTCAATTCGCCAGTTGGTGAAGCATCAGAAGGATGCGATTGTTTTTCTCGGGAAAGTAGGAGTCGGTATAGCCAGGGAGCATTTGGAGAAAAAGCAGTATGCCAGCTATGACGTGGTATTCCTGATGCTGGATCCGGAGGACTCTTATGAGGGGGATACCGAGAAGCTGCCGGAAGAAAATTGTCTGTCCATACGGTTTTGCGGCAGCCACCAGGAAGCGCCGGCATACTATAAGAAGCTGGATGAGTTTATGTCTGTTCATGGGTTGAAAATCAATGGGTTTTCACGGGAGATTACGATGATTGATTATGGGTTTACTGGTGATACGAGCCAGTTTGTCACGGAGATCCAGATACCGGTGGGGGAGGGATAGCGGGGGAGTGAAATTTTCTCAGAAGGTACGCCATGGAAAAAGGAGCGAAAAGAGGCGGGAAAGGGTCTGCTGGTTTTTCCGGTTTCGGGATCGAGAATTCCTAAAATCCCTGCAAAGTCAAAATCAGCAGATCCTTTCCCGCCTCTTCCCACTCCTTTTTCCATGGCTGAGTATTCTCAGTGCTAAAATTAATGACATTGGAGGCCGGAGCTAGGCCCCTGCCCGTTCGTGTTCCTTTTTCGCTGCTCTTTCGCTTTTGGTGACGGCGATTGTTTATGTTGTTTCCTGTATCAGGATAATCAAGAGGGTGTTGTAAAATAAACCGCTCGTTCTTTCGATTTATTTTGCAATACCCTCTTTGTAGTATCAAAAATATATAGAAGTAGTCGATCCTGCTGGAGCATGGCAGTAGCAATGCCGGCAATTAGCAACCGTTAAAATCATTTTGCCAGCTGTGTACCTCCTGCGATCGCTCGCCTCCGGTGCTATCCAGCAATTGCCATGGAAAAAATAACAAAAAGATTGATAAATCAAACAAAAAGTATTAGAATAAAAGAAAAAGGAGGAATTTTTATGTTATACGAAAGCTTTATTTTTACACCGCCCGGAGGATTTACGAAAGGGATTGAGGGGCCGGCGTGTGATTGGGAGGGAAATCTGTATGCGGTTAATTATCGGGAGCAGCATACCATCGGTAAGGTTACGCCGGAAGGGGAGTGCTCGGTATTTGTCACCTTGCCCGGCGGGAGTATTGGAAACGGAATCCGGTTTAACAGTAAGGGAGAAATGCTGATTGCGGATTATACCAATCATAATATTTTAAAAGTGGACATGGATACACGCCGGATATCGGTGCTGGCGCATGAAGAGAAAATGAACCAGCCTAATGATATCTGTATTACGAGAGATGATATTGTGTTTGCCTCCGATCCTCTCTGGAAGGAGGAAACAGGAAAATTGTGGCGTATTTTGCCGGATGGAACCGTTGACTTGATGGAGGACGGGATGGGGACTACTAACGGGATTGAGGTGAGCCCGGACGAAAAGACGCTGTATGTCAATGAGTCCAGGCAGAGGAAGATATGGGCGTATGATCTGGAGGCGGGAAAGCTGTCTCATAAGCGCCTGTTTTATGCGTTTGAGGATTATCAGATGGATGGAATGCGCTGTGATGAGGAAGGGAATCTATATGTTACCCGTTATGACAAAGGGACAGTGATTATCCTTTCTCCTGAGGGCAGACCGATTCGGGAGATATATTTGAGCGGGAAAAAATGCTCGAATATTGCTTTTGGCGGGCCGGATGGCAAAACCTGTTATGTGACTTTGGCGGATACGGGGAATATTGATTGCTTTTATACGGAAATTCCGGGAAGAGCATACATGCTTTTTTGGGAAAATACAAATTTTTAGATTTGAGAAGAAAAAAATGGAGATTACGCGATAAAAAATGAATAAAAGTTTGAAAAAAGATAAGAATCCATTGACTTCTTACAAAAAGTATGATATAAATAAAATAGCTCATAAAAAGTTTGAAGTAATCGAGTTTTACTTGAAAGAAACCAGACGAAATGTTATCATTTTCTTGTTTCCTGGGTTTTTATGACGTGAGAAACGAAATAAAAAATAAAAATGAGGAATGGTGACAATATGAAAAACATTTATGAACAGTGGAATCTGCTGCAAAACATTATGGATATGCTGGAGAATCAGTTCGGTTCTTCCTGCGAGGTGGTATTGCATGATCTGACGAAGGATTATAATCACACGATCGTGGATATCAGAAACGGCCACTTGACGGGGAGAGAGATCGGCGGATGCGGAAGCAATTTAGGACTGGAGATTCTGCGGGGGAATAGCGTGAACGGAAACCGGTACAATTATATTACGCATACCAGAGACGGGAAAATATTGCGATCCTCTTCCATTTATCTTCGGGATGATAAGGATAATGTAGTAGGTTCGCTCTGCGTGAATCTGGATATTACGGAAACGATCCGGTTTGAAGAGTATTTAAAAAACTATAATCATTATGAGCTGGAAAGCAATGAAGAGCATCAGGAAAACGAGATATTTGCTCAAAATGTAGGGCAGCTTTTTGATTATCTGTTTCAGGACGGGGTGAAAAAGCTGGGAAAGGCTCCGGAGGAGATGAACCGGGAGGAGAAGATGGAGCTGCTGCGGTATCTGGATAAAAAAGGCGCCTTTTTGATTTCAAAATCCGGAGTGAGGGCCTGTGAGCTGCTTCAGATTTCAAAATTTACATTGTATAACTATCTGGATGCGATACGAGAAGAATGAAGAGGAGGTAGATGTATGTATGGGGTTGATTGAGAAGAAGCTGGAGGAATTGGGGTATGAGCTTCCGGTATGTCCTAAGCCGGTGGCAGCTTATCAGCCGGCAGTTACTTTTATGGGAAAGCTGGTCTACATATCCGGGCAGGATTGCCGCAAGGATGGCGAACTGGTGCACAGTGGAAAACTGGGCGAGCAGGTGACGGTAGAGGAAGGACAGGTGTGTGCGAGGCAGTCTATCCTGAATTGCCTGGCGGCTCTGAAATATGAGATCGGGGATCTGGACAAGGTTGAGCGGATTGTGAAGGTTTTGGGGTTTGTGGCCAGCGCGCCGGGATTTGGGGAACAGCCGTATGTGATTAATGGCGCATCAGAGCTTTTGATTCGCTTGTTTGGGGAAAAGGGAAGGCACGCCAGAGCAGCTTTGGGAACGAATGAGCTTCCATTTGGAACTCCGGTGGAGATTGAAATGATTGTAGAGCTGAAAGAGGACTGTCAGAAAATGGCGGTATAGGAGGGCAGGGCATGGAGCTGCTGATCAAAAATGGAAGAGTTGTTGATGGGACAGGCGTCAGGCCATATGTAGCCGATATTCTGATAGATCATGGGAAGATTGTGGATATCGGGCGATGGGAGGAGACGGTTGCCCGAAGGACGATAGATGCCAGAGGAAAGATCGTTTCTCCGGGATTTATTGATTGCCATACGCATTCGGAAATCAGCCTGATGCATAACCGGCAACATCCTAACGCTGTATATCAGGGCATTGCAACCGTGGTCACTGGCATGTGCGGTTTGGGGTTTGCTCCTGTGAAAAAAGAAAATTTTGAAAATGCCATAAAAGTAAACGCCGGGATATTTTCTGATGTATCCGGACAATTGCCCCGGTGGGAGCGCTTTGAAGATTACTTGGCCTTGCTGGATGGCTGCGCGGTTAATGTGGCTTCTAATGTGACGCATAATGCGGTCCGCCAGATGGCAACGGATTTTACTTCACAGCCTTTGAAGGGCAAGGCGCTTGATGTGGCAAAGGAGCAGCTTGGCAGGGCATTTGAGGAAGGCGCGGTAGGATTTTCCGTGGGACTTAGCTATTACCCGGGAACCTACAGCGACACGGAAGAGCTGATTGAATTGTGTAAAGTGGTAAAGCAATTTGACGGAGTGTTTTGTGTGCATCTCAGGCTGAATACCATCGGACCGGAGTTTGATCCGATTCAGGAGATGGTCCGCGTGGCGTCAGCAACTGGTGTCCGAATGCACATGCTTCATCACCGGACCAAATATCCGTCTACCATGGGCCATATAGAGAAGATACTGGAACCATTTGACGAATGTAAACGGTATGGCTCTCAAGTAACCTTTGAGTATTATCCGTATTTGACTGGCAGTGGATATATGGTGGTCTTATTGCCGGGATGGATTCAGGACGGGGGATATCCGTCGATTATGGAAAGGCTGACCGACCCGAAGCAAAGAGACCGGATACGAAAGGATATTGAGCAACGTTATCCGTTGATAGTCGGGAGCGGGACTACCGGGGTGATCACGCATTTGAAGGATCCCTATTCAGAATATCTGGGCAGGACCTTTGAGGAGGTTGCCGCGATGCAGCAGAAGTCGATCCCGGAGATGATTATTGATTTGCTGGCGGATAATGAGCTGGAAGTGGGTTTCCATGGGACAGAGCCACAGGATAAGGCGATTCAGCATCAGCTGTTTGAGGATCAGTATCACATGTTTCAGAAGGACAACTATACCATTGGCAGTGACACGATTCCGACAGGAGAGTGGTGTCATCCGCGAACCTTTGGCACCTATCCGAGGATAATCCGTCAGGCGTTGGCCCATGGAATGCCGATTGAGGAAATTGTCAAAAAGATAACGTATCTGCCGGCTCAGATTTACGGACTGGAGGGCAGGGGGATACTCAAGAAGGGCTACCAGGCAGACGTGGTGATTTTTGATCATGAGAGGATAAAGGATTGCGCCACTTATGAAATGCCGAGAAAGAGGCCGCAAGGTGTGGATACATTGATTGTGAACGGCAAGATTGTTATGGAAGATACAGGGATCAGCGGCCTGCTTCCCGGCCGGGCGATAAAGAAAGGGCGGTGATGCCGGATGTCAATATACGAAGAGCTGGGACTTAAACCCTTTATCAATGCCAGTGAACCTTATACAAGAAATGGCGGTTCTGTCATGAGCAGGCAGGTAATAGAAGCCATGGCAGAGGCGGCGGAATGCTTTGTGGATATGGGAACGCTGATCTGCCGGGTGGCAGAGAGGGCGGCACAATTAAGCGGAAATGACGGGGCGTTTGTCACCAGCGGAGCCGGTGCCGGAGTCGCATTGTCGGCGGCAGCCCTTCTCTGTGAGGCCAATAAAAACGAGGCGGAGCTTTTGGATGTGTTGCCGGATACCACGAATGTGCAGAGAAATGAGATACTTATTTTCAGGGGAAAGTATCTGGATATCATTCAATATTGGAAGCTTATACGAGTGTCCGGGGCACGGCTTGTGCTGGTGGATCCCACAAAGGAGGCCATGCTTGAGGCGGTGAATGAAAGGACGGCCGGAGTGTTTCTTTTTCCTGCTCCGATGTATGAAGAAGGGATTCCGGCCTGTGAGGAGATAATTCCTGTCTTAAAGGAAAAAGGAATTTTGGTAGCAGTAGATGCGGCGGCACAGCTACCCCCGGTATCGAATCTTTATTATTATACCAGGAAGTTGGGGGCGGATTTGGCTGTATTCAGCGGAGGAAAGCATATCAAAGGACCGCAATCCACAGGACTGATCGTCGGGAACCGTACACTGACCGGATATTGCCAGAAACTGGCTTGCCCGAATCCGAGGCTGGGACGTGCTTTTAAAGTGGGGAAAGAAGAATTGGCAGGTTTTATCAAAGCATTGGAGTTGTTTGTGAATGAAAGCGCGGATGAGAGATACCAAAGGCAGAGGGAGCGGCTGGAACGGATACAAAACAGCCTGGCGGGGATTCCTGATGTCCGCATGGAATTGTGGGAAAAAGGACGACTGGGAACCGAACAACCGTTATTGCTGGTGGATCTGCCTGGTGAAAAGACCGGAGAAGAATGCTGCCGGTTTACCAGAGCGTATCAGAATCCGGTTGATGTGGGATACTTTAAAAAAGAAAACGGAAGGCCCGGCAGCATTTTTATCAATGCCTATCTTTTGAAAGATGGGGAGGAGGATGCGGTTACGGATGCAGTCAGGGCATATCTGGAACAATAGGGGGCAGGCGGATGGAGAAAATATCAGTTGCTTTTTTGGGGGTTCGGCATCCTCATATGTGGCATCGGGTGGAATTATTAAAGAAGAGCCAGGAGGCAAGGGTATGTGGCTTTTACGATGAAGATCCTTATTATGCCGAGAATTTTGCGGCCAGGACAGGGTTCCTTCTGTTTCGCTCTGCCCAGGATTTGTTGGAGGCAAGGCCGGATTTATGCATTATTGAGTCTATGGATGCCCAGACACCGGTTTATGCCAGGATGGCGGCGCCTTTTGTAAAAGCAATGATTTTGGAAAAATGTACGGCTCATACTTTTTATGAGAACAGAGAGCTGGCAAAGGATTTGCAATCGTATCCGGTGCAGGTGGAGCATGGATTTGAATTACATTATCTGCAGATTGTGGATAAATGCCGGGAAATTATTGATTCCGGTGTGTTGGGCCAGATTACATTGGCCAGATTTCACGGCGGTTCCCCGATTGGGTGCAGTACGGAAATCTGGGTGGAGGATCCGGGTCTCATGGGCGGGATGGTATATATTGAGGGCAGCCACATGATTGAGCTGATGCTGGATACGCTGGGTGAGCCGGATACGGTGGCAGGCTGTGCGGTGAAGCTGGAGCCGGGGCAGGAGTTGGTCTCTGATATCACTACCAGTGATTTGTTTAAAGGGCCGGGGATACCGCCCAAAGAGGTGCGCGTCGGAACCATGATGTATGAGGATGTGGGAGTAGGGATAGCCCGATATCCGGACAAAGTGGCAGTGCTTGATTTTACAGCCTGGGAGAGCGGCGGTTGGTGCAATGGCTGGCGGATGGAGTATTATGGGACGAATGGGACATTGATTGCCTGCCCGATTCCTTCCTGGGCCACGTTGCAGGTGAGAGAGGCCAGGGCGGGATATGAGAGAGGAGAGTACCGTTTTGAATATCCGGCTGTGACCAAAGATGGCAATACGGTTATGAGAGATACGTATAAAAGGCAGCTGGAGAAGGTGTTTCAATTAATCCGCGAAGATTTTAGAGATCCCGGACCGGGGATGAAAGTGATCTGTAATGTGGCCCGGGTTGCGGAATGCATTTATGATTCAACGGGAGCCGGAAAGAAGTTTCAATATAATGATTAGGGGGTATTGCTAGATGAAGAAAATAATTAGGTCAAGATGGATGGCAGCAGCGCTGGCCGGTGCGATGGTTTTGACAGCAGGGTGCGGAAAAAAGGAGGAACCGGCTCAGCCAGCCAAAACGGAGGCGCCGGCAGCAGAATCCAAGGCAGAAGGCGGAGGCGAAAAGAGTGGCACGATTCGTTTTGCCATCTATACCGACACAGCGCGGGATCTGGTGGCCCAGGCTCAGGCAGAGCTTTACATGGAGAAGAATCCTGGGGTAAAAGTAGAGATTGTATCCGTTCCTTTTGCCAATTACTATACGCAGCTGGGACAGGGCCTTGCAGCCGGCTCGGCATGGGACGTATTTATGATTAATGGAGCTTCCTTTGCGGAGCTGGGAAAAACCGGGCAGCTGATGGATCTGACAGATGAGATTACATCCCGGGGAATGAATATGGATGAATATGTGGTGGATCCCATGAATTCGGCATATCAGGGAAGGACCTATGTGCTTCCTTATGAGTTAAATACTTCCGCTATTCTGTATAACAAAGATATGTTTGATGCCGCCGGGGTGGAGTATCCGTCACCGGACTGGACATGGGAGGACTTTCAGGAGACAGCAGGGAAGCTGACGAACCCGGAGAAAAATGAATTCGGATGTTACATCCGCCTGGGTCAGCCGGACATCAACAGCTTTGTCTATCAGGCAGGGGGAAATATGTTCAATGAAGACTTGACAAAGATAAGCTTCGATACTCCTGAGGTGAAGAAGGCATTGAACTATACCACAGATCTGGTGACCAAATACGGCTATGCCCCGTCGCCAGAGCAGCTTCCGGCAAACATTGCCCCCTTTATGACTAACAAGATTGCTATGGCTTCAGCTATGTGTTTTGAGGTGTTGACGGTAGAGGCGGCAGAATTCAACTGGGGAATTGCTCCCTGGCCTAAGGATGTCAATCAGGGAGGAAGCTACTGGACGCAGGGAATGGCAGTGTATAACGGAACTAAGAATAAGGATCTGGCACTGGATTATATTTTCTTCCTCGCAGGCGAAGAGGCGCAGAATGTGATGGCGGAAGCAGGAGGAGCAGCGCCATCCCTGTTAAAGGTGGCTCAGGGAGACAAATATCTCGATGCAGATGCGCCGGACGGCATGAAATATTTTGTCGATGAATTTGTAGAAGGACGGGCAGTGGCAGAACCGTTTACGGCAAAATGGGGAGCGATCTGGGGAAGTGCTACATCTGTAGTACAGACAGAGCTTTCCTTGGTCAGAACCGGTAAAGAAAGCCTGGAGGATGCAATTGCCAAAATGGGAGCGGATTCTCAGAAGCTTCTGGATGAGATTTCGTAATCAGCAGAGACGTCAAGAGGAGGGAACAGGTGATGAAAAAGAAGAATCGGTGGTTGTTTTTATTTCTGGCTCCGTATGTGATAGGTGCATGTGTTTTTATCATATCACCGTTATTTTACTCCTTGTATCTCTCCTTTACCAGCCGGAGCTTGTTTGGCGGCGGACAGCTTGTAGGGCTGGGGAATTACAGCTATCTGTTTTCAGATGAGATTTTTCGCTCTTCGTTGGTGAATACGGCTTATTATGCCGTGCTGGTGGTGCCAAGTGAGATATCAATCGCCTTATTGATCACATTGGTGCTGCATAAGGAGACTTTTAAAGGAGGGACCTTTTTCCGGGCAGTGATTTTTATGCCGTTTGTATTGTCACTGATCTCTATTGGACTGGTGTGGAGCTGGCTTTTCAGCCCTGGCTTCGGGTTCTTGTCGCAGATAGCGGAGCTGCTGAATCTGGAATTCCCCTCAGTCCTGACGGATGCCAGATATGCCATGATTGGGGTGGCGGTAGCCACCCTTTGGAGAAATGTAGGGTATTATACCACTATATTTATTGCAGGGCTGCAATCGGTTCCGGATGAGCTTTTTGATGCGGCAAAGGTAGATGGGGCCAATGGATTGCAGAAGTTCTGGAACGTAACTTTTCCTATGATGAGTTCTATGGTGTTCTTCTGCCTCGTCATCGCGACAATCTGGGCGTGGCAGGTGTTTGACTTGACTTATACCATGACGAAAGGAGGTCCGGCAAGGAGCACCTTATCTACCGGGCTTCTGATCTACAACACTGCTTTCATAGACAATCAGGTGGGAAGGGCATCGGCGCAAAGCTGGGTTTTATTGGTTGTGATTTTGACTCTTACAGGTCTTTATTTTCTTGGACAGAAGAAGTGGGTGTATTATGAAAATGAGTGAAAAAAGAAATCAAGTCATTCTGTATATATTACTGACAATTGGTGCGATTCTTTTCCTGATGCCCATATGGACAGTTCTTGTAATCAGCTTTACATCTGAGGGACAGGTCTATACTTCAGGCTCTGCCCTGTGGCCCAGGCAGCCGACTTTGGAAAATTATCAAAGGATTTTTAAAGCATATCCTTTTGTGAACTGGTTTCGAAATTCGGCAATTGTGACATCTCTTTATACATTAGGACAGTTCATATCCTGCACCTTTACTGCATATGCCCTGACACATTTTAAATATAGAGGGCGGGAGCTGATTCTGGGATTTCTTTTAGCAACTATGATGCTTCCTTTCCAGGTGCAGATGGTTCCGCTTTTTCTGGTCATGACAAAGCTAAAGCTGGTCAACACCATCTGGTCTCTGGTGGTTCCGGCATTTTTTGGCGATGTGACAGGCGCGGTGTGTATCTTTTTGCTTCGTCAGGCATTCTTGCAGGTGCCGGCAAGCCTGTCCGATGCGGCCTATGTAGACGGGGCCAACCCGTTTCAGGTATTTACCAAAGTATATCTGCCATTGACTAAGCCTTATCTGGCAGTTATGGTCCTTTTATCCTTTATGACCAGCTGGAATGACTTTTCCAGGCCGTTGGTATATATCAGTGATATAAATCGGATGACCGTGACCGGAGGGCTTTCCTTTTTCCGGACAGAATGGCAGATCGACTGGAGCCTTACCATGACGGGAACGCTGATGGCGATCCTTCCCTGTGTGCTTTTGTATGTGTTTTTGCAGAAGTATTTTGAAAAGATGGTGATTTCCAGCGGAGTGAAAGGATGACGATTCTTTAATTATCCTTTTATTGCCCGATTGCCTGGATCGCTTCCAAGAATTCCTGATAGCGGTAGGCGTACGTGTTATAAAGCGGCTGGACCTTTTTTACAAAAGCGGCCTGATCCTCCAGATATGTGATCTGCCCTCCGGATTTTATAAATTTTTCTTTGGCTTTTTGTTCTTCGGATTCCCATAGTTCTCGCTGGAAAACGGAAGCATCAGAGGCGGCCTGACGCAGGATCTCCTGATCTTCCGGTTCCAGCCCCTCCAAAATTTTTTTATTAATAACAATCATTTCAGGAATCCTGGTGTGACCATCCATTACCATAAAGGGAGCGGCCAGGTAATGCCCGGTGCTGATATAACTGGGAAAATTATTTTCAGCTCCGTCGATACGTTGTTGTTTCAATTGGGTAGAGACGGCTTCGTAGGGAAGATCAATCGGATTAGCCCCCAGAATACTGACAAGATCAACCATAAAGGAGCTCTGCTGTACGCGGATATAAAGGCCCTCCAGATCTTCCGGCTTTGTGATGGGCTTGTCCGTGGTATAAAAATTTCTGGCGCCGGCATCGAACCAGCATAATCCCTCCAAGCCACTTCGTTCCAGGCTTTGCAGAAAGTAGTCTCCCAGCTCGCTGTCTAAAACCTGCCACATATGTTGGGAGTCTCTGTAAATATAAGGCATTTCGAGCACGGTTAGTTCCGGGTTGTAATCGGTCAGCAGGGCAATCGAGGTCCGAACCATATCGATTCCGCCATAATGAAGCTGGGATATCGTGCTTTTTTCATCTCCAAGCCGGGAAGCATGGTAAGGGATGATTTGAATTCGCCCTTCCGTCCGAGTGGCAACAAGCTCTGCAAAATAATCGCAGGCAATGGACGTCGGATGATCGGCGCGCTGGTTATCAGCCAGGCGCAAAAGGATTTGCCCGTCCCGGGTCATCGGCTTTTCGATCCGATCCTTCTCCGTTACGTAGATGGACGGGGAAGGTCCTGGCTTTTCGGAACGATATAAAAAATAGAAGCAGCAGGCCAATGTCAGAATACATAATTCCAGAATCAAAAACAGCAATTTCTTTTTCTTCATAATCATTTCTCCGCGGAAAGCTTAGTGGTTGTCTGGCATAAAGAAAATCTGATTTCGGTATTCGATGGGAGTCAATCCGGTTTTTTTCTTGAAAATTCTGGAAAAATAATTGGGGTCCAGATAACCTACAAGCACACCGGCCTCCCGAATATTGACTTTCGGATTTTTCAAGTATTCTTTTGCTTTTTCCACACGAAGGTTAATGAGATAATCCTTACAGGTGGTTCCGTTAAACTGTTTGAATATCTTATTAAAGTGCGGTACAGACAAATGATACAAATTAGCTATTTGTTCAATGGAAATCTCATTCATATATCCGGTATCCAGAAGATGTCTGGCTTCTTTTGCAATTTCAGCAGCTCTTGCCTGGCTGGCCCTTGCGGGGGCGAAAGGAATTGGCGTCCGTGCTTTTTGCAGCAATGCTTCATCAGGAGAAAGGGGATGCTGGCTTAATGCTTTACGGACAATGGCAGAGGTTTCGAGTTCATCGGCTGGTTTGATCAGATATTCAACCGCGCCCATGGAAATTGCCTGTTTGGCATAGCCGAATTGTGCATAGGCAGTCAGAAATACTAGTTTTGCCTCCGGAAGCTGCCGGCGGATTTCCCATCCGGCATGAATCCCATCTAAGACAGGCATTTCGATATCCAGAAATACCAGATCCACCTTTTCAGCCAATGCAATGGAAACCGCTTCACGGCCGTTTTCGGCTTCCAGAAGAATAAGCTGGTTTTTGAAGTGGCTGCTCAAAATATGGCTGATTACAGATCTTGACATTTCTTCATCATCGGCAATTAACACTTTAAGCATGTTTGCAGTCCTCCAATAAAATTTTGATTTCAATGCAGGTTCCGATCGCTTCTTTTGAATATACTTTTATTTTACATTGGGGATAGATCAATTTCAATCGTTCAAATACATTTCCTGCCCCCAGGCCGGTTCCGGATCGGGTGTCAGACTGGAGAGAGGGTTCCCGGCGTTGCTTGTCAGAAAGGGAAGCGGCATTATCTTGGGAAGACGGAATTCGTGCATTTAGCCGTTGGATATCATTTTTGGACATGCCGGCGCCATTGTCAAGAATACGAAGGATTAGTTCATCTGCATTTTCATAGATGCGGAGTTTCACCCGTCCGCCATGCTCTTTAACAAGGATTCCATGTTTTATACTGTTTTCTACAAGCGGCTGTAAGGTAAAAGGCGGAATATAGTACTGATTGGTCTCTACTGCTGCGTTCAGCTGATAATCCAGCCGATCTCCAAAGCGCTTTTTCTGAATATAAATAAAGCTTTTCAATACGCTGAGTTCCTGAAAAAGGGTTACGACCTCTTCTTTATTTTCTAAAGTGTAACGGAAAAACCGGGACAAGTGGGTAATCAGTTCATAGGTAGTACCGGCATTTTCTTTTGTGGCGGCTCCGGCAATGACATTTAATGTATTGAAAAGGAAATGAGGATTGATTTGAGACTGAAGGAGAGAAAAGCGGGCTTTTTCCAGCATCTTTTCACTGTTTATAATCCGGAGCTCCTGGGAATAGACCTTGTGGGTCAGAATCTGTTTTTCTTTTAATTCCTGGATGACATTTTTGAGAACTGCTTTCATTTGATTTACAGCGCGGTTCAGCTGTCCGATTTCATCCTGGCGGTTAGCAGGGAGATCCTCCGTATCAAAGTTTTCCCTAGTAATTTCATTCACAGCCAGAGAGAGAGCTGTGAGAGGATTTAAAACTTGTCTTTTTACATAAAACAGAAACAGAACAGAAGCCCCGGCAGCAAGACTTAACAATAGCATGGAGATCCGGTGTTCCGCCCGCATGCTGTTTTGCATATCATAATGAATTTCGGTTCCGAAGGTAAGGCTTTCTTCTAAAAGCATCCTTGTATATTCAAGAATCTGAGAAGAAGATTGCCGGACATCTATGATTTGCCGGACCTCATAGCTGGCGCCGGTGGGATTTCTGGCAATCATATCAAAGTTGACATACGTATTCTTGATGGATTGAATCAGCAGATAGCTTTCTAGCGACATGCCGTCTGCCTCCTGGATCATCTGCCCTAAAACATGACGGACCTTGTTGTTATTGTTTATAAAGTTGATCCAGTTTTGTTCCGTTTTATCAGCCATATAAGCTTCAAATAATACTGGATTCTCAGAAAATAAAGTCATGAACTGGTTGATAGTATAGTATTTGGTTAATACGCGATCGAACTGGTTTTCGCATCTGGTGCCATGATAAATCGAATAGAGATTAGAGCTGGCGAAAAGGATTCCCATAAAGGAGAGGAACAGTAAAACCTTTATTTGGGTAGAGACAAATTTCATCGGGAATTTTTCCATGTCAATTTTCCTCCGGCATTGGATTTGGTTTTGCGTTGTTATAATTGTACTGCTGGCCGGGTGAAAGTGCAATGTGGCAAAATGTTTATTCGTTTAGTGGTTTCGGAAGGTACGCCTTGGGGGAGGAAGCGGGAGGGCAGCTGGTCTATCGGGAATTTTCTCCGGTTTCGGAATTTAAGAAGCCCTAAAATTTCTGAATTTTGCGAAAAGCGAATCAAAAATCCAGAAACTTAAGGGCTTCTAAAATTCCTGCAAAAGTCGAAAAGTCCCGACAGACCGGCTGGCTGACCAGGCCCCCTCCTTCTTCCAAGGCGTACCTTTTAGAACCACTTACCTTTTTGAACGTTTACAAAAGCTTGCGTTTACCATAGTAACAGAGATTATTTATTGGCGAAATCAGAAATTCTTTCAATGGCGCGGATCAAATCGTCCATGGTGGTTTTGTCTTTGGGCTTGTAATCATTTTCTGTTTTTGCGGTAACAAATCCAAAGTATGCGCTGGCACCTACATTAGAGCGGTACACGGATTCGATTTCTTCGGCGTCAGCAAATTTCGGCTGGGTTCCCAGAGTTTCGTTATAGGGAACTCCGCAGGAGAGAAGCGCGATATAACCCATCTCATCCCGGTTGATTGTGGCATCCGGCAGGAAGGCAGTTCTTTTTGCCGCTTCATCCTTGGTAACGCCGGCGTTGTAGAGGGTTCCCTGGGCAGCAGAGATGCTCGGATCTTTTAAATTCATCATTTCTGCCTCTACGACAGCGGCGATTGCATTGTAATCCGGGTCGGACTTGGGAACGTCGGAGATGGTGATCGGATTTTTCGGAGCTTCCAGGTTCCAAAGCTTTGCCAGCATTTTAGCGCAATCCCGGTTAGTGATTTCGCGGGTTAGATCGAGTTCTCCGGTTTCGTCGATATATCCTTTGGCGGCAGCGCGAAGAAGCTCTTCGTCATTTTCTGCATTGGCAATTGTTGTGCTTCCGAGAATTTTATAGGCAATACTGGAATCTTGGTTGCCATTTTTGTCTGTTACCTGAAGCTTGATGAATTTGCCGGCGGCGTCATTGGGAACGGTGAACAGCTTCTCAATGCCAGCAGGTTCGTAGGAGCCGTTTTGACTGTCTGCAATAAGCCACTGGTAACTCAGATCGTTGTTGTCACCGCCGAGGAGGACGGAGCTTCCTTCGATTTTATTTCCGGGGAGCGGAACGCCCACAATCTTGGTTTCCACCGGCCGGGGATATGTTTTTCCGTTGATGGAGACATTTTCCATAACGGGCTTTTCCCAGTTCAGAGCCCGGATATCGGTTCCGGCCCCGGTGATTTCAACGTTTTTTAATACCAGGCCGGTGATCGGGACTTCATCAAAAGCTTCCATGAAGATGCCGTATTCGCCGCCATTGCTGGAAAGGTTCTCGATGGTAATGTTCTTGAATTGCGGAAGATATTCTCCGTCGCGTCCTACATCGTATAACATGGTGGCATGTACTACGGCATTGCCCACAGATTTTACCTTGGAATTACGCAGGTAAACATTTTCAATAGCCCCGCCCCGTTCGGCATTGGTCTTAAAACGAAGCGCGTAGTTTAAGCTTGTGCTGTCAAAGGTATTATTGTCGGCAAACAGATTTTTGATGCCTCCGCTCATTTCACTGCCGCAGGCAATGCCTCCGTGCCCGTCGGCGAAGGTATTGTTCCGGATAATCAAATTCTGGGTCGGCCAGCCAGCCTCGCCGAGCTCACGGCCGTCGCGATTGCGTCCGGCTTTCACGGCAATGCAGTCGTCCCCGGTATTGAAATAACAGTCTTCAATTAATACGTAATTGCAGTTTTCCGGATCGCAGCCGTCGTTATTGTAGCCGTGGGTGTCGATGGTTACGCCTCTTGCGGTGAAATTAGTGCAGAGTACCGGATTCAGCTCCCACATGGGGGAGTTGGCAACGGTCACGCCTTCAATCAATACATTTTCACATTCAATGGGCTGGACAAAATTCGGCCGGAGGAAATGTCCGTCGCCAAATACGCGCTCTTCTGCCGGGACGCCTTCGTCAGTCATTTTTCTTAAAAGCTTTGCATCAGCGGAGGAAGGACGGGAAACGGAACCATCAGCATTGACGGTACGGCTCCAGTTCCACCAGGTATCTTTGTCAGCCTGCCCGTCGAGAGTACCCTTGCCGGTTACGGCGATATTCTTCTGCTGATAGGCATAAATGAGGGGGCTCCAGTTATAGCACTTGGATCCTTCATAATGGGCAAATACCAGCGGGTAATTTTCTGGAGTGATTTCTTTGGTGAATTTGAGAATGGTGTCTGTCTCTTCAAGATGTAAATTTACATTATTCTTCAGGGTAATGGCCCCGGTATCATAATTTCCGGAAGGAATCCGGACGGTTCCACCGCCCTTTTCGCTGGTTTCGTCGATTGCCTTTTGGATTGCCGCTGTGTCTAACTTGCCGTCGTTGGGAACCGCGCCATAATCCAGGACATTGACAGAATAATCAGGGAATTTCGGGTCACTGATATGGGTCAGGATTTCTTCAGCCATGTCCCAGGAAAGATTGTTGTTTTCCGGAGAGGCATTTCCTGCTGTTATGACATTGGATTTCTGTACTTTTGTTGTTTCGACAGTAGTTATCGCCGCTGTGCTTTCCGGGCTTTCTGCTTCGGAATATCCGGGCATTGCATTTTGCGGGCCGGAGCACCCGGTTATATGGGCAGCTATCACTACAGCCATAGATAAAAGGATTTGTTTTTTCATATTCGTAATTTCCCTTCTTAAAATCATAGAGTGCCGAATCTGCGCGCCGGATTCACCTTCTGTCTTCAGCATATCATGAAATAATACCAAAAAACAAGAGGACTTTTTGCTCATTTTTAGCACTTATGGTGTTTTGCAAAGGCTTTTATAGGGTTGAAAGCCATGATGGTTTGTGATATCCTTTTAAGGAAAACAGATGGCTGGCGAATGAGAGGAAGACCATATGCCAATAGAGGAAAATGTAGAATATGCCATCCGGGTACAGGATGTGAGTAAAGTGTACCGGTTGTATGACAAGCCGGTGGATCGCCTGAAGGAGTCCTTAAGCCTGACACATAAGAATTACCACAAGGATTTTTTTGCGCTGAACGGGATTTCCTTTCAGGTAAAAAAAGGGGAAACCGTGGGGATAATCGGGACCAATGGCTCAGGCAAATCTACCATTCTCAAGATTATTACCGGGGTGCTGACACCTACCTCCGGGGAGGTGCAGGTGGAGGGAGTGATCTCGGCTTTGCTGGAGCTGGGGGCCGGATTTAATATGGATTATACCGGGATTGAGAATATTTATATGAACGGGACGATGATGGGTTTTTCCCGCAAGGAGATGGAGGCAAAACTTAAAGATATCCTGGACTTTGCAGACATCGGGGATTTTGTGTATCAGCCGGTTAAGACATATTCCAGCGGCATGTTTGTGCGGTTGGCTTTTGCGCTGGCGATTAATGTAGAGCCGGAGATTCTGATTGTGGACGAGGCGCTTTCGGTGGGAGATGTATTTTTCCAGTCGAAGTGCTACCGGAGGATGGAGGAAATCCGGCAAAACGGGACGACTATTCTCATGGTTACTCATGATATGGGCAGTGTGATCAAGTATTGTGACCGGGTGGTGCTGTTAAACAAGGGAAATTTTATTGCCGAGGGCGCTCCGGGAGCAATGGTAGATCTATATAAGAAAATTCTGGCCAATCAGATGGACGACTTAGAGGACGAGCTGCGGGAGATGAATGATTTTTCGGGTGAGCCTGGCGGCTTGGCGGAGAAAAGCCTGGCGGACAAAAGGAGTGCCGTGGACAAAAGAGCCGGCAAGGGGCTGATGAGGGAGCATCTGACTATCAATCCCAACCGTACCGAGTACGGGGATGGCAGGGCAGAAATCTATGATCTGGGGATGTTTGATGAGAGAGGGAATCTGACAAATCTGTTGCTGAAGGGAGAATATTTTACCATTCGGGAGAAGATCCGTTTCCGGGCGGATATCCAGGCGCCGATTTTTACTTATACGATTAAGGACAAGAAGGGCGCGGAGTTGTCGGGAACCAATACTATGTTTGAAGGTGCGGATATCCGCCCGGTAAAAGCCGGAGATGAGTATGAGGTGGATTTCCGGCAGAAGATGACGCTGCAGGGCGGTGAATATCTGTTGTCTATGAGCTGTACCGGGTTTGAGCAGGGAGAGCATACCGTGTATCACAGGCTCTATGATGTGGCGAATATCACAGTGATATCCAACAAGAATACTGTGGGAGTCTATGATATGGAGTCGGAGGTGAAGGTGGAGTACCATCCGGCGGAATAGTCCATGAAATGAGGAGAAAAATGACAAGAATTGATAATGAGATTCAGATGACCTTAAAGGCATATGGCGGGGACATCCGGCGGGCATTGTCAGATAATGACCGGCTGGATATTTTGTATGCCCTTTCCGACCAGCGGGAGCTATTGCTGGAATGGTATGATTTTGAACCGGGGGCCAGACTTTTGCAGGTGGGAGCCGACTATGGCGCCATGACCGGCTTGTATCGGTCGGAGGTGGCGCAAGTGACGGTGTTAGATCCGGAGAAGGAATCTCTGGAAACGGTACGGCTGAGGTATCCGGGAGCGGAATCTATCAGTTATGTACAAAAATCGCTGGCGGAATATGCATCTGAGGCAGAGCATATGTATGACTATGTGGTGATGGTGGGCCAGGAAAAGGCGCCATGCCAGCAGGAAATTGATGCCGCAAAGCGGCTTTTAAAGCAGGATGGGATTTTGATTGCGGCAGTTTCCAATGCTTTGGGGATGAAGTACTGGGCGGGGACAAAGCGGGAAGAAAACGCGCTGACGAAGAGGCAGCTGGTGGCAATGCTGTGCGGGAGCGCCCATACAACAGAGTCTGGACAGGGGAAAGAGGTGCGGATGGAGCCGGATCCTGAGAGAGCCGGATTCTTTCGCTTCTATTATCCGATGCCGGATTATCGGACACCGATCAGTATTTATTCGGATGAGTATTTGCCAAAAAAAGGGGATTTGACGCGTGTGATCCCGGCATACGATTATCCCCGGTATCATGTGACAGATATGGGAGAAGGCTTTGATGCTGTCTGCGAGGATGGGATATTTGATTTGTATGCCAATTCCTACCTGGTGTTCTGGAGCATGGACGGGGAAAAGTTGAAAAAGCACAGCGAACGGGTTTTTATCAAGTATAATAAAATGAGAAGGGAAGAATTTCAGATAAAGACCTGCATCTGCCGGAAGGACAAAACAGGGTTGCCAGAGAATTTCGCAACGGGGAATCCGGCAAAAAGCAGTACCTGGTATGTGGAAAAGGCAGCGCTCAGTCTGGAAGGCATGGGACATATCTGGTCCTTTGAAGAGAAATACCGCAGCCTGTCCGGGCAGCATCGTTCGCTTATGGTGGCCAGGCCGTCTTATCAGGAGGATAAAAATGCGGCGTTTTTTCCTTATCTGGTCGGGCGGACCTGGGCGGAGCGGTTGGGGGAAGAGTTGACAGGAGGAAAACCGCCGCTGGAATTGCTGCGGGATGCCATCGGCCAGATCTATGATATGGCGCCGGAATGTCAGGAAAATTTTGTGAGGACGGAAGAATTCCTCGAGGTGTTCGGGGGCAGGCTGACGGATCGGGAGCTGGCCGAGGCGGAGCTTGCCTTGCTGGAAACGGACACTTCCCGGAAGGTATCCAACATTGATGCGCTTTTCGAGAATATCCTGTTGACGGAGGATGGAAATTATTGCCTGGATTATGAGTGGGTGTTTGCCTTTCCGGTGCCGGAGCATTTTGTAAAATACCGGATTCTCTATTATTTTTGTGAGCAGTATGGAAGCCTGATGGGGAAGGCGGGGGCAGATGAGATCCTGGCGGCCTTTGACATTACGCCCGAGCTGGTGCAGGTGTATCAGAAAATGGAGGCCAGCTTCCAGAACTATGTTCATGGGGAGAACCAGCAGCGTTATCTGGGCAACTACATGGTCAGTTCTCTGGGCAGGGAACAGCTCCGGCGGGTGGAAAGTGATCTGGCGCGGGCCAGAGAACGGATCGAACAGATGAAGATTCATGCCCGGGAAAAAGATGTGACTATCCGCAAGATGACGGAGGTGCAGCGTCTGACCAACAATCATGTGACCAATCTGGAGATCATGATTCAGGATCTGCGCCATGAGATAGATGAGATGGGAAAGACGCTGACCTATCTGAACCGTCATGAGGCGCTGGTATTCAAGGCCAGGCGAAAGCTGGGAGAGCAGGTGAATAAGAAGTATCCACCGGGTTCTCTGGAGCGTAAGAAATTAAAATATAAAAAGGAATATCTGTTGCACCCCGTCCGGTCGGCAAAGTTATATGCTACGGAGGAAGGGAGAAATCTGCGGGACGGGGATTTTCTTATTGGAGATCTCTACCGGCAGCATGGCCGGCTGCATTTTAAACGGCAAGAGCAGCCAAAGGTGTCAATTGTGATTCCGGTGTATAACCAGGTGCATTATACGTACGCCTGCCTGGTGTCGATCCTGGAATACACCAGGGACGTCAGCTATGAGGTGCTGATTGCCGATGATGTGTCTACGGATGCGACGGCGCGTCTGGGGGATTTTGCTGAGGGGCTGGTCATCTGCCGGAATGAGGAGAACCAGGGATTCCTGAAAAATTGTAATCAGGCGGCTGCAAAGGCGCGTGGCAAATATATTATGTTCCTTAATAATGATACTCAGGTGACGGCGGGATGGCTCAGTTCGCTGGTGAATTTGATCGAGGCGGATGACTCCATCGGCATGGTGGGATCTAAGCTGGTGTATCCAGATGGCCGGCTGCAGGAAGCAGGGGGGATCATCTGGAGCGATGGATCGGGTTGGAATTATGGGCGGTTAGATGACCCGGACAAGCCGGAGTATAACTATGTGAAGGATGTAGACTATATCTCAGGGGCGGCGATTCTGCTGCCGGCATGGCTTTGGAGGCAGCTCGGCGGTTTTGACGTCCGTTTTGCGCCGGCCTACTGTGAGGATTCGGATCTGGCCTTTGCAGTGAGGAAGGCGGGCTATCGGGTGGTGTACCAGCCTCTTTCCCGGGTGATCCATTTTGAAGGGATCTCCAATGGCACAGATGTACAGGGGACAGGACTGAAGCGCTACCAGGCAGAGAACAGTAAAAAGCTAAAAGAAAAATGGGCGGCGGAGTTTGCCCTGCAATGCGAGAATGACGGGAACCCGGATCCGTTCCGGGCCAGGGAGCGGAGCATGGGCAAAAAGATCATTCTGGTAGTGGATCACTATGTGCCGACCTATGATCGGGATGCGGGTTCTAAGACCACATTCCAGTACTTGAAAATGTTTTTGAAAAAGGGTTATGTAGTGAAGTTTTTGGGGGACAATTTCCTTCACGAAGAGCCCTATTCGACTGTGCTGCAGCAAATGGGAATCGAGATTTTATATGGGGCGGAGTATCAGGTAAAAATATGGGACTGGCTGCGGGATCATGGGGATGATATCGCGGTGGCGTATTTAAACCGGCCGCATATAGCATCCAAATATATTGACTATATCCTGGACAATACGGATATCAAGGTGATCTACTATGGCCATGATCTGCATTTTCTGCGAGAGGGCCGGGAATATCAGCTGACGGGAGATCTGCAGAAGCGAGAGGAGGCGGAGTACTGGAAATCGATCGAGCTGTCCCTGATGAATAAGGCGGCGGTATCTTACTATCCGTCTTATGTGGAGCGAGATGCTATCCGGGCGATGGATCCGACCATTGCGGTAAAAGATATCACGGCTTATGTGTTTGAGGAGTTTAAGGAAGCTCTCCAGGAGGACTTTGCCAGAAGAGAGGGCCTGCTGTTTGTGGGCGGTTTTGCGCATCCGCCGAATGCGGATGCGGTGTTGTGGTTTGCCCGCGAGATTTATCCGCGGATTCGCCGGCAAATGCAGGCGTCTGGGCTGGCAGCGCCGGAATTTATTGTAGTGGGTTCAAAGGTGACAGAGGAGATCGAGGCATTGGAGCAGCCAGGCAATGGCGTCATTATTAAAGGCTTTGTGTCAGAGGAGGAGCTTGAGAGGCTCTACGGCGAGTGCCGGATCGTGGTGGTACCTTTGCGGTACGGGGCAGGTGTGAAGGGAAAGGTCGTTGAGGCTATTTACAACGGAGCGCCGATCGTGACTACCGCCATCGGGGCAGAGGGGATTCCCGGAGTGGAGGATGTGCTGCTGGTGGAGGATGAGCCGGAGGGCTTTGCGGATGCCGTGGTAAGGCTTTACCGGAATCCAGATCTTTGTCAGGAATTTTGCCGCAAGACACAAGCATATATCCGGGAGCATTTCAGTATGGAGGCGGCGTGGAAGGTAATTGAGGAGGACTTTGAAGGCGACGCAGAAGAATAATCATGTAATAGTCTGGAGAAGGGAGAAACTGAATGGATCGGACGGATGGCTTTTGGGACATCGTGGATCAGTTGGTGAAAGAGACGGAGATTGTGATTGACCGGCAAAAGGGAACTTCCCATCCACGGTTTCCTGACTTTGTATATCAGGTGGATTATGGGTATTTGGATGGGACCTCCTCCATGGATCAGGAAGGCATTGATGTGTGGGTGGGAAGCGAGCCGGACAGAAAAGTGGATGCGATGATCTGCATCGTGGATCGGCTGAAACGGGATTCGGAAATCAAGCTGCTGTTGGGATGCACAGAAGAAGAAAAAAAACTGGTTTTGGAGATGTGTAACCGAACAGAATGGATGAAGGGAATTTTAGTTCGCAGGTAGGTATCCGGAACTTTACTATTTTATGAAGATAGTGGAATCTTTGGAAAGAAAATGCTATAATCTCGGCATGGAAGCGGAAACAGCAATGGAGAATCTGCGGAAAACCAGGCAATGTCATTTTGTTGATTTTCCCGGAAGGTACGCCATGGAAAAAGGAGCGGGAAAAGGCGGGAAATGCTCTGCTGATTTTTCCAGTTTCGGGATCAAGAATTCCTAAAATTTCTGATTTTTGCGAAAAGCGAAACGAAAATCCCCAAACTCGCTTCGCTCAGACAGAGTGGATTTTCGTTTCAAGGCAAAACTCAGGGATTTAAGGGATTCTAAATCCCTGCAAAGTCAAAATTAGCAGAGCATTTCCCGCCTCTTCCCACTCCTTTTTCCATGACTGAGTATTCTTAGAGATAAACTTAATGACATTAGAAAACCAGGAGGGTATATGCAGGCGATTTTACTGGCAGGAGGGTTGGGAACGCGGCTTCGGAGTGTGGTAAGTGACCGCCCTAAGCCGATGGCCCTGATTGAGGACAAACCGTTTATGGAGTATGTGATCCATGAATTGTCCCGGTATGGGATTACAGATATCATTTTTGCAGTGGGATATAAAGGTTCGATGGTGGAGGATTATTTTGGAGACGGCAGACGGTTTGCGACACCGGATGGCGGTCGGCTGAGGATTCGGTATGCCTATGAGAAGGAGCTTTTGGGGACGGCCGGAGCGATTAAAAATGCCGGGAGAATGGTGACAGAGGACACATTTTTTGTGCTGAATGCGGATACCTTTTATCAGTTTGATTATGGCAGGCTGGTGCGGCTGCAAGAGCAGCAAAAGCTGGAGTTGGCGTTGGTGCTGCGGGAGGTGCCGGATATATCCCGGTATGGGGAGGCAGTACTGAAGGATGGGAGGCTGACAGGCTTCAATGAAAAGATAGCTGAGGCAAGGCCGGGGACAATCAACGGCGGCGTGTACCGGATGTGCCGGGAACTGTTGTCAGAGATTCCAGAAGGAAAGGTTTCCCTGGAGAATGATATGATTCCCAAGTGGCTGGATGAGGGGCGGAGACTAGGGGGCTTTGTCAATGATGGATATTTTATTGACATCGGAGTGCCGGAGGACTATTACCGGTTTATTGAGGATGTAAAGAGAGGTGTGATCGTATGGTGATACGGGGAAGGGCGCCGCTGAGGATCAGCTTTGGCGGCGGCGGTACGGATGTGGAACCGTTTTGTGTGGAGCAGGGCGGGGCGATCATCGGAAGCACCATCAACAAATATGCATATTGTTCGATAGTGCCCCGGGACGATGATCAGATCGTGGTGCATTCTTTGGACTTTGACATGACGGTAAAATACAATACGCGGGAGAACTTTGTATATGACGGCAGGCTGGATCTGGTGACAGCGGCGTTAAAAGCCATGGAGATTGCTCAGGGCTGCGAGGTGTATTTACAGTGTGATGCGCCTCCGGGTTCCGGGCTGGGGACATCTTCGACCGTGATGGTGGCTTTATTGATTGCCATGGCGCGCTGGCGGGGAATTGAACTGGATGGCTATGGGCTGGCGGATCTGGCTTATGGGGTGGAGCGAAAGGATTTGAAGATTGAAGGCGGTTATCAGGATCAGTATGCGTCTACCTTTGGCGGCTTTAATTTTATTGAGTTTCACGGACGGAATAATGTGGTAGTGAATCCGCTGCGGATCAAAAAGGATATTATTCATGAGCTGCAGTACAACCTGCTTTTGTGTTATACCGGAAATATTCATGTATCGGCGAATATTATCAAAGATCAGGTGAAAAATTATGAGAAAAAAGATGCTTTCAACGCTATGTGTGAGGTGAAGGCTCTGGCGTATGCCATGAAGGACGAGCTGTTGAAGGGAAATCTGCACAGCTTCGGAAAGCTTCTGGATTATGGCTGGCAGAGCAAGAAACGCATGAGCAGCAAAATTACCAATCCTCAGATTGACGAATTATACGAGGAAGCGCTTAAGGCAGGGGCCCTGGGAGGGAAGCTTTTGGGGGCCGGCGGCGGCGGTTATCTTCTGATGTATTGTCCCTACAATGTCCGGCATAAGGTGGCAGCGCGGATGGAACAGGTGGGCGGACAGCTGACGGACTGGAATTTTGAGCTGCGGGGGGCCCAGGCATGGACAGCGGATGAGAGACGCTGGGATTATGACTGTGTGAAGATAGTCAATACCAACGGGGAATATACCTTTCCTATTTGACAATATCGGATAATGGCTCCGACGAGCCGGAGGATCAGGAATGGAGTATAAATGGAACGAGTGATATTTCTGGATCGGGACGGGACGCTGAACGTAGAAGTTCATTATCTGCACCGAAAGGAAGATCTGCAGTTTCTGGCAGGAGTGCCGGAGGCTCTTCGCAGGCTGCGGGAAAAAGGATACCGGCTTGTGGTGGTGACGAATCAGGCCGGGGTAGCAAGGGGATATTACCGGGAAGAAGCGGTGAAAGAGCTTCATCGGTATATGAATGAGCTGCTGCGCTTACAGGGAGCAGAAATCGATCATTTTTTTTATTGCCCGCATCACCCGGAATACGGGATTGGCAAATATAAGACAGTTTGCCATTGCCGGAAGCCAGGGACCGGAATGTTTGAGATGGCAGAACAGTATTTTGAGGTGGATAAGGCGCATTCCTGGATGATTGGCGATAAACTGCTGGATGTGGAGGCCGGAAAAAATTACGGTGTGCGGACTGTGCTGGTGGGAACGGGTTATGGGAGTGAGATTCACAGGGAGCAAAAAATTTGTACAGGGGGAAAATTGCCTTATGATGTTTACGCCGAGACATTTGCTGACGCCGCCAGTGCAATACTTGAAAGTGAAAATGACAGCAAAGGGCCAGAATGAGGATGGGGAGGCAGACATGGAATTGAATGAACGGCAACAGGCGTTGCTAGAGGAGCTGCTGATGAGATATCCGGCTTTGGAGACGGTTCAAAAAACCTTAACGGCTGCCTGCCTTATGCTGACCGAATGCTTTGCCGGCGGGGGAAAGCTGCTGATTGCCGGCAATGGCGGCAGCTGCGCGGATGCCGAGCATATAGTGGGGGAACTGATGAAAGGGTTCCTAAAAAAACGTGAGCTTCCCCAAGAGCTGCAGAAGCGTCTGCAAGAAGAGGATAAAGAGAACGGCCCGTTGCTGGCGGCAAAGCTGCAGGGCGGTTTGCCGGCTATTGCGCTTAACAGCCATCCAGGGCTTGCCACGGCGTTTGCCAATGATGTTGACGGCGATATGGTCTACGCGCAGCAGCTCTGCACATATGGGCTGCCGGGGGATGTGTTTTTGGGGATATCCACTTCCGGCAATGCCAGGAATGTGGATTATGCCGTGACGGTTGCAAAGGCAAAGTCGATGAAAGTCATCGGACTGACGGGGGCAGACGGCGGCAAATTGGGCCGGCGCGCAGATGTGGCGATCATGGTGCCGGAGAGAGAGACATATAAGATTCAAGAATTACATTTGCCGGTATATCATGCCCTGTGTTTAATGCTGGAGGAAGGCTTTTTTGCTGTGGGCAGCGACTCCTGACAAATGGGAAGCTTAACAGAACGCGGAGGAAAAGATAACCGTATTCGGAATTTAAGAGGAAGACAGGAGAAAGGAGTCCGTTATGCTCACTCACACATTTGCAGTTTGCGCCTATAAGGATTCCCCATATCTGGAAACGTGTATTCGTTCTCTGAAGAAGCAAACTGTTTTTTCAGCCATTATTGTATGTACGTCTACTCCCAGCTCTTATATCAGGGGAATAGCAGAAAAGTATGAATTGCCTTATTTTGTGCGGGAGGGGAAAAGCGACATCCAGTCCGACTGGAATTTTGCGTATGAACAGGCGGATTCTCAACTGGTCACGATTGCCCATCAGGATGATTATTACCATCGGG
This sequence comes from uncultured Lachnospiraceae bacterium, assembly GCA_910588125.1. Classification (GTDB taxonomy): domain Bacteria; phylum Bacillota; class Clostridia; order Lachnospirales; family Lachnospiraceae; genus Brotaphodocola. The sequence goes on from CAJUPI010000003.1 coordinate 46,202, forward strand.
ATTATGCCCGGATGGTACAGGAATGCTGGAGAAAATACAGAGATACGACGGTTTTTACTACAGATTGTGTCATTATTAAGGGAAAACGGATCCAGAGGCCAGGTTTGTTTTTATTGATTAAGAAAGCTTTACGGATGCCGCTGCGTATTCGCCGGCTGGCCAGTCATACGTTTTTGAAACAGGCAGTCCTGATCTGGGGAAATCCGGTTATCTGTCCTTCTGCTACTTATAATAAAGAAGAATTGGGGATGCCGTTGTTTGCTTCTCCTTATAAATTTGCCCTGGATTGGGATACCCTGTGGAAGCTGGCAAAACGGCCAGGAAGATTTATCTGTGTGGAGAAGCCGCTGATTGGTTACCGGATCCATGAAGGGGCCACCACAAAAGATTTTATTGACAGTCATCGCCGCTCGGAGGAGGAGCTTGCCATGTATCAGAAGATTTGGCCGCGGTTGGTTGCAAAAGGGCTGATGGCATTTTACCGGAAGGCATATGGAGTTTACCGGTAAGAACGCCACAGGCGGTAACGGCACAAGGTGACAGTGTTAAGACTGCAAGGAGAAAAGAAATGAAAGAGCAGCAGATAACGGGAGTCCATGATTCCTGGGATAACCGGCATATACATTGGTGGGCCGGCAGATGGAAGACGGATTTGCTGACAGCGCTTTTGCTGGCATGTTTTGCCTTCTGGGTTAACCGGGGGATGGAAATCAAGGGACTTTACATGGATGATCTGTATCTGTGGTCCTGTTATGGGGAGCAATCGTTTCTGGAATTTGTGTTTCCGATGGGAAGCACGCGGTTCCGGTTTTTATATTACCTGGCGGCCTGGCTGGAGCTGGGGCTGCTCGGCCCTCATATTGAGTGGATTGTGCCGGTGAATATCCTGCTGAATACCGGGGTTGCTTTTACCTTATACCAGATGGCGAGAAAATACAGCCGTTCTACTTATATCGGCGCTTTGTGCGGATTTGCATTTTTGGCTTCCCGTTTTTCCTATTACCAGATCGGGCAGGTGTATGGGCTGATGGAGACGATGGCGTTGTGGATGGCCCTGGGAATCCTGTTTTTGCTCTGCGAATTTCTGAATGACCACAGCCGGAAGAATTACCGGAAATTTTATGAGGCATGTGGATTGTATTTTGGAATCTGCTTTGTTCATGAGCGCTATATGGTGCTGCTACCCTTATTTTTATTAGTGCTGTTGTGCCGGAAAGTGCGCCGCCCGCAATTGTGGGCTTTGCCGGCGGGGACTTTCGGAGCCGTACAGCTGGTACGGCTTCTGACTATTGGCAGTGTGATGCCGGCGGGAACGGGACGTACCCAGGTGGCGGAGACGTTTTCGGTGGGAAATGCTGTAAAGTATGCTTTAAGCCAGGTGGCCTATCTGTTTGGAATCAATGCCGGACCGGAACATTTAAACGGACAGAATTTCCGGCAGGCGCCTTTGGGGGTGATGCTTCTGATCGCGGCGGCGGACTTGATGCTGCTTGCTGTCCTGGCGGCATTTCTGATCAAGCTGGTACAGGAGTGGAAGCATTGCGGCAGCTATCTGTGCACAAGCCTTTTGTTTGCCGGGTTTGTGGCGGGGTGTATTGCCTGTTCTAGTGTGACCATCCGGGTGGAAATGCGCTGGGTTTATGTGTCGTATGCCGGGGCGCTTTTATATTTGTCCTGGATATATGGGGCTTTGACTGATAAAGTCATTGAACAGGGGACCTGGATGCGGGCAGTGGCATTTTTGGCTATGCTGACGATGTATGTGGTGCTGATGCTGCCGGTGGAAGTATACTATCGGGGCCTGTATCCGAAGCTTTATTTTATGCCGGCTCAGCAGCGGTATAATTCGCTGGCAGAGGAGACGTACGGCACATATGGCGAGGGGATTTTCGGCAAAACGATCTATATCATGAAGAATGCTTATGAGGTTGGGGGCGATGCTTTTGATATGGATGATTTTACAAGAGAGACTTTTTTGAAGGTTTTTGACAGGCAGCGAACGGCAGAGAATACAGAGATGGTGTTTCTTGAGGACGTGCGGGAAATCGGGTTGGTGACGGATGATATGGTGATTCTCCAGGAGGATCCGGCAAGCAATTGTTATCGCAATATTACCAGGGCAGTAAGGAACTTTAAATGCCGGGGGATATTCGGATATTATGAAGACGGCTGGCTGGATGAAAATGCCCGGATTCAGGTGATGACAGGAGCTACGGGGACTGTCGAGATGGATTTTTATTATCCGGGAGAGCTTAAGAAGGATCAGTGGGTGATGGTTTATGTAAATGAGGAGCCGCGGATTTATCTGGAAATGCAGGAGAACCTGATGCATGCGAGCGTGGAGGCAGAGCCTTATGAGACATTGCAATTGGAATTTAAGACAAATTTCTATCTGCCGGATGCACAGGAGCAGCGTGGCAAACAGCGTCTGGCGGTGGTGTTGGCCATGCGGGCGGATTGACGTGGCGGCAGAGGCCGGAACCGGAAAGGAACGGACATGAAACAGAAAAAAATCTTTTATTATGGGCTGCCGCTTCTGGGGACGCTTTTGTGCCTGTGGTATATCAAAGAGGCGACCTGTGATATTGTATATTCGGATTATATCCGGATTGTCAATAAATATCTGCCGGATGTGTGGAATCCGGAGAACTTTTTCCGGCCGGATGTGCTGACTAGGATCCCGATTTATTATCCGGTACGGGCTTTGAACGTGATATTATTCCGTTATAATACTACCTTTGAAATGGCGTTGGGAGCTCTGGGGCTGGGGCTTTCCGGGATGGTGCTGGGGCGATATTGCGAATGGAAACGAGTCAATTGGTTCTGGTATGTCTTTCTGCTGTTTTTGCTGTTTGGGCTGAATAAATGGGAAATGCTGACAAACGGCACTGGCTGGGCCCATTTTCTGGCATTTGCCTGCTTTTATTATCATTATCTGGTATTTGATCGGGTATTATATGGGCAGGAAAAGCCTGGAGACCGGATCCGGCTGCTGGTGCTGCCGCCGGTAGTGAGTCTCGCGATAGCAGGACCATACTGCGCCGTGTATTCGGCAGTCATGGTGCTGGCTTATGGATTTGCAGGCGTTCGGAGCTATCTCTTATCCCAAAAGAAAAAAGCTACGGCTATGGATCTGCGGTTTTGCGTCGCGGGGATCGTCAGCGTAGTGATTCCGCTGCTTTTATATATGTGGAGCAATTCCTATGCCTATGAGGATCATGACGGGGCAATCAAGGTGGGGCTGGTGGAGATGCTGGGAGCTCAGCCGGTATTTTTTGTGAATTTTCTTCTGAAGTCGCTGGCCTCAATGGTGATTGGCGGTGAGACTCTTAACAAGTGGGTAGCTGAAGGCATTGTGGGAGACGGGGCTTTGTATCTTTTGGGGGCGGTGCTGGCAGGAGGGTATCTGCTGGCCCTGGTGATCAATCTTCGCTGCCGGCTGTATGAGAAGACCTTATTGCCATTGCTGCTTTTGTTTGCCGGGATGGGAAATCACGGGATTATTTTGATTTCCCGGTATATTTTTGCCAGGGAGGAGTATGGCATGAGTTCCCGGTATGCCTTGCAGTATCAGGCAGGATTGTTGGGAATTGTGCTGACATTTGCCTTGGCGTGGCGTCTGGCAGAGAAAGCAGAGGACAGAAAGGCCACGGATACAAACACGGTTGGATCTGTAAGAAAGCCTGGCGGGACAGGACGCCAGGAAAGCCGGCCCATGGGCGGAATCAGCCGTTGGCTGGCAGCGGCGCTTTGTCTGCTTTTGCTGGCCGGACATGGGTATACCGATTATGTGGAGATTCGCACAGCGCCTTATCGGGAAGCATATGGGGAAAATATTGCCGCCATGGCGCTTCAATATGAGAGCCTGGATGACGATACGCTGCGGGAGACGTTTGATTACCGGAAGGGGCGTAAGGAGAGCGGGGCGGATGTGCGCCGCGCACTGAGAATTCTGAAGGAGAATGGATGGAATGTGTTTGGACGGCAGGAAAACCGATAAATAAGAACAAACAGAGGAGAATATAAAATGAAGGTAGTGATTCTGGCCGGCGGCCTGGGAACAAGAATCAGTGAGGAAAGCCATTTGAAGCCAAAGCCGATGATTGAGATTGGCGGCCGGCCGATCCTGTGGCATATTATGAAATACTATGCAGAATTTGGATTCCATGATTTTATTATCTGCCTGGGATATAAGCAATATGTCGTCAAGGAATTTTTTGCAGATTATTTTCTTCATATGTCGGATGTGACATTCGATTTGGCGAATAATAAGATGGAGGTACACAACAATTATTCGGAGCCATGGCGGGTGACATTGGTGGATACCGGATTGCATACCATGACGGGGGGACGGGTGAAGAGGATACAGCCTTATATCGGAGAAGAGCCGTTTTTGCTGACTTATGGGGATGCGGTGTGCACGGTGGATCTGAATGAACTGGTAAAGTTCCATATGAAGCATGGCAGGACAGCCACCTTGACGACAGTAAATATAGGCCAGCAAAAGGGCGTGCTGGACATCGGGGCCGATCATGTGATCCGTTCCTTCCGGGAGAAGTCGTTCACTGACGGGGCAGTGATTAACGGTGGTTTCATGATGATGAATCCGGAGATCTTTGCTTATCTGAAGGACGATACCACTGTGTTTGAGCGGGAGCCGATGGAGCGGCTGGTGGAAGAGGGACAGCTGATGTCGTTTTTTCATGACGGATTCTGGCAGTGTATGGATACGCAGCGGGAGATGCAGCTATTGGAAAAAATGTGGCAGTCGGGGAAGGCGCCCTGGAAGATATGGAAAAATTGACAGAATCAGGAGAACAGATATGTATAATTTGGAAGCATGCAGACGATTTTATCAGGGAAAAAAGGTACTGGTGACCGGGCATACCGGGTTTAAAGGCAGCTGGCTGTGCCGTATCCTGACATTGGCAGGTGCTCAGGTGACCGGATATTCCTTAAAGCCGCCTACCGATCCGGCTCTGTTTCGCCTGATGGGGCTGGAGACGGTGATGGATTCCGTGTTGGGGGATATCCGTGATTTCGGCCATTTGCAGGAGACCTTTGAGCGGGTACAGCCAGAGATGGTGATTCATCTGGCAGCGCAGGCACTGGTGCGGGATTCTTATCAGGAGCCGGTGTATACCTATGAAACAAACGTGATGGGAACCGTGAATCTGCTGGAATGTGTCCGTCTGTTTCCCTGTGTGAAATCTGTGCTGAATGTCACCACGGACAAGGTTTATGAGAATCAGGAATGGGAGTATGGCTATCGGGAAAGAGATCCGCTCGACGGTTATGATCCTTATTCCAACAGCAAATCCTGTTCGGAGCTGGTGACTCACAGTTATAAAAAAGCATTCTTTGGCGATGGGCGCTGTGCCGTATCGACGGCCCGTGCCGGAAATGTAATTGGTGGCGGTGATTTTGCGAAGGATCGAATTGTCCCGGACTGTGTGCGGGCCCAGGCAGCGGGAGAAGAGATTGTGGTGAGAAATCCCCATTCTACCCGCCCGTTTCAACATGTGATGGAGCCATTGTTCACTTATCTGGAGATTGTTCAGAAACAATATGAGGATCCGATATTTCAGGGCTATTATAATGTTGGCCCGGATGATGCAGATTGTGTGACTACCGGACAACTGGTAACCATGTTTTGCGAACTGTGGGGGAACGATGCCCGCTGGATCAGCCGTCATGACGGGGGGCCTCATGAGGCAAATTTCCTGAAGCTGGATTGCTCAAAGCTGAAGCGGATTTTTGGCTGGCAGCCCCGGTGGCATATCCGCGAAGCATTAAAGCTGACGGTCGACTGGTCTCAGGCATATCTGGCAGGTGAGGATATGCTCTCGGTGACGGATCGGCAGATTCGGGAGTATTAGAAAAGGAGAACACAGGAATGGAAAAGACGCAGGAGCAGGCCAGGCAGGAGATTCTTGACCTTGTGGCAGACTATTGTGAGAAATATCATTTGCAAAATAAAAAGCCTTATGAGCCAGGGGATCGGATTCCTTATGCCTCACGGGTGTATGATGCTCATGAGATGAGGAACCTTGTGGACAGCGCACTGGAATTTTGGCTGACCTCCGGACGATATACAGAGCAGTTTGAAAAAAAGCTGTCTGAATATTTGGGGGTGCGTTATTGTTCGCTGGTGAATTCCGGATCCTCTGCCAATTTAAATGCATTTATGGCGCTGACATCTCCTCTTTTAGGAGAACGGCAGGTACGGCGGGGGGATGAAGTCATCACGGTAGCGGCGGGGTTTCCGACTACGGTGGCGCCAATGATTCAGTATGGAGCAGTGCCTGTATTTGTGGATGTGACAATTCCTCAGTATAATATTGACGTCAGGCAGCTGGAGGAAGCATATTCGGAAAAGACAAAGGCGGTGATGATAGCTCATACGCTGGGGAATCCTTTTGATCTGAAGGCAGTTAAGAGCTTTTGCGACCGCCATGGCCTGTGGTTGATTGAAGATAATTGTGATGCATTGGGCAGCCGCTATACGCTCGATGGAGAAGAGCGTTTTACCGGAACCTTAGGGGATATTGGAACCTCGAGCTTTTATCCGCCTCATCATATGACGATGGGGGAGGGCGGCGCAGTGTATACGGATAATCCTCTGCTGCACAAGATAATCCGTTCTCTTCGGGACTGGGGACGGGACTGTTCTTGTCCGTCAGGCGTGGATAACAGCTGCCATCACCGATTTGATCGCCAATATGGAGAACTGCCTTTGGGGTACGATCACAAATACGTCTACTCACATTTTGGTTATAATCTGAAAGCCACGGATCTTCAGGCGGCGATCGGCTGTGCCCAACTGGAGAAGTTCCCCGGTTTTGTGGAACGTCGCCGCCACAATTTTGCCAGTCTTCGGGCAGCGCTTATGGATCTGGAGGATAAGCTGATTTTGCCAGAAGCCTGTCCGGATTCCCGTCCCAGCTGGTTTGGTTTTCTCATTACCTGCCGGGAAGGGGTGGATCGAAACCGTGTGGTGCAGTATGTGGAAGGGAAAGGCGTCCAGACGCGGATGCTGTTTGCCGGCAATCTGACCCGCCACCCCTGTTTCGATCCGTTGCGAGAGAGTAAAAGCGGCTATCGGATAGTGGGAGAATTGCCGGTTGCTGATCGGATTATGCGGGATACCTTCTGGGTGGGGGTGTATCCGGGGATGACGGATGCTATGATTGATACTATGGCGAAGGTGATTCATGAAGCCGTGAGACAGGCATGAGAATGAAAGGGTCGTTAAGTTCAATGAAAAATATGGAAAAAGAGAAGACGGAATTTGACCTGAGTAAGGCACACGAAGTCAATTTGAAGATTTTAAAAGAGATAGATCGAATCTGCCGGAAATATAAGATTCAATATATGCTGGATGCCGGTACCCTGTTGGGAGCGGTTCGCCACCAGGGATTTATTCCCTGGGATGATGATGCGGATGTAGCTTTTACCAGAAAGAATTACGAGGCGTTTATGAAAGTGGTGCGGCGGGAGCTGCCGGATACCATGGAGCTTTTGATGCCCTGGGATTTTCAGAAGGGAAAGGCATTTTTTGATTTTACTGCCCGGATATATTATAAAAACAGCCGGATTCATGAAGATTCTCCGGAGATGCAATATTATGAGGGAAAGATGAATCATTTGTGGGTGGATCTTTTTACCATTGACGTATTGCCTCAAAGCAAGGGGAATGCAGCGGCGACATTGCTGCTTCATAAGATTGTGTATGGCATGGCGATGGCGCATCGCTATCAACTGGATTTTAGTAAATATAGTGCATTTCATAAGCTGGCAGTAGGCAGCTTATCGCTGGCAGGGCATCTGGTTCCCATGGGGCTTTTGTTCCGGATGCAGAGGATGGTGGCGCTTAAAGATCGGAAATGCCGGAGCAATTTGCGGTATTACAGCAATTATCAGCCGGACTTTCTGTATGTGACGCTTCAAAAGGACTGGTGTGAGCAGGTGCAGGATATGGCTTTTTGTGATACGAAGCTGATGGTGCCTAAGCACTGGCATGAGGTGCTGACGTGGATTTATGGGGATTATATGAGGCTGCCGCCGAAGGAGCAACGGGTTCCTGGCCATTCCACAATGCAGATTCAGGTGTATGATGAGGAAGTTTGAGAGATGTTGTTTGCCGGCGGGCTGATTAATTTATAGCGGTTAATGTTTCTCGGAGGGAACGCCTGGGAGGAAAGAGCCAGGCAAACCGCTGCCTGGTTCTTTCCTCCCAGGCTGAGTATTCTCGGCGTTAAAAGGAATGGAATTGCTGGTATGTGGTAATGTGACGGGCAGGGAATGAGGAGACGGAAATGATGAGAAAAAAGTTGTCAGTTGTGGTGTCTGTGTATAATGAAGAGCAGGCCCTGCCTTTGTTTTATGAGACGGCAAAGCCGATCTTGGATGGGCTTTCCTGGGATTATGAGATTTTGTTTGTCAATGACGGAAGCCGGGACGGAAGTCTGGGATTTTTACAGGAGCTGACGCTTCATGACAACCGGGTCAAGCTGGTGAGCTTTTCACGCAATTTTGGACATGAGGCGGCGATGATTGCCGGCATTGATTATGCGAGTGGAGATGCCATCGTGTGTATGGATGCGGATCTGCAGCATCCGCCGGCATGTCTGCCGGAGATTGTTGAAAGGTTAGAGGAGGGGTGCGGAGTCATTACAATGGTACGTACCCGCAATGAATCGGCCGGGATCGTGAAAAATATTACGTCAGCCGGATTTTATTGGCTGATTAATACTTTGTCAGATGTGAAATTTGAGGCTAACGCCTCGGATTTTTTTGCGGTTTCACGCCAGGCTGCAGATGTGTTAAGGGGAAATTATCGGGAAAAGGTGCGTTTCCTGCGGGGATATGTGCAGAATATCGGATTTTCGCGGGCGACAATTGCTTATGAAGCCCGGGAGAGGGCAGCGGGGGAGAGTAAGTATAGTATTCGGAAATTATTTGCTTTTTCTATCAATACGATTCTCTGCTTTTCAAATCTGCCGTTGAAGCTGGGAATTTATGCCGGGGGTATGGCGGCAGTGATGGGGATTGCTGTGATGATCTATACTTTGTGTACTCGTCGGGGCGCGCCAAGCGGGTATGCGACAATTGTGATCTTGAATTGCTTTATGTTTGCAGTCCTTTTTCTGATTGTGGGAATTATCGGGGAGTATATGGCGATTTTGTTCAATGAGCTGAAGGACCGGCCGATCTATATTGTGGAGGTAACGAGGAATCTGGAGGACAAGGGGGAGGGCTAAGTTGTCTTGAGAGGTAAGCCTTGGAGGAAGGAGCGGGAGCGTCGTCAGCCAGGCGGAAAAGCGAAACGAAAATGCCCCAATTCGCGTTTATTGTGCTATGTCGGACAGATGATATTGACAGTGATGCTGGCAAAAGGTTATAATTGGAAAACCGAGAAATGAGAAAAGAGAAAGGGGACGGAAGACAGGAAAAGCGGAAGGTAAAAAAAGACAGAAATTGTATCAGAAAAGAATATCATGAAGGGAATGGTATTAAGATGAGGAGGATAAGAATATGAGACGAGGAATGGCAGCACTTCTGGCTGCCTGTATGGTATTGCAGGCGCCATTTTCTTCGCTGACATCTTATGGGGGCGATGGGATTGGACTGCTGCAGGTATTGCAAACAGGGACAAAAAAAGGTACTTTGCAGGAAATTTACGGTGGCAGAGAGGCAACGCTTTCGAATGATAAGATGAATTTGCTGGCGACTAGTTCTGTCAGTGGAACAAGCTATGATAAGGATAATGGAATGCTACGCATTACGATTCGAAACTTGCTTGGGACAGAGGATAGCAGTTTTAATATACATCTGGAACCGGATAAAAAGACGGCAAAGAGCCTGGATATTCCAGGTGAGCTGGATGAGGATTTTGATACGGATTGGGGCAATAGCAGCAAGAAAGAGGCGGTTTTTGAAATGTCGGATATTCCGGAGGGAAAGTACTCTCTGGTTTTGACCCAGAATCCGGATGGGGCAGGGGCTTTTTTGCCGTTTATCCAGAAGAAGGTCGAGATTAAGTCGAGAACCGTGACTACCCTGAATCTGGCGAATGACTACCCGGAATATTATGGGTATGAGGAAGAGGAGAATTCGTATGACTGGAAGATGGGATTATTGGTGCCGGGGAATTTTTCGGATGACGGCGGGGAAGAGGAAAAGCTCGATGAAGAAGATTTAGAAGAGCTTATGGAAGCTATTTATGAAGAGTCCCAGGATTCGCGGTATGATCTGAATGGCGATGGGGAGATTAATCTGATTGATCTTGAACTTTTTACCAGATTCTATAAGAACAGAGATGAACGGCCAAAAGCGAAGATGATGAAGACTCCACTGTTAAGAGAAGATGACATTGAAAAGGCATTGTGCGGTAAGAATCCGAGCGAGGATGTTCGCCGGATGTTTACAGGAGAGAGGAGCCAGGACGGGGAACCGATATTGCAGGCGGTACCGGATGATGGCGGACTTATTTCCGGCAGCAATCCGGTTGAACTTTCGGCGGAGTTTCGCGATCCTGTGGAAGCGAGAGGATTTGCGATTGTGCCTCAGATAGGTTCACTGAATGTGATGGTCAGTGGTGCTGTGGTTTTTGAGGATCTGGATGGCAACCGATATGAGGCGTTGGTAAAGGATGGCAAACAGCAGGGGAGTATAAAGCTTTCTAAGAGTGCTGACAGCAAAAATCATGTTTCTTCTGAGCAGGGGGAGCAGGCACAGATAGCGACAGATGACTCAGCCCAAAGCCTTTCGCTTGTGAGGCGGCTTGCCTCTGTAAGAAACAGGATGGCAACGCCGGCAGATGCCAGCCAAAGCGCGATGACGGGATTTTTGGAGCATTATTCCGGCGAGAAAGCATTTGTGGCAAAGAGGGAAGCAACTGCGCCGAAGGATGAAGAGGCGCTTCAAGGGAAGACCATTCTGATTGATCTGGGAAAACAGATTGCTATTAAAAGAGTATATATCCGGATTGAGGAGACATTAGGAGCCGGAATGGAGGGCTATGGTGAGCTGGCGGAGATTTCCCGGGTGGAGTTTTTGAATCAGATGGAGGATCATATTCCAGAGCCGGATCTTTCGATTCCAGACAGGCTTAAGGGAGAGCCAGGGGATGCACGGTTTACCGTGCGCTGGCGGAACCAGGCGAATGTTACCGGATATGTGGTTCATGCGTCGGGAGAGACGATGAAAGGGGAAAAAGCGTTTGCCTATCCCGGCCAGGAGGAGAATTTCCTGGAAATTTCCAGTATTGACGGCGGAGATGTCGATAACGGCAAGCCGTATACGGTAAAGGTCCGTTCGATCAATGGAGATTGGAGAAGTGAGTACAGTGAGCCGATCATAGTGGTGCCGGAGGCAAAGAGCCGGCCGACCCCGCCGCAGCAGATTCAGATTACCGGCGGATATCGGAAGCTGAGCGTGTCATGGAGAAAGATGAAGGGCACAGACAGCTATAGCATATATTATCGGGAAAAAGACGGGGCGGATCCAACATTTATGGAAATGCACGGCCTTACCGGAACGACGGCGGAGATTACGGGATTAAAGGATGAGGTTACATATGAGCTTTACATGACGGCAACAAACAAGATCGGCACCAGCGATCCTTCTGAGATGTACAGCGGGAAGACCCGGATCGTAAAGGCTCCGGAGACTCCGAATTTCTATCTCTTGAATGTACCGAAGGAGGGCGGCGGCGTATCCGATGTGATTACCAGCGTAGAGATCGGCGCGAATTCTGCGAATCTGCCTTGTGATGAATTTGCTGCAGTAGATGGGATTTATGAGACAGCGTGGGTCAGAACCGACTGGGATGCCGGTTGTTCATACAGCAACAATGACGGGAATTCTCCGATCGTTACATTTGATCAGCCCTATGAGATGGATACTGTGGTGATCATTCCGGATCACGAACAGACATATGGCTACAGCCAGTGCCGGGTGATCTATTGGGATGCGGAGAATGTAAGACATGTGGCTGAGGGCCGCTTCACCCGGAAAAAGGATAAAGATGACCTGATTTATTATGAGTTCCAGGCAAATGAGAAGTTCACAGCAAAGAAGGTTCGCGTGGCTGTTCAGACCGGGTATGGCGGGGCAAGGCGAATCAGCTATGCGGAATTGAAGTTTTATAAGTATTATGATTTGCAGGAACGGATTTATGGCATGTATACCGATGATCTTCATGTGGAACTGAAAGATACGGTGACTCAGGAGATGATTGAAGGCTTTTATGAAGAGCTGGAATATGTGGATGAAACCTGCAATGAAAAAACTCCTCAATATGACTTCTTGAAACAGGAGCTGGAAAATGCCGAGATGATCTTAAAGCTGGGTAAAAGCTCCGGAAAGATTTTGCAGGTGAATACAAAGCTTGCTCAAAAGAAGGATGGACATATTTCCTTTAGCGGTGGGTTAAACACATGGCAGCCGTTGGGAGTTGCCGGCCTGGCCGGAGACAAGGTGGCAGTCTACGTGGGAGCGAAAGGGAAACGCCTGGGAGATCCGGTCAGCCTGACTGTGATAGCCGCCCAATATCATGGCGAGTCCAATGCTGTGTTTACTACGGCAGGGACGCTGCGGGTAGGCCCCAATGAGATCGTGATTCCCCGGATCGGCAGTATGACCAGCGCTGAACAGGGCGGCCAGCTTTATATCCGGTATGACGGCAATTATAATCAGGGTGAATATGCGGTTCGTGTAAATATCCCCGGAACGGAAGACGGGCAGTCGAAGGCGGCTATGATTCCGGCGCTGGATCTGGCGGGAGTGCTAGAGGAAGAGCGGGCCAAGTGTCTGGATGCCTATGTCGGAGAGCTACAGGCTTTGGATCCGGAGGAGATGCACAATCAGTATCATGGCCAGGCGGGGCTGGCTTATGATGCCAGGAATTGTGTTTTTGGCGCCACAGATGTGGCCGGGAAGCGGTCAATGTTCTCTCTTCCGGCTGCTGAGCTGTTGAAAGGCTGTGATGGTTCCGGGCAGACGCTGGGAGATTCTGTGCAGGCGATGGATGAAATGCTGGAGCTGTTTTATCAGCATAAAGGACTGAGTGAGGCCGAAGATGCTGGCCCAAAAAATCAAATGCCAGTAGGCCGCATCAATATCCGATACCAGAGAATGTTTGAAGGAGCATTTATGTATGCCGGCGGCGCCCACATCGGTATTGAGTACGGTTCGGCGTCAGGCATGGCACGTGGAGTGCCGGTGGTGGCAGACGAAAAGGGAAGATATGTGTCCGGCAGCTATTTCGGCTGGGGAATCGGCCATGAGATCGGCCATGAAATTAATGAGGGCGCATATGCGGTGGCAGAGGTGACCAATAATTACTTCCCGCAGCTTGCCAAATCACGGGACAGCAATGACACCGTACGCTGGGATTATGATAAAGTATATCAGAAGGTAAACTCCGGGGCTAAGGGGCCGTCTTCCAACGGAGCTGTGCAATTGGCGATGTACTGGCAGCTTCATCTGGCTTATGACCGGGATTACAATTTTAAGGTATATGACAATTATCAAGAGCAGTTTGACGGGCTGTTCTTTGGGCGGGTGGATTCCTATGCAAGAACGCCGTCTTTGGCGCCTAGTCCCGGCGGGATAGCTCTGAGCCTGGATGGTGATAAGGACAATAATCTTATGCGGCTGGGATGTGCGGCTGCTGAAAAAAACATTCTGGAATTCTTTGAAAGATGGGGAATGGAGCCAGATGAAAAGACGCAAAAATATGCGGGTCAGTTTGATAAGGAGACTCGGGCAATCTGGCTGGCCACGGATGATCAAAGAGTCGAAGTGATAGAAAGAGGCGATGAGCCGGAGGGAGAAAGCAGTATTCATGTAGAGGGGACCTTGTCTTACAGTGAGTCTGTGGGAAGTGGAAATCAGGTGGAAATTTCTCTTACGGCAGATTCTGAGACTGACTTCTTCGGCTATGAGGTCTTCCGGATTGAACATCAGGGAACAAAGACGCTTCGCCGTCCGGTGGGATTTGTGACACCGGAGGAATCCGTATTGACAGACAGAGTAGTTACCGTCAACAACCGGGCATTTACCTACGAGGTAGTAGGCTATGATATCTGGCTGCGTCCGACAACGGCATATACGATTGGCGATGCCCGGGTATCTCATAACGGAAATCTGGATTCGTCAAATTGGACGGCAGATACCAATATGGTGGGGGTCGACGATGGAGCTGAGGATAATGACGCAGGACCCTCGGAGGAAAATCCGGATACTATTGAAAAAAATATGATCAGCCGTGTCGTTGACGGAGATAATGCAACTACCTATCGCGGAAAGACAAAGACGGAAACGCCGGAGATTCTTTTGTATTTGAATGGAGAGGAAATTCTGACAGGACTGGAATACCGGCTGTCAGAAAACGGCACTCCGATAGGAGCATTTGAGATTTATCTGAGCAAAGACGGCACCAGCTGGCAGAAGGCATCTACAGAAGAGACTTCCTTTACGTTGTCTGAAGACAGCAGCGGAGTGAAGCGGCATAAAGTCCTTTTCAGCGCACCTTCGGAAACGGGTACTGGCAGAGAGCTGGTAACCTATGATGCCTCGATTGTCAAGCTGGCGGCTCCTGGCCAGGCGGGTAAGGAGCTTGCTGTTTCAGAAATTGTCCTGTTTGGACAGACAGGAGATCGGGTGGATCTGACAGCGGAAGGAATCGGCAGACTGGCAGAGGCACTTACGGACGGGACGACAAATGAAGTTTTGATTCCCAAGGATTCTCTGATATTTACAGGAACCTATAAAGGAAATCCTGCTTATAATTCCCTGCTTTTGTGGGATGAAGCCGGAAGGATTGTCGGAGGATCCGATGGCAGTGCAACGGTTGCAGAGCAGCTGATTTTTGCACCGGATCCGGGAACAGGAGATTTGACAGAGATTTCGGATGGACATTGGGTATATTTTATCCGTCCGGAGCATTTGACAACTACATTGCCAAAGACAGTGCGGGCGGAATTGTACCGGGTAGATCATGCGATCAGCCAGGAAGGACAGAGGCTGGTGAGTTCTACGGTATCGGTAACCGTTCCGGAGAATCTGCCGGCGATCCGTTTGACAGGATTGGGCAATATGGCAGCGCGGACATTGCAGGCGGCAGATGAAGAGGAAAGGGGGAATGAGTGATGAAGAGATTTTATAAAAAAGTGCTGGTTGGTTCGACGGTGTGCTGTCTGGCAACAATAGCTACCTTAATTCCCTTAAATGCCTTCAGCTCCCGGGCGGCAGAAGGGTTGGTGACCTGGCAGGATGCCGGAAAAAAGGGAGAACAACGGGGCGTGAAGATAAGTGTCCAGTTGGATGAAGACGAGATTTTTGACGAAAGCGCTACCTTCCAGCTAGCATTGCTTTTGGATCCGGGCCCGGAAGGTGAGATTGAAGAGTGTGATTTTGCATTTAAAAGGAGTATCAAAAGAAGCAGCTCGGAGGATATCGTAATTCAGGAAAAGCATTATGATGAGGAAAACCATGAGCTTTTGCTGGTGATTGCGGGAAGAAGAGATAAAAACGGAAACGGAGGTGCATTGAATAAGGAGCAGGCGCTGGAGTTGGGCACTTTATATGTGGTATCCGAACAGGATGTAACGGTTTCTTTGATTGAAGAAAAATGTCTGGCAGTAGATGAAAGCGGAATCCAACAGAATTTCAGCCGGCTCGGAAATCAGGAGAGTACCAGCTATGTATTGAAGGTGGAAAAGGATTTGGAGGAACCCGAACCACCTGTTATCACCCCGCCTTCAGAAGGCGATAATGAAAATAACGGAAATGAAACCGAAACCGGAAGCAGAGGCGGCGGCGGGAGCGGTGGACCCACCGGCCCGACGGCTACTCCGGGACCAGGGAATCCTGTGGAGACGAAGGGATCCTGGGAACGGACAGAAAATGGCGGCTGGCGGTTTAAAAAGGAGAATGCTCTTTATGCTCAAAACGAGTGGCTGTTGAATGGCGGCTTGTGGTACCGGATCGGGGAAGACGGCCTGATGGTAACGGGCTGGTTCCAGTTTGAGGGCAAATGGTATTATCTGAGACCATCCGGAGAAATGGCAACCGGATGGCAAAAGGATCAGGAATGGTGGTATCATCTGGGGATTGCCGGAGCTATGGATACCGGTTGGATTCAGATAGACGGCAAATGGTATTTGCTGAATGAGATAATGCCAGTGCCGCAAAAGAGGATGGATCCGGCCACTGGACAAATGACAGAAAGCACTGTGGGCCAGATGCCTTATGGCGCGTTGTATGTCAATACTACGACACCAGACGGCTATGTGGTAGATGAGAACGGAGTGATGGTCCCCTAAGAATTCGCGTATACCAGGCGTGAGTGAGAGGGCGTTGCAAAATAAAGTCGCCCGTCATTTCTCTATCCTGTGTTCGGACGGTTCACGTACACAGTCTGATATTAACGGACAAAGTCCGTCAATATCAGACAGAATGTTCGTGAACAGCCGGACACTGGATAAGAAAAATGACGGGTGACTTATTTTGCAACACCCTCTTCTTTTTTATTGTGTTGACAGAAATTTGCTTGTGCATCTTAGGGGTTTTCGGTATAATAGAAACAGTAAGTGTGAAAGCACTTTCGATAAGACGAATATCGGGAGAGCAAGGATTACAGGAAGGGGGATTACTATGGAGACAAGGTATACGAAGATCCACACGGCGGGGACAAATGCGGCATTGAAGGTGACGCCGGGACATTTTGCGACAAACCATTCCCACATTAATTATTACCTGGATATGACTACCTTGAAGACCAGAGCCAGCGAGGCGCAGGATGTGGCGAAGGGGATGATGGGAACATATCTGTATGGGTTGGTGGTTGATACGATTGTCTGCATGGAGGGGACGGAGGTGATTGGAGCATTTTTGTCGGAGGAGCTGACCAGAAGCGGGGTTCTCTCCAAGAATATGCATAAGACGATTTATATCGTGCGGCCTGAGTTTAATAACAACAGCCAGATTATTTTTCGGGACAATACAGCGCCGATGATTAAAGATAAGCATGTGATCATTTTGATGGCGACGGTGACTACGGGATTTTCAGTAATGAAGGCGATTGAAAGCGTCCAGTATTATGGCGGAAAGCTACAGGGGGTATCTGCCATTTTCAGCGCTGTTCACGAGGTGGGCGGCGTGCCGGTTCATGCAGTATTCGGAAAGAAGGATTTGCCGGATTATGTAGATTACGATTATCGGGAATGTCCGCTGTGTAAGCAGGGGCAGAGACTGGATGCATTGGTGAATGCATACGGATATTCAAAATTGTAGATCGTGGTTATTTCAATGGACAGGTATATCTGCCTGTTGATGGAAGGAAAAGGAAGAAAGCGGAGGTGCTGCATATGGTGAGGAAGACATATGCCTACGATTATGAGGAGTATGAGGAGGGGAAAGGGCCGTCTACAATGGTGGCGGATATTTTGGCGGATCCGGAATTTTCCAGCCTGACGGAATTGATTATCGGAAGTTGGGGCAGCGCATATGAAGATGGCTGCCAGCCAATTATTGACGCAATCATAGAAAATGCCGGAAGGTTTTCTCATATTGAAAAGCTGTTTATTGGTGATATGGATTTTGAAGAGTGTGAAGTTTCCTGGATTATGCAAGGGGATTACAGCAAGCTGTGGGCAGCATTGCCGAATCTGAAAGAATTGACAATTAAGGGAAGCACGGATCTGAGATTAGGAGAAATCTGCCATGAGAATCTGGAGGCTCTGACAATTATCTGCGGCGGGCTTCCCGTTGAGAATATTGAAGAGATAGGGAGAGCCCGGCTGCCAAAGCTGAAAAAGCTGCTGCTTTATATCGGGAGCGATAATTATGGTTTTGACGGAAATGCAGATACGATTCGCAAGTTTTTGGAAGATGCAGATTTTCCTGAGCTTAAGTATCTGGGGATTGCAGACAGTGAGATTCAGGATGAACTGACGGAAGCGGTACTGGCGAGTAAGTTTATGAGCCAGATTCATACATTGGATCTGTCTTGCGGCACATTGTCAGATAAAGGAGGAAAGCTGCTTTGGGAGAAGCTTCCTCAGTATGATAATATCAAGAATCTGGATGTCCACTACCATTTTATGACAGAAGAGATGGTGAAGAAGCTGGAAGCACTTCCGATATCGGTGGATGCTTCTGACAGAAATAAGCCGGGGAGCTATCGTGGCGAGACTTATATGTATGCCATGCTGACAGAATGAGGCAGGTTGTGCTTCTGGGAAAGCCGGAGACAAAGCGGACTCATTTTCTGGGGCGTGCAGCGCGGGAAACCGGGCTGCATGTCCTGTTTTTGGATTGGGACCGCTGGCAGGAGGATTTCCCGGAAGGGAGAATTTTTATGAAGATTGACCCGCCGGTGTGGGACAGCTGTTCGCTGGAAAAGCTGGGATCGTTAATCGGGGATTATCAGCAGCAGTTAGAGGAGCTCAGCCGGTTAGGGCGGTTGCGGGATGTGAGGTTTTTAAATACTCCGGGGACAATTGCGACATTGTTAGATAAGCGGGAGAGTAAGCGTCGGCTGGCAGAAGCCGGGCTGGCAGTTTCGGAGGAACTGGAAGCAGCTTGGGGGGAAGTGCGAAAGGCGGAGCAGCTGCTGGATATCATGCAGCAGCGGCGGATCTATCAGGTATTTATCAAACCGGTTTTTGGCTCCGGGGCGGCAGGAGTAGCGGCATTTCGGTGGCAGCCACGTACCGGGCAGATGGTTTTGTATACTTGTGCCTGGGAAGAGACAGACAGAGAAGATAAAAAAGTGGGCAGGTTAATCAACACAAAGAAACTGCGTCGGTTTACGGATGCCAAACAAGTGCTTTCTCTGATGGAAAAGATCTTGCAGTTGGGCTGTATTGTGGAACGATGGTATGCGAAGGCGGAATATCAGGGTTACTCTTATGATTTACGGGCAGTGGTACAAGATGGGAAAATGGATTTTTGCCTGGCCAGGCTGTCAAAAGGACCGATTACCAATTTGCATTTAAATAATCACCCTTTAAAGCTGGGAGCTTTGGGGCTTTCTAAACGCGTAGTGGATAATATCGAAGAATTATGCGGGAGAGGGATGGGATGTTTTCCCGGGCTACGAAGTGCCGGAATTGATGTTTTGCTGGAAAGAGGAAGCCTAAAGCCAAGGATTATTGAGATGAATGCGCAGGGAGATTTACTATATCAGGATATTTACGGGGAAAATGTGATCTATCAAAGACAAGTAGAAATAATGAAGAAAGACATTAGTTATGGAGGATAGAGAAAGGGCAAAATGATGGGAGATCAAGAACAGGGACAAGCACAAGAGATTCCTTTCCGGCTGTTTTTGTCTGATAATGGGCATAAGGTTCCTTCGGTAGACATGAGACAGGTGGTAGGGACACAGGATATTTTGTTCCTTTGCCTGGATACATTGCGCTATGATGCAGCAGCAGAAGAGGAGGCAAAAGGAAATACTCCGGTATTGAACCGGTATGGCTCCTGGGAGAAGCGCCAGGCGCCGGGGAATTTTACTTACCCTTCTCATCATGCTATGTTTGCCGGGTTTTTGCCTTGCGCATTTGAGGCTAAAAGCCTGGCGGATCGAGAAATGTTGTTTTTTCCCAGGCAAATCGGTATGGGGAGGAGAGTTCCGGAAGGAGCATTTGGCTTTACGGGCAGTACCATTATGGAAGGGCTGGAAAAGGAGGGGTATGATACCTGGTGCATAGGAGGCGTGGCCTTTTTTGATAAGCGGAGTGAGTTGGGAAGCGTATTTCCCGGATATTTTCAAAAAAGCTACTGGCATCCTTCTTTTGCATGTCCTGTGAAAGAGAGTACGAGAAACCAGGTGGATTTTATTTTGAAAAAGATTCGCAGGGCAGATGCAGGGAAGCATATTTTTCTTTATTTGAATGTGGATGCGATTCACTACCCCAATTATTTTTATCTGAATGGGGCAGAAAATGACAATTTGGAAAGCCATCGGGCAGCCCTGCGGTATGTAGACGGGGAGCTGGGCAGATTACTGGATGGCTGGAAGCAGATACGGGGCGGCGGCTTTGGAATCTGCTGTTCCGATCATGGGACATGCTATGGGGAAGACGGCTGTCAGTTTCATGGGATTAATCATCCATCGGTCAATACTGTTCCGTATAAGCATTTTTTCTTTTGAGTATATCAGAATTGCCGACAGGAGATTTTGAAAATTGACTTTTAAAACTGGTCGTTAGTTCCGGAGGTTTAGTCATGAATCCTTATGTTCAATATATGTATAGTTATCCTCACAAGACGGCATATCGTCCTCTGGATGGGATTTCATTACATGAGTATGCGCCTATGCTGATGGGAAAAGGACATGGATTATATCTTCATGTTCCATTTTGCCAGGGAAAATGCGGATATTGCAATCTGTTTTCTATTACGGGCCAGGATGATAAAGCGATGACGCAATATTTTGACGTGGTAGAGCGACAGAGCCGGCAATATCAAAAGCTTTTGGCAGCTTATGGGACGGAATTTTCAGAGTTTACTATTGGGGGAGGAACGCCGCTTTTGCTGTCTGAAAGGCAGTTGGAGCGGATGTTTGCAATGGCGGGTGAGTGTTTTCTGCTGGAAGAAGATGCAGAGATCGGAATTGAGACGGCTCCAAATCAGACCGAAGAGGAGAAACTAAAGCTGTTAAAGCAGGCAGGAGTCACCAGGGTCAGTATGGGGATCCAGAGCTTTTTTGATAATGAATTGCAGGTGCTGCAGCGGAACCATCGGGCAGAGCGGGCCAGAAGAGCGCTGGCGCTTTTGATGACTATGGGCTTTTGTTGTGTGAATGTGGATTTTATTTACGGAATTCCGGGACAGACGGTAGATTCCTTGCAGGCATCCTTGAAGGAGGCGATTGCCTTTGGCGTGGATGAGATCTTTTTATACCCGCTCTATGTCAAACATGGAGCAGGGCTGGTGAGGGAAGGCATGGTACTGAATCCGGAGTATGCGTACCGGCAATATCGGGAGATGTCCGGGTATCTGCAGGCAGAAGGATTCCGGCAGGATTCGATGCGGCGGTTTGTGCGGAAGGGAAGCGGTAAAGAGGCTCAAAGGGAATTTTCGGAGTGTGGTTTTGGGACTTCTCTGGCATTGGGATGCGGCGGAAGAAGTTATGTAGGAGGGCTTCATTTTTGTACCCCATATGCCGTAACGCGGCAGGGCTGCCTGGAGCAGCTGAGGCGATTTGAGGAGACGGAGGATTTTTTGGCTGTGAGACATGGTATTTTGTTGTCAGAGGAAGAACAGAGGCGGCGGTATGTGATCCGTCATCTGTTGATTCGCCCGGGGATCGCAGGGGAGAGATATCAGGAACTGTTTGGTTCTTCCCTATGGGAAGATTTTCCGCTATTAGAGAGGTGGCTTGCAAAGGGATGGCTAAAGACAGCAGAAGCAAAGGAGCATAGGCACTTTTTGACATTGACAGAGAAAGGCATGGGACTTTCGGATTATCTGGGGCCCATGCTGATTTCCCCGGAGGTACAGGCAAAAATGCAGGAATGGGAGACTAAGGCCACTTAGTTAATTTTCTCAGAAGGTACGCCATGGAAAAAGGAGCGGGAAGCGGCGGGAAATGATCGGCCGCTTTTTCCGGTTTCGGGATCAAGAATTCCTAAAATTCAGGGATTTAAGGACTTCTAAATCCCTGCAAAGTCAAAAGCGGCAGACTATTTCCCGCCGCTTCCCGCCCCTTTTTCTATGGCTGAGTATTCTCAGCGCTAAATGTAATGAAATTGAATGGGAGACTGTTTATGAGTCATGGGGTGGTTTTGTACAGGGGGAGTTTAAAAGGTTGTAATTATGATTGTAGCTACTGTCCGTTTTCCAAGCACCGGATCGGTCAAAAGGAGTTGCAACGGGATCGGCAGGCGTGGCTTCGTTTTGTGGAAAGTGTGGTGAAAACAGAGGTATCGGATGATTACCAGGGATTCATGGTGACGCCTTATGGTGAGGCGCTGATTTATCCCTGGTACTGGGAAGGGATGGCTGCACTCAGCAGAGAAGAAAAGACAGAAGTCGTGGGGGCGCAGACAAACCTAAGCTTTGCTTTAAAGGAGTCGCTTGATTATTTTGAGAAGAGTGGAGGAAAGCTTGAAAAGCTGAGATTGTGGGCGACTTTTCATCCGGAGATGATATCGCCGGAAAATTTTGCCAGGAAGTGTATCCAGGTGTGGAAGTTTGGCATTACTGTTTGTGCAGGCGCAGTAGGAAAGCCGGAGAATCTGGCATTGGTTCAGAAACTGCGCAGTTTGTTGCCACAGGAGATTTATTTGTGGATCAACAAAATGGACGGTCTGGGGCGAGATTATACAGAGGCAGAGAAAGCATCGTTTTTGGAGATCGATCCCTATTTCTGGCAGGAACTGATCCCGGTTCTGGCAGACGGGAGGCAATGCCGGGAGCGGCTTTTTGTGGAGAGTGATGGCAGGCAGAGAAGTTGCAATATTGGCCGGGTGATAGAGGGCAATTGGTACGACAAAAAAACGGTTCCCAAGAAGGAAGCAGATGGAGGAGCTGGCTTTTGGCATTGCACCCGGAAGTTTTGTTCGTGTTATCTTGCGTATGGCGGCAGAAGTGATTTTATAAATCAGGTGTTGTTTGGTCCATATCCGGTTTTTCGGATTCCCCGGCGGCCAAGAGCGGTGTTTCTGGATATTATGGGAACTCTGATTCCGGAGGAAAATATGACAGAAAAGCGAAAAGGGCAAAAAGAGCCTGAAATCTCGGTACGCACAAAATTGGCTGTGCAGACATTGGCACGGGAAGGAGCAAAGCTCTTTTGGGCGACTACCCTGCCGATCAGGGAAGCAAAAAGCTGTTGCCGGGAAATCGGGCAATATTTTAGTGGCGGAGTATTTGCCGGAGGAGCGCATATTTTGGCGGATCAGGCAGGGCAAAGGCGGGAATATTTTTACAGGCTGGAATGTGGCTGGCTATCTCGCTTAGAAGACTTAAAGAGTAAATTTGGATTTCGGATTCTGGAGTATCGCGATAAGGAAATCCGATATAAGTTGACCTTGCTCCGTCCGGAAGGGAGAGATTGGAGCGGGCAGGAGGCCGTGCAGGTGATGGAAGCTCTGGAACCACAGTATCGCGGCAAAGTACGCTGGATTTTGGAGGGGCGTTGTCTTCAGCTGGTGGCGAAAGAGGCTACCAAAGAAAACGGTGTCCGGATGATTTGCGAGTGGTTGGGGATCGCTTTATCCGAGATCGCCGCGGCAGGAGATTCGCCGGAGGATCAGGCGATGATGGGACTGCAAATTTGATATGAAATGACAGCATATTCTCCTTTTATGGTTCATATGATGTAAAAAACATTCTCAAGGGTTCAACCATGAAGGATTATATTGAAGAACGGGCAGTGGCCATTGCCAATTACATTATAGACCATAATGCAACGGTTCGGCAGACAGCGAAAAAGTTTGGAATAAGCAAATCAACGGTACATAAAGATGTAACAGATCGTCTGGAACACATCAATCCTTCCCTGGCAGCCCAGGCGCGGGTGGTGTTGGATGTAAATAAATCAGAGCGCCATATCCGGGGAGGGCTTGCTACGCGGGAGAAGTACCAGCATCGTCTGGCCATATGCAGCAAAGAGGAGGGTTAAAGTAACCCCCTTTCATTTATGGTGGTGCCGGGAAAGCGGCAAGGGATTTAGTTAAATGGCTCCTTTTCCAGAAGGTCAGGAGATATGAGGCGAGATTTTGTCTTTATCTCCTGACAATCTTAGGCAATCTCAGGATTCAACATTTTTGATTGAACCCATTGGAGAGTTATGATAGAATGTATGTACGAGATTTTACCTGGAAAGAGAGTGTGTGTAATTATGCGAAAGAATCGTTTGGTTGCTCCTGTCGTGAAATGGGTGGGCGGTAAACGGCAGCTGTTGGAGGATTTAGCCCCTCTGTTTCCCAAACGGGTTTCTTCTTATTGCGAACCTTTTTTAGGAGGGGGCGCTGTTTTGTTTGCTTTACAGCCTAATATAGCGTATGTGAATGATATCAATTCTGAACTGATCCAGATGTATGAAGTGATCCGGGATCAGGTGGAAGAGCTGATTGCCGCTCTGGGAGAGCATCCGAATGAGGAAAAACATTTTTATAGCGTCCGGGACTGGGACAGGGATAAAGATGCTTACCAAAGGCTGGCTCAGGTGCAGAAGGCAGCACGTATTATCTATTTGAATAAAACCTGTTATAACGGGCTTTTCCGGGTGAATAATGCCGGGGAGTTCAATACCCCTTTCGGCCATTATAAAAATCCCAATATTGTGAATGCCCCGACATTAAGAGCCGTCAGCGCTTACTTTCAGAAGGCGAAGATAACTTTTAGCTGTAGCGATTATGCAGAGGTTCTTGAAAACGTGAAAAGGGGGACTTTTGTTTATCTGGATCCGCCTTATGATCCGGTCTCCGAAACAGCGAATTTTACGGGCTATGCAAAGGGCGGATTTGATCGCTCGGAGCAAGTTCGTCTGCGGCAATGCTGTGATGAGCTGAATCGCCGGGGTATCAAATTTATGCTCTCTAATTCGGCAACTGATTTTATCAGGGAGCAATATAAAGCTTATTCTATCACGATTGTAAAAGCAAAGCGGGCGATCAATTCCAATGCCGCGAAGCGGGGACAAGTTGATGAGGTGGTGGTGAGAAACTATGAGTGAGCAGATGAAAAGCCAAAATGATAAAGCGTGGGAGGCATTATTTGAAAAGTATGGGATACTGTCACACATTCAGGAGAATGGGAAGTATGAGATTCCGGCATCCCGGATCAAGGAATACCGCGAACCGCGGCTGATGGCAAAATTTGATCACAGGATTAACCTGCCGAAGATTTTTTTAAAGAACAATCTTGCCATTTTGCCGGTTTCCCGCGGGGACTATGTGATATCTCATTTTGCGGCATACCAGCCGTTCCCTGCTCCGGATAAATCGGTTATGAAGGTGTCTTTACCCAATAATCTGCAGAGTCTTGACGCGAATCATATTCCAAGTGAGGCTATAGCAATCAATTGTGCATTGGCATCTGGTATACTTGCTGATTTTTTAGAGGAAGATGTGCTCTGTGCTACGGTATCAGGGCGTATGGGATCCGGACAATTTAACTTCCAGGTTCAGAATTCTGATACAGGGGTTCCTATGACGGTTTCTGTGAATAATTCTCAAATAGAGATTGACGCTGCTTTGGAAGGGAGATACAGCCTTTCTTTGATTGAAGCGAAACGAGATATATCGGAGGACTTTCTTATACGGCAGTTGTACTACCCATTTCGGGTATGGAACCGCCGTGTGACAAAGAAAGTCCGTCCGGTATTTCTTGTTTATTCTAATGGTATTTTCAGCTTATATGAGTACGAATTTCAAAATCCGGATTCCTATAACTCATTAATACTTATCAGGCACAGGAACTATTCGATTGCAGATACGGCAATCGGATTGTCGGATTTGCAGGATGTCGCGTTTCATGCTTTTGAGATTCCGGAGCCGGAGATCTCTTTTCCGCAGGCAAACCGTTTTGAACGAGTCATCAATCTCTGCGAATTATTAGATACCCAGGAGATGAGCCGGGAACAGGTTACGGAAGAATATGCTTTTGATATCCGCCAGACCAATTATTATACGGATGCGGCGAGATACTTAGGGCTGTTAAAGAAGCATTATGAGGATGGCCGGAAACCCGTATATTCACTTACGGATCTGGGAAAACGCATCATGAAGCTAAAGCATAAACAGCGCCAGCTGGCATTTTGCGAAGCTATTTTGCAGCATCGCGTTTTCAAAGAGGTATTTAACCTTTCTGTGCAGACAGGAAAGATACCCGATATGTCAACAATTGTCGCGATCATGAAAAGATCCCATCTTTATAAAGTAGAAAGTATGAAAACCTACATACGGCGATCTTCCACTGTCAGCGGTTGGATTCATTGGATGCTTGGGTTAATCGATGAGCAGGAAAACAGCAATTTCGGCTTTGATCGATAATTATTTTAAAAATAAATGAAGCAATTTTTCATGGATGCTCCGGTAGGGCTGGTATCTCATCGGCAGATCCAGCCACGTCTTTTTATCTACAATGCTTTTTTGATGAGTAAACGTATCAAATCCTATTTTCCCGTGATATGCCCCCATACCGCTTTCCCCAAACCCGCCAAATCCCATTTCGCTGGTGGCCAGATGAATAATGGTATCATTGATGCATCCGCCGCCAAAACCGCAGCGGGCAATAATTCGGCGCGCGGCCTGAGGATTGGCGGTAAAGATGTAAAGAGCCAATGGATGCGGAAGGGAAATTATTTTATTAATTGCTTTATCAAATGTTTTATAAGTCAAAACGGGTAAAATCGGGCCAAAAATCTCTTCTTGCATGACGGGATCCTGGAAGGTTATTCCATCCATAACCGTGGGTTCGATCTGAAGTGACCGGCGATCGGAGTTGCCGCCAATCACAACTTTGGAGGGATCGATAAGTGAAACCAGGCGGTCAAAATGTTTCTCATTGATGATCTTGCCATAATTCGGCTTGTCGAGCGGATGCTTGCCGAACTGACGCTGGATCTGCCGTTTAATTTCTTTGATCAACGAGTCTTTGACTGTCTCATCGCAGTAGATATAATCCGGGGCAACGCAGGTTTGGCCGCAGTTGAGAAATTTGCCGAATACAATACGGCGGGCGGCCAGGCGAAGGTTGGCGCTTCGTTCTACCACACAGGGGCTTTTGCCGCCCAGCTCCAGAGTGACCGGAGTGAGATGGACGGATGCCTGACGCATGACTTCTCGTCCCACTGTCTGGCTACCGGTAAAGAAAATATAATCAAAATGCTGTAGCAGCAGGCAGGTGTTTTCTGCACGGCCGCCAGTGACGACGGAAACTTCTTTTTCATCAAAGCATTGTGTGATGAGGGAGAGTAGGATTTCACTGGTGCGGGGGGAGTAGGCGCTGGGCTTGACAATTACTGTGTTTCCGGCAGCGATGGCATCGATTAGCGGATCCATGGTTAATAAAAACGGATAATTCCAGGGGCTCATGATTAATACGACGCCATAAGGGGACGGCTTTTGGTAACTGCGCGAGCAGAACTGCGCTATGGGTGTGGGAACCGTCTTTTCCCGGGCAAAGCGGCGGATGTGCTTTAGCATATAGGTGATTTCATTTAAAACAAGGCCGGTTTCACACATATAGCTTTCAAAGCGGCTTTTTCCGAGATCGCAGTGGAGCGCCTCATTGATTTCTTTTTCGTGCTCCAAAATACAGGTTTGCAGGCGTGTCAATGCCTGAATGCGGTGTTCTATGTTCAAGGTAGCACCGGTGAAAAACCAGGTGCGCTGTTTTTCTACAAGCTGTTGAATTTCCTGTTCGTTCATAAGGCTCCTCTTTTCTTTTTATGATAGTGGCTTACCGCTGATGGACAAGGCGGGGTTTCAATGAACTGGCAATAAAGCAGCTCCAGCTCTCTGGCATTCATGAGAACAGGGACCGGATAGAGCGGATTGGCTTCCTTGTCGGCATAATGAGCCAGTTTTTTGATATCCTTTTTTTGCAGTTCGGGAATGGTATTGCCGATTCCGAAACGGGCCTTCATCTCGTGAATGGCGTCAATGAAGCGCCTGGCGGCTTCTTTGCGAGGAGTATGCCGATCGGCAAGTCCGGCGGCGATCGCAAGCTGGCGGAGCTTTTCGTGGACAGATGTTCCGTAAGCCTCCAGAACAAAAGGCAGCAGGATCGAGTTGGCAAGTCCGTGGGGGATGCCATATTCGCCGCCCAGGGAATGGGCGATGGCATGTACGTAACCGACATAGGATTTTGTAAAAGCACAGCCGGCATAGTAAGAAGCGATCAGCATACGCCTGCGGGCCCGGATATTCGAACCGTCCCTAAAAGCATCTTCCAGGCTGGTAAAAATCAGACGGACCGCCTTTATTGCAGCTCTTCGGGTATCACGGGTGGTTGAATGCCCAATGTAGGCTTCTATGGCGTGGGTAAGGGCGTCCATGCCGGTGGTAGCGGTGAGCAGCGGCGGCAGGCTGACGGTAAAATGTGGATCGAGCACTGCATAATCGGGAATTAACGAAAAGTCGTTGATAGGATACTTGTGGCGGGATCCGGAGTCTGTGATCACAGCAGCCAGGGTAGCTTCACTGCCGGTGCCGGCTGTAGTGGGGAGCGCAATCAAAAGCGGCAGCCTCCGGCGGATTTTTAAGATTCCTTTCATCTTTTTTAATGATTGATGCGGTTTGGCAATCCGCGCTCCCATGGCTTTAGCACAATCAATACTGGAACCGCCGCCAAAGCCGATAATGGCGTCACAGGCATGACGCAGATAGAGCTTCCTCGCCTCTTCTACATTCACAGTAGTCGGATTGGCAACGGTCTTGTCATAAAACACGAAGGAGATATCATGTTTTGCCAGGGCCTGCTCTAACGGAAGTGTGAGTTGCAGGCGGGTGATGGTGGCATCGGTGACAATCAGTGCGCGGGTACAATGGTGCTGCCTTAAAATATCCGGCAGCCGGGAAATTCCGGATACCAGTTGTGGGCGGCGATAGGGGAGCAGGGGAAGTGCGAGCCGGAAGGCAGCCTGGAAGGTACGGCAGTAGCATTTTCTGAATATATTCATGGGGCAGTCAGTCCTTTCGTAAAAACTAAGATATATTTTATGCCATCTCTCTGTTTTTGACAAGCTTCTGGTAAAATTTTATCTGGTATGCGCTCTCGTTGCAGCTGCAGCAAAAAATCATACAAAAGATAGCAGGCATAAGAAAAGCCTGGCGGGAATACATTGGTAGTAGTCAAATTTCATGGGAGGTTGTTATGGGCAGAAGGCTGAATGGAAAAATGATATGGGTGGTCTTTTTGCTGTTCTGGGTATTGATGGTGCGTCTTTTGACAGGCTGCAGTGTGGAAAAAGAAAACCAGGATAAGGTGCGGGATCTGGAAAGTACGATTGTCGGTGAGGCGGATCTGCCGGAGGAATTGAGAAATCTGGTGGAGGAGAAAAAGGCAGCCCCTTTTAAACTGACCTACAGCAATGATCAGGGACTCTACATAGTGGTCGGATATGGAGAACAGGCCACCGGCGGATATAGCATATCGGTCAATGAACTGTATCTGACAGAAAATTCGATTGTGATTGATACCGAGTTAAAAGGGCCGGAGAAGGGAGAAACGGTAGGCGTGGAAAAATCTTATCCTTATATCGCCGTTCAGACAGAATATTTGGAAAATCCGGTAATTTTCCAATAATATATCCGGTTGCACTTGTCATCCTCATCTTTCATATGATATGATATGGCCTGAAAACATTTAAGGCAAAGAAAAAGAGGATGATAATATGATTTTAAAAGATATCTGGCTGGACGTAAAAGCGGTTCAGGAGCGGGATCCGGCGGCGCGAAGTGCTTTGGAGGTCCTGCTTTTATACCAGGGAGTGCATGCGATGATATGGCATCGGTTTGCGCATTGGTTTTATAAGCATAAAATGTTTTTTATTGCAAGGCTGATCTCACAGATTGCCCGTTTCCTGACATTGATTGAGATTCATCCGGGAGCGGAGATGGGACATGGGATTTTGATTGATCATGGCTGCGGCGTCGTGATCGGGGAGACAACCGTAGTGGGGGATAACTGTACTATCTACCAGGGAGTTACTCTGGGCGGCGTGGGCTTGAATAAGGGCAAGCGGCATCCGACACTTGGCAATAATGTGACTGTAGGCGCCGGCGCCAAAATTCTGGGAGCTTTTGAGGTAGGAGACAATTGTACCATTGCCGCCAATGCCGTGCTGCTAAAGCCACTGGAAAACGATACGACGGCAGTTGGCATTCCAGCCCGGCCGGTCAAGGTCGGAGGTGTACCGGTGCCGAAAAAGCAGATAGCGGCAGCGGTCACCATGGAACAATTTACGAAGATGGAAGAACGGGTAGAGCAGCTGGAGAGAGAGCTGCAAAGCCGGCGTGCAGAGCAGGCTGCAGAGGAGGATAGGAAAAGTACGTTTGAGGCGGCGAAAGGAATATAAGAAGCGATGGATGACTTCTGCAGGGATGTGGAACGGAGCATTATTAAACGATTTCGTAAGGAGATTTGGCGGCCGTTTGTCAGGGCTTTAAATGAATATGAGTTGATTTGTGAAGGCGATTGTATCGCAGTCTGTATTTCCGGGGGCAAGGATTCTATGTTGCTGGCCAAATGCATGCAGGAGATTCTGCGCCATGGCCGGATGGAATTTGGCTTGAAATTTTTGGTGATGGATCCAGGATATCATCCGGCCAATCGCAGATTGATCGAAGAAAATGCGGCATTGCTGGGGATTCCGATTCATATTTTCCGATCTGATATTTTTGACAGTGTGGCAGATGCCGGGGGATCGCCATGCTATCTGTGCGCCAGGATGCGCCGGGGGAATCTATATGCCAATGCCCGGGAATTGGGCTGCAATAAGATTGCCCTGGGGCATCATTTTGATGATGTGATTGAGACGATTTTGATGAGTATGCTTTATGGCGCTCAGGTGAATACGATGATGCCCAAGCTGCACAGCACGAATTTTGAGGGAATGGAACTGATCCGTCCGCTGTATCTGGTCAAGGAGGAGGATATCCTGGCGTGGAAGGAGTATAATCATCTGCGTTTTTTGCAGTGCGCCTGCCGGTTTACCGAGCGAATTGCCAGGGAAAGGGCTCTGGAAGAAGAGGTTCATGCATCCAAGCGCCAGGAAATGAAGGAACTGATTCGCCATTTCCGGCAAATTAATCCGCATATCGAGACGAATATTTTTA
The DNA here is from genome assembly GCA_910588125.1 of uncultured Lachnospiraceae bacterium. GTDB lineage: Bacteria > Bacillota > Clostridia > Lachnospirales > Lachnospiraceae > Brotaphodocola. The sequence continues at coordinate 77,014 of CAJUPI010000003.1, forward strand.
AAAGCGTGGAAAATGTGAATTTGGATGCCTGCATCGGATATGTGAAGGATGGGAAGCGGTATCATTTTCTGGACGAGTATGATCAGGAAAAACAGAAGGTAACAGCAAAGTAATCATAAATGGAGAAGCATCCACATACACTTTCTATAAAAAGAAGAAAATGGAAAGTAAGGTGGGTGCTTTTTATGTTGGAGCTGGTGAAGCAGAATATACATATGAACCGCTGGAAAAATCAAGTCAATACCCAGGTGACGTTGGATGATGATTTTATCGTTCCGGATACTATGAGTGATATTGCGCAGGTGATTCTCGATACCGGAGAGATACAGATGGAACCGGTAAAAACGCAGAATGAGCGGGTGGTAATTCGGGGGAAGCTGGATTTTCATGTATTGTACCGCAAGGAGGAAGGTGGTTTGCAGACGCTGGGCGGCCTGATTCCTTTCGAGGAGACGGTCAATGTGCCTGGCCTGGAGGAGAAGGATTATGTGGGGATAAGCTGGCAGTTAGAGGATCTGAATGCAGATATCATTAATTCCCGGAAGCTCAGCATTAAGGGGATTGTGACACTGGAGATTAAAGTGGAGTCGCTGGTCGATACAGAAGCGGCAGTGGATTTGGGGGCCGTGGAGGACGAGGAGGACGGGGTTCCGCAGGTGGAGACTTTAAAACGTACGATAGATGTGGCAGCGATTGCACTCCGCCGTAAGGACACTTATCGCCTCAAGGAAGAAATCACGCTCTCGGGCACGAAACCGGCAATGGATCGGGTTTTGTGGACAGAAATGCGTTTGTCCGGAGTTACAGCCCGGCCGCTGGACGGCAAGATTCACCTGGAAGGGACCTTGATGGTATTTGCCATCTATGAGGGGGAAGGCGAGAGCGATATGGTTCAGTGGGTGGAGGAGGCGATTCCTTTTTCCGGCGAGTTAGAGATGCAGGGGGCAGTGGAAGAAATGATTCCGGCCATTTCTGCCCGGCTGATACATAAAGGAATAGAAGAAAAGCCGGATTATGACGGAGAGATGCGGGAACTGGATGTGGACGCGGTGATTGAGCTGGATATCCGGCTTTATGAAGAACGCCAGCTTGATATTTTAAGCGATCTTTATGCGACAAACCGGGAGTTGGAGGTAGATACTGGGGAAGCCTGTTTTGATCATATTTTGACCAGAAATACCGGAAAATGTAAAATCGCAGAAAAGGTGGCGGTGGGCGGAGGACCGCGGGCGCTGCAGATTTGCCACAGCTCCGGAACAGTAAAGTTGGATGAGGTGGAGGCAAAGGAAAACACACTAGTGATGGATGGCGCACTGGAGGTGCGGATTCTTTATTTGACGGATGATGACAGCCGGCCGGTACAGTCAATAACTGAGCTTTTGCCGTTTCATTATGAGGCAGAGGTGCCAGAGATTCAGGAAGACAGTGTCTGGTATCTGGAGACAGATGTGGAGCAGCTGACAGCAGCGATGATCGGCGGGGATACTGTGGAGGTAAAAGCAGTGCTTTTGCTGGATATGCTGGTGCTGCAGCCGGTCCGCCAGATGGTGATCCAACGGGCGGAGACAGCTCCGCTCGACACGAAGAAACTGCAGCAGATGCCGGGGATCGTAGGATATCTGGTGCAGGACGGCGATTCCTTGTGGGATATTGCCAAGCGGTTCCACACAACTGTAGATAATATTATCACAACGAATAACCTGGTGTCAGATACCGTGCGGCCGGGAGATTGCTTGATATTGGTGAAAGAGATTGTGAGGGCATAAAGCGGGAAGCGGGCAGCATAATGTTTCTCTGGAAGGTACGCCATGGAAAAAGGAGCTGGATGTTCTCAGGGATGAATTTATAAGATCGGTTGGCGACGTTTCGTCGGGAGTTTATTTGGGAAAAAATGCCTGGGAGGTTTGGCGGCTTTTGGGAAATACTATTTTCGGATATCTGGATGGGCACTTTTTCAGCATGTGCGGTATATATTATTATTGTGGGGCGGCTAAAGAGAGCCTTATAATGAGATGGATTTACGGCAGGGAGAGCCTGGCGTGGATGACAGCCCGCCCGCATTCAGCTGGTGCTTCAGATAGATCAGGGAAACCTGGACGGTATGCGTGAACTTGCAAGCACGGATGCCGCCTACATAAATAGTGAGCCGGAAGAAAAATAGCGCTTGACATTGGCTGCTGATACAGCGTACAGTATTAAGATATGATAGCGGTAAGCGATGGTGTGATTGCAGATGTTGAGCGAAGATAACAGATGGGATAAAGTTATTATGGAAACGAATTATATGTATTTGCTGCGCTGTGCGGATGGGACTTTTTATTGCGGCTGGACAAATCATCTGGAAGAACGTATCCGGCGGCATAATGAGGGGGGCGGCGCAAAGTATACCCGGGCTAGACGGCCAGTGGAGCTGGTGTATTATGAGGAGTTTGCTACGCGCCAGGAGGCAATGAAACGGGAATATGCGGTAAAACGATTGAGCAGGCAAAAGAAGCTGCAGTTGGTTGAAGGCGGTTGTTTTTGTAATGGCTCAGACCGTTGAGCTATTTGGAAGATACGTCACAGAGGAAGGCGCAAGACAATGATCTGCTAGGCGGGTCGCTGTCTTGTGCCTTCCTCTGTGGCTGGATATTGTCAGTGAATGGTGGATAAGAGCTTATTTTCACTATGGGAGCAATTGATTTACCGGTGGAAAAATCTTTGGCAGTATGATAAGATGGATGAAATAATGTTTGAAAACTGGACATAAGGATAAATAGCAGGAAAGGATTGCCATATATTATGAAAAAATACGATTATGTACTGGTGGGAAGCGGGCTTTATGCCGGGGTCTGGGCAAATGAGGCAAGAAAGCGGGGCAGGCGTTGCCTGGTAGTGGAAAAACGAAACCATATTGGGGGCAATGTGTATTGCGAAGAAGTGGAGGGTATTCATGTACACCGCTATGGCGCCCATATTTTTCATACTAGTGATCGGGCTGTATGGGATTATGTGAATGGTTTGGCGGAATTTAACCGCTATACGAACAGTCCGATGGCCAATTACCGGGGTGAGATGTACAATATGCCATTCAATATGAATACATTCAGTAAAATGTGGGGCATCAGCACTCCCAAAGAAGCTATGACCATCATCGAGAAGCAGAGAAGGAGTGTCGTTGGTGAGCCAGCGAATCTGGAAGAACAGGCAATTCGTTTGGTGGGAACAGATATTTATAAAAAGCTGGTGAAAGGATATACAGAGAAACAGTGGGGCCGGGATTGCCGGGAACTGCCGGCATTTATCATCAAGCGTTTGCCTGTACGGTTTACGTATGATAATAATTATTTTAATGATTTGTATCAGGGAATTCCCATCGGCGGTTATAATGTGATGATTGATAAGATGTTTGAGGACTGTGACATCCACACCGGGATCGATTATTTGGAACACCGGGATTATTATGAGAAACTGGGAGAGGTAACCGTCTATACGGGGGCGATTGATGCCTTTTTTGAATATCAATTCGGAAGGCTGGAGTACCGGAGCCTGCGTTTTGAGACAGAGACATTGGATATGGAGAATTATCAGGGGGTGGCTGTGGTCAATTATACGGATCGGGAGACGCCTTATACGCGAATCATTGAGCACAAGCATTTTGAATTTGGCACCCAGCCAAAGACCGTGATTACACGGGAATATCCGGAAGACTGGAAAGAGGGCGCGGAGGCATATTACACGGTGAACGACGAAAAGAACCAGCAATTGTATCAGAAGTATGCAGAACTGGCCGCTCAGGAAAAGAAGGTGATTTTCGGCGGAAGGCTGGCAGAGTATAAGTACTATGATATGGACAAGGTAATCGCCTCAGCATTGGGACGTATCCGGAAATATGGAATGTGAAATGGAGAGACAGTTAAAATTCACTTTTGAAATCAGCGGGAGATGGAAATGAATGTAGTCTATGCCTCAAATGAAAACTATGTCCGTCATATGGCAGCATCCATGGTTTCTCTTTTTGAGAAAAACCGAAAAAGCAAATGGCTGACGGTTTATGTCTTCTCGATAGGCATTACCGGGGAAAGCAAAGAAAGGCTGAATGCGATGGCCGGGCGTTATGGCCGGGAGATCTGTTGGACAGAGCTGGGAGATATCCGGGAGCAGTTTGATTTTGGCATTGATACCGGCGGCTTTGATATCAGTACAATGGCCCGCCTGTTTGTAGGGAGGCTCCTTCCGGAGCAGGTGAAACGGGTGTTATATCTGGATTGTGATACGATAGTAGCCCGTCCTTTAAAAGGACTGTGGAACTGGGATCTCGGCGGGAATGTTCTGGGCGCAGTGATGGAGCCTACGATTTATCGGATGGTGAAGGAAAAAATTGCTCTGGGAGAGCAGGATGCTTATGTCAATGCCGGGGTTTTATTAATGGATCTGGAACAGTGGCGGGAGTCGAAAGTGGAAGCGCGCCTAATGAATTTTTATCGTGAAAAGGGCGGGAGCCTGTTTGCCTGTGATCAGGATATTATCAATGGGGTACTGAAAGGAAGGATTTGCTTTTTGCCCCCGTGTTATAATTTTTTTACGAATTATCGGTATTTTTCGTATCGGGAACTGGTGCGGCAGTCGAAAGCTTACCGGGCGGTTGGGCGGAGAGCTTTGATGAAAGCGAAGAAAAGCCCGGTGATTATTCATTATGCTGGGGATGAGCGTCCCTGGATTGCGGGAAATTGTAATCATTATCGGAAGGCGTATGAAGAAGCGTTAGCATTGACGCCATGGGCGGGGACGCCAAAGGAGCAGGGGCGGGAAGCCTATATGCTGGCTTATCATCTGATGAATTATTTGACCGTGGTTTGCCCCCCGGTCCGCCGTCTGATCAGTAAAAATCTGGGAATGCAGGTTGTGAACGCCAGAAAAGGGCGGGGAGCTGGCGGAAGGAATACCGGGGAAGAGAAAAACGAAACGCCAGAAAATCAGCCAGGGAAAAACCGGCCAGGAGAAAACGGGAAAATACAGATAGATGTTTTGCTGGCAGCATATCAAGGGGCGGCCTATATTGAGGAGCAGCTGGATTCTATTCTGGCGCAGACTGTGGCGGGGGTACGGATTCTGATATCTGATGACGGTTCTTTTGACGGCACGAGAGGAATTTTGGAGCATTACCGGCAGGAGTATCCCGATCGGGTTGTTCTGTGCCATCGGAAAAAAACAGGGAGGTTTAAAGATAGGGATGGCCAAGTGCCGGCGCCGGCGATGAATTTTTTCTGGCTGTTGTCTCAGACAAAGGCAGATTATGTTCTGTTTAGCGATCAGGATGATGTGTGGGCTTCTCAAAAGGTGGAAAAGCTGCTCAAGAAAATGCAGGAGCATGAAAGGGAGAATAAACCCATGCTGGTGTTTTCCGATATGGAGGTGGTGGATGCCAGCCTGCAACAGCTCAGCCCCAGCTTTTTTGCCTATGGACAATGTCGGCCGGACAGGACTTCATTTTCCGAGATCCTGACAGAGAACCCGGTGAGCGGCGGGACTCTGATGATGAACCGGGCGTTGGCGGAATTGGCGGCAAATCCGCCGGGAGCCTGCTTCATGCACGATTGGTGGGTGGCATTATGTGCCTCCTGTTTCGGGGTGATTTCTTATGTTCCGGAGCCCCTTTCCCAATATCGCCAGCATGGACATAATGTATTAGGGGCCAGAAACACAGGAAGTATGAAAGATTTGAGGGAACGAGCCAGCAGGCAGAAGCAGGTGGAGGAAAATTATCGGCGGATGTTTCAGCAGGCGGCGGCGTTCGGCAAAAGATTCGGCAGAAGCCTGGATGCTTCCCAGAGAAGAGTGCTGCATGAATTTTTGTCGCTGCCGGGAAAGACTGTACCGGGAAGGCTAAAGAGCATTATGAAGTATCGTTTTACAAAGAGCTCCTGGCTACAGACACTGGCGCAGTGCGTGACGATACCAAAAGAATATTGAGACGGAATGTGCGGAAGGTTCATTGGCAAAGGACAGAAGGGATATTTTGGCAATGAAAATCAATTGTGTTATTTTAAATTATAATGATGCAAAAACCGTGGAGAAGCTGGTGGGACAGATCAAAAATTATTCGATTCTGGATGGGATTGTGCTGGTGGATAATGCATCTACAGATGATTCCTGGCAACGGCTGCAGATGTTGGAGGGAGAAAAGATTTCCGCCATCCGTGCAGAGAAGAACGGCGGTTATGGAGCAGGAAATAATCTGGGGATCCGCTATGCTGTGAAGAGAAATCAGGCAACGCATGTGGTGATTGCCAATCCTGATGTTTCTTTTACAGAGGACTGTATTCGGGGATTGGCGCGCGTTTTCCAGAGGCATCCAGAGGCAGGAGTGGCAGCCGCCGGAATTGAGGATAAGAACTATAAGCAATTCCAGAATAGCTGGAAAAGCCAGGGGTTTGTAGGGCAGCTTTTGTATATGGGACCAGTCAGCAGGCGCATATGGACAAGGCTTTTATATTATCCCCGGAGCTATTTTGAAGGGAAAAAGGCAGTGTGGGTGGATGAGGTCCATGGTTCTATGTTGATGGTGGATGCGGCGGCATTTTTGGAGTGCGGTGGTTATGATGAGGGTATTTTTTTGTATCAGGAGGAGATGGTGCTTGCCAGGCGGATGCGGGAGGCAGGAAAAAGGACCGTGCTGTTGTTGACGGAGAGCTACTATCATGAGCATTCAGCGTCGATCCGTAAATCCTTTCAAAAGGAGCTGGAGCGGCAAAAGCTTCGGGAACAGAGCGTGCTTTATTATATGAGGAAGTATCTTCATATCAATTGGCTGCAGGAATGGATAGCGAGGCTTTGGTTCGGCGGGATCCGGATGGAGGTAAGGGTTTTCCGGGGATTGGAGCTGTTGGGAAAGAGAAAGAAACAAAAAGGGAAGCGGGTGGTGCAAAATTAATAGCGCTGGTTGCCAAATAAGTCCTTCGCCATTTTCTTTATCCAGTATTCGGCTGTTGACAAACACAGGATAAGGAAATGGCGGAGGACTTATTTTATTTTGCAATATCTTTATAATGATATTTTAATATCCATATTTTGCGGCGATTCGTGCCGACTCCTGAGCAATCTGTTCTGGGGTGATATTAGGATCGGTGGGATCCCAAGTTTGCTCAAAGGGGATCTCGGATGCAATCGTAGGCCGATCATATGGTCCCGGAATCTGACTGTTATATACTTCTACGGTAGTGCCCAGCGGGCAATGGTCATAGATCCATTTGGAATCTTCTGTGGTCAGGCGGATACATCCGGCGGAGCGTGCCACGCCCATATGGTTGTAAGTGCTGGCCCAGACAGAGAACGGATCGGGGGCATCATAAATAATGGAATGCATGAGAATCGAAAGTCCCGAACCCAGACGGGTTGCGTATTGGGTATATAAATCATGAATCATTAGCCGCCAGCGATATTTTTCTGGAGTCTTAAATGTGCCCAGAGGGGTATCATCACCGCAGGAAGTCAAAAAGGACTTCAGGGGAATGATGTAGCCGTTATCACCGTCTTTTACATAGACAGTCATACAGTTCATCTCTTTATTGATCCGGATCAGGAAGGGGCCGTTGGCGCCGATAATCGGCTCTAAATCAGTAAGGAGCCTGCCTTCTTCGTCAAAATAATATTTGTAGCCGTCTATGTATTGCCAGCCGGTAACCGGGTAGGAATCGACGAAATAATAACGCTGGTTGCCAACCCATCCCCAGCCGGTATAGTTAGATCCGTCTCCATGGATATAGCGAAGTGAACCGTCGATATACTGGATGCCATCTGCATGGGCGGAAACCAGGGCAGAATCGTCTGCTGTGATGGAGGAAATATCATCCTTGCGGAAAAAAGCCATACGGAAGGCAGCTAAAGCTCCCCCTCCCATGGTCCCGGCAGAGAGCCCGTTGCGCGCCCAGCCAGTTTCCTGTCCATCGGTGAGCCGGGTGGTGTAGTACAGATCGTAATCATTGCTGACCGGGCCACTGAAGCGGAGTTGAATCGCCTCAATCGGAGCCATATCAGCCGGAATAGGGGTCTGCTGCCCGTTTATGACCCATCTGGTCCAGCCGTGAGCGGAGGTATAGGCACGGTAATGGATGTTGCCGATGATATCCTCCAGGAAAATGGAGATGGAATAGAACGGACGTCCATCCACATCACACCACTGGTCATTGACAAATGGCTGGGACCATTGCATCGCATCACAGAGAAGAATGGTGGTCTGGAGCCGGGGAGCCCGTTTGGGAACAGAGAGAGGATGGCCTTCGGGAAGATTCCCTTCGGTGTTTTCCTTAACCTCTTCTTCTGTCACCGGCATTAAAAGCGGGTCTGCCGTTTCCAGCGAGCCGGTATCCGGTGCGGTGGTTTCCGGAGCAGAGGTTTCCGGAGCAGCCGTATCCGGTGCGGTATTTTCCGGAGAAGAGTTGCCCGGATCGGTGGAAACGGGAGCACCTGAAACGTCATCTGGACGCAGGGTTTGCATGGCGGGATTTTCCGGTTGGCTCTGTCCGTCATCGACAGCCTGGCCTTGTCCGGCCGTTATCGTCCGGGAGCCGCCCTCAGAGGATGCGGCCTGAGGGCCAACGGTGTCTGTATCTCGGGAACTTCCGGCCACGATGATTTGGGAAGCCTCACCGTTGGCGGCGGGAGCGTGCGGAGCAGCTCCGACGGTTGCCTGCGGCGCTTCACCAACAGCGGCCAGTGAAGAAAATGTAAAATTCGCCATGATGAGTCCGGCCAAAAATAAGGTTCGCCGGAGCTTAAAGTATCGGTTCATGGTTGGTATCCTCCTGATAGTAAGATTGCCTTTGCTTTCTAACTGTAACACATTTATTTGAAAAATTCCATATAGGATTTACAATTCCTGTGGGATATTGTAAAATGAAAGCTATTGGTAAGAGAAAAGTAAGGATTTTATATGGCAGAAGAAGGATGCGGGGACAGGAATGGATTTAAAAAAACGCGAGGAGATATTGGTCAGCATTTGCTGCATTACTTATAATCAAGAGAGCTATATCCGGGATGCGCTGGAGGGGTTTATGGATCAGAAAACCAGTTTTTTATATGAAGTCCTGATTCATGACGATGCATCGACAGATGGTACGGCAGATATTATCCGTGAGTATGCCAGACGTTATCCGGAGACGATCAAACCGATTTTGCAGACGGAAAATCAATATGCCAAAGGCTTATATAATATCAGTGGAACGTATAATTTTCCCCGTGCCAGAGGGCGGTATATTGCAATGTGCGAGGGGGATGATTATTGGACAGACCGACATAAGCTACAGCGGCAGGTGGATTTTATGGAGGCACATCCGGATTGTTCTTTAGTGTTCCACAGTGCCTGCATTGAGGTTCAGGGGCGGGCGTTGACGGAGAAAAGAATGCGGCCTTATCGGGGAAATCGGCGGGTTTCGCCGGAGGAGATTATAGATAAGACATCCGGATATCCTACGGCATCTTTGATGTTTCGGGCGGACATGGTCAGAGAATTACCGGATTTTTATGTGAATGCGCCATTGGCTGACGTGCCGTTGCAGCTAATGGCGGCGGCTCGCGGCTGGGCATATTATATGGACCGGCCGATGTGCGTATACCGTCTGGGGGGAGGAGCTTCCTGGACTACATGGATGAAGCAGGGAGATTATGAAAAAAAGCAGGAACAGTATTTCCGGGAGATGAAGAATATGTACCAGGGCTTTGATCGGGAAACCGGCGGGCGCTTTCATAAAGAGGCAAGGCGGGCCGCGGCACGGATTCACTTTTTGACTAAGGTCAATACCCGGAGGTATGAGGAGGTCCTGGCAAAGAAAAACCGAAGGTTTTATCAGGAGCTGAACTGGCGGACGCGTTTTTTTATCCGTTTTGAGGTGATGGCGCCCCATTTATACGGGATGGCGTGGAAGCTGTTTCATCATGCGGAAAAATGACATTTACAGATGCTTCTGGCAGTATGAGAAGGAGTGTATAGTGACTGAGACAGAGATGAAGCAGAAGGTGGCCGGGGGCCTGTTCTGGAAGCTGCTGGAAAACGGTGGCTCACAGGGAGTGCAGTTTGTGATTACAATTATTCTTGCCCGGCTGTTGACTCCTGCGGAGTATGGCGTGGTGGGGATCCTTATGATTTTCATCATGATAGCCAATGTTTTTGTACAGAGCGGATTCAGCACGGCATTGATACAGAAAAAGCAGGCGGATGAGGTGGATTTTTCATCGGTCTGCTATTTTGAATTGGCAGCCGCTGTGGTGCTGTATGGGATTTTGTATTTGGCGGCGCCGAAAATCGCGGTCTGGTATGAGATCGCAGAGCTGGAAAAGATCGTGCGGGTGCTGGCTCTGGTATTATTTCCGGGAGCGGTAATATCGGTACAGACATCCTATGTATCCCGGAGAATGGAATTTCGAGGGCTTTTTTTGTCCACCCTTATCGCTTCACTGATTGCCGGGGTAATCAGTATCTGGATGGCATATCAGGGATACGGTGTGTGGGCAATGACAGGACAGCAGATCGTGTATTATCTGACATTGATGATAACACTGTTTGTGACAGTATCCTGGCGGCCAGTGATGAAGTGTTCGCTGGTTCGGATACGGGAAATGTTTGCTTTTGGTTGGAAGCTTTTGTGTGCGTCTTTGCTGGACACGGTATTTAATAATTTATATGGACTTTTTATTGGCAAGATTTATAATGAGGAGTTATTGGGGAGCTATAATCGGGGAGAGCAGTTTCCCAAGCTGATTGCCACGAATCTGGGAGGAGCGATTCAGGCAGTGCTGCTGCCGGTTTTTGCGGCCAGCCAGGATGATGTAGAGCAGGTACGTCAGATGGTACGGCGGGCGATTCGGCTCAGCTCATTTGTGACATTGCCGATGTTGTTGGGGCTGTTTGCGGTGGCAGATACGCTGGTGCTGGCTCTTTTGGGAGAGAAATGGCTGATTTGTGTGCCGTTTTTGCGGATCATGTGTATTTCCTATTGCTTTTGGCCGATTCATATTACGAATCTTCAGGCGATTAACGCAATGGGGAGAAGCGACATTTTCCTGAAGCTGGAACTGATTAAAAAATCATTAAGCCTGGTGGCTTTGGCAGTGGGGATGTGCTTTTCTGTGTATGGGATGGTTCTGCTAAAGGCGGTTCAGGATTTTTTGTGTACCTTTATCAATGGGGCGCCGAATCGGAAGCTTTTGGGATACAGCATCTGGTATCAGTGGATGGATGTGATGCCATCGGCGCTGCTTTCCACATTGATGTGCGCGGGAGTAATGGCTGCCGGTTTTTTGCTGGGACAGGTGCCGCCGCTGTTTCGTTTGCTAGTACAGATCGGGTGCGGCGTGGGAATCTATGGCGTAATGGCATGGGCGCTGCGAATGGAAAGCTTTTGTTTTCTGGCCGGGCTGCTGAGAGAGAAAATGGCAGGACGGTGAAAGGACTGGCGATTCTCATGGGGTGGCGCCGGGATTCGGTGAAAAGGAGATAATATATCATGAGCACGACAATACTGGTAACGGCAGTCGGATCGTTTTCGGCAGCGGCAGTGGTGGGAAGATATAAAGAAGAAGGCTTCCGGGTGATTGGCTGCGATATTTATCCGGCGGAGTGGATAGCGGCGTCGGCGGAGGTGGATCGATTCTATCAGGCGCCTTTGGCGGTAGATCATCAGAGGTTTGGGGCTTTCCTGGAGAAGGTCTGCCGGGAAAATGCAGTGGATTATCTGATTCCGCTGACAGATGTCGAGGTGGACGCGGTGCAGGAATGGCGCGGGCAGGCGGCAGCGCTGGGGGTTGTTCTCTGTATATCAGATAAAAGAACCATTCAGCTTTGCCGGAATAAATGGGAGCTGGAACGCTTTTTGACTCCAATGGGGATCTGCAAGACGATTCCCGGACGGATTTTGCAAGAGGTGATAAAAAAGGAAGCAGATATGGGATATGAGTTGCTGGAATATCCGTTGGTTTTAAAACCGTTTCGGGGGCGGAGCAGCCAGGGGATGATGCGGATTAAGCACGCCGGACAGATGCGCTGTGCGGTAGAATGGCATCAGAAAGCCGCCGGAGATTACCTGGTGCAGCCGGAGATCCCGGGTACTGTGGTTACGGTGGATGTGGTGAGACAACAGGAGAGCGGCCGGATTGTGACTGTCGCACGCAGGGAGCTTCTGCGGACGCCGAATGGAGCAGGGACTTCCGTGCAAATTTTTGACGATGAGCGCCTGAAAAGGCAGTGTGAGGCGATTGCCACGGCGCTGGATATTCGTGGCTGCGTGAATTTTGAATTTGTAGAAAAGGAAAGCGGAGAATGGTATTTTCTGGAGTGCAACCCCAGATTCTCCGGGGGCGTGGCATTTTCCTGCATGGCGGGATATGATATGGTGAAGAATCATCTGCGCTGCTTTACCGGAAAAGAGCTGGAACCGGTAAAAGAAATCCACAGCCAATACCTGGTAAAACGGTATCAGGAATACCGGATGGGAGGATGCCAGACAGATGGAGAGAGGACAGGGCTATGAAGAAAAAATTGGAAGATCCGGTAGCCGTAACGCGTTCCTCTTTGCCGCCGCTGGAAGAATATGTGGAAATGCTAAAGCCGTTGTGGAAGAGTGCCTGGCTGACAAACATGGGAGATTACCACGAGCAGTTTAAGGCGCAATTAAAGGAATATCTGATGACTCCGGAGCTGGAGCTGTTTGTCAATGGACATATGGCGCTGGAGCTGGCTCTGCAGGCATTGGAGCTTAAGGGAGAGGTGATTACAACGCCTTTCAGCTTTGCATCCACCACGCATGCGATTGTGAGAAATGGATTAAAACCGGTATTTTGCGATATCAATCCGGTGGATTATACTCTGGATGCGGAGCAGTTAGAAAGCCGGATCACCAGACATACCACGGCGATTGTGCCGGTCCATGTATATGGGAATTTTTGTGACGTAGAACGAATTGCGGCGATTGCCAAGAGACATAAATTAAAAGTGATCTATGATGCGGCGCATGCATTTGGGGAGACGTTAAACGGCAGGGGAGCGGCGGAGTTCGGCGATCTGTCGATGTTCAGCTTTCATGCCACCAAGGTGTTTCACAGCATTGAAGGAGGCGCCGTGGCATTTCGGGAACCCTGGCTGCGGCAGCGGCTGTATGAGCTTAAAAATTTCGGAATTACCGGATATGAAAGTGTGGAATATGTGGGAGCCAATGGAAAGATGAATGAGTTTCAGGCGGCTATGGGACTCTGTAACCTGCGGCATGTGGAGAGCGAAATTGCCAGGCGCAAAAAGCTTGCCGGCCGTTATCGGGAGCGGCTTTCGGGTGTCAAGGGTATCCGTCTGTGTCCGGAGAATCCCCGGGTAAGGATGAATTATGCTTATATGCCGGTGGTGTTTGATGGATATAAAAGGGATCGGGACTGGATTTTTCAGGAACTGGCGCGGTATAATATTCATGCAAGAAAATATTTTTATCCTTGTATCAATCATTATGCCTGTTATCAGGGGCAATATGACGAGAAAGAAACGCCGGTGGCGGCACGAATTTCCCGACAGGTGCTGACGTTGCCTTTGTATGCGGATTTGGCGCCGGAGATAGTGGATATGATTTGCGATATTATATTGGAAGGATAAGGAATGGAGTATTTGGACAAGGTATTGGTGGTAATACCGGCTTACAATGAGGAAGCAAATATCGAATTGGTAGTAGAGGAACTGGTACAAAATTATCCGGAGCTGGATTATGTGGTAGTCAATGACGGATCTACTGATAAAACGGCGGAAATCTGCAAAAGCCATGGTTATCAGATGTTGGATCTTCCGGTGAATTTGGGCCTGGCCGGGTGCTTTCAGGCCGGGATGAAATATGCCTGGTATAAGGGATATGCCTGTGCGGTTCAGTTTGACGGGGACGGACAGCATCGTCCGGAGTATATATTTTCCATGAAGCAGAAGCTGGCAGAGGGCTATGATTTGGTAATCGGCAGCCGTTTTGTGGACCGGCCGAAGGATTTTTCCATACGGATGATAGGAAGCCGGCTTTTATCCGCCGCCATATGGCTGACGACTGGGGTACGGGTGGCGGATCCTACTTCCGGGATGCGGATGTTTAACCGGAGGATGATTCGCGAGTTTGCACTCAACCTGAACTATGGGCCAGAACCGGATACGGTGTCATTTTTGTTAAAGCAAGGGGCAAAGATGGCGGAGATTCCGGTGACCATTGGTCGGCGTTTAGGAGGAGAAAGCTATTTGAAGCCGGCAATAGCCGCCAAATATATGCTGCGGATGTTGTTGTCTATTTTGTTGATTCAGAATTTTAGAAAAAGCATATAACTGGAAGCTGCTTTCCTACAAAGAGATAATCAGGGCAGACCTTTTAAACCAGGGGAACAATATGAAAATGATTGACAGGTGGACCTCCTTTCTTATGAGAACAGGTCCCGACAGGGAAAAACAGAATATCATCTGGAATATGGCAGGAAGCTTTTGCTACGCTTTTGCCAGTATGATCCTTTCCTTTGTGGTTATGCGGATTGTGGGCAAGGAGCAGGGGGGCGTGTTTGCTTTTGGTTTCAGCACTTTTGGACAGCAGATGTTTATCCTGGCTTATTTTGGTATTCGTCCTTTTCAGGTTACCGATGGGGCGGGGGAGTTCCGGTTCGGAGATTACCTGTATCATCGATGCCTGACTTGCGGGATAGCGCTTCTGGCAGGAGCGGGGTATCTGCTCGTCTGTGGATACTCGCCTCAGAAAGCAGGGACGCTTTTTCTGCTGGTGTGTTATAAAGTGATCGATGGTTTTGCCGATGTTTTTGAGTCAGAGTTTCAGCGAGCCGGCCATCTGCACCTGACCGGGAAATCCAATACGTTCCGGACCTTTTTGTCAGTGGGGGTATTTCTGGCTGTTTTGATGGCAGGCTGTCCGCTGCTGTGGGCTTGCGGGGCGGCAGTGATGGCGCAGATAGCAGGGGTATTTTTGTTTGATATACTGGTTCTTGGCAGGCTGGAAGCTGTGAACCAGGCAGGAAGCAGGAAACGCCTGATGCCTTTGACCGGGGCGGTGTGGCTTTTGTTTGTATCGGTATTTCTGGATTTTTATATATTCTCGGCCGCCAAATATGCCATCGACGCTTATATGGATGATGTGGCTTCCGGATATTTTAATGTGATTTTTATGCCGACATCGGTGATTAATCTGGCTGCCGGATTTGTAATTCGTCCGGTGCTTACGCATTTGACGGACGACTGGAATGAAAAAAGATATCCGGGGTTTGTGGATATGCTGAAAAAGATTTCTCTGCTGATTGGGGGGCTCAGCTGTCTGGCAGTGGCGCTTACCTGGTTGTTGGGAAAACCGGTGCTGGGGATTATGGAAAGGATTCTGGGTGCTTCTTATACCGGAAGCCTGGTTCCCTATCAAGGGGCGTTTTTACTGGTGGTATTGGGCGGCGGTTTTTATGCAATATTGAATTTGTATTATTATGTGTTGGTGATTTTGCGGCAGCAACAGGTGATTTTTTGGATATATGTGGTACTGACAGCGCTTGCCGCTGTGCTGGCGCCGGCGTTGGTAAAGCAGGCGGGAATTATGGGGGCGGCATTGGCTTATCTGGTATTGATGATTATTATGGCAATCGGTTTTGCAGGCGGGGCATGGAATGCATACCGGCTGGGAAAGCAGAAATAGGAGAGGCGAGTATGGATAAGATGAATCAGGGACAAAAGACAGAAGTGGATGTGATTATTCCCACCTATAAACCAGGAGAGCGGTTTCTCTGTCTTCTGCGGAGATTAAAACAACAGACGTTTCCAGTAAATCGGATTATTGTGATCAATACAGAAGAGAAATACTGGGATTCTTCCAGATATCAGGAGATCGACAATCTTGAGGTTTATCATGTGACAAAAGAAGAATTTGATCATGGAGGTACCCGCAATTTAGGAGCAGGCTTATCGCGGGCGCCGGTAATGCTTTTTATGACGGATGATGCGGTCCCCAGGGGCAGAAGGCTGGTGGAGCGGTTGCTGGAAGCGCTTTCGTGGAAAGGGCCACAGGGAGAACAGATGGCGGCCGCTTATGCCAGGCAGCTGCCATGTGAGGATTGCCGGCCGGTGGAGCGTTATACCAGAAGCTTTAATTATCCGGAGATGAGCAGCATCAAGACATTGGCTGATTTGCCAGAGAAAGGGATCAAAACTTATTTTGCTTCCAATGTATGCTGTGCTTACCGAAGGGATATTTTTGAAGAGCAGGGAGGCTTTGTGGGCAGGACGATTTTTAATGAGGATATGCTTTATGCGGCGGGAGCGATTCGGGCCGGATATGGGATTGCCTATGTGGCGGATGCCAGAGTAATCCATTCTCATAATTTAACAGTAAGGCAGCAGTTTCGGCGAAATTTTGATTTGGCAGTGTCTCAGGCAGATCATCCGGAGGTGTTTGACGGCCTGGCTTCCGAGGGGGAAGGGATCCGTCTGGTAAAGGAGACGGCAAAGGCGCTGATCCGTCAGGGAAAGGCAGATGAGTTGCCATTTCTGGTATTGGGCAGCGCCTGTAAATATGCCGGATACCGGCTGGGAAAAGCCTATCAGGTATTGCCGGCGCCGCTCATCCGTTGGTGCAGTATGAGTCCTCAATATTGGAGGAGCTTATGATGACGATAACCTTGCGCATCGTGCTGATACTGTCTTCTGTCACTACGTTTTTGTTGATGATGCGCAAGATCCGGCAGTCTAAGGTACAGATTGAGAGCGCGATTTTCTGGATTATGCTGGCACTGGTTCTGGTGGTGTTCAGTGTGTTTCCGCCAGTGGCGGATTTCCTTGCGCATTGCCTGGGCATCTATTCCACAGCAAATTTTCTGTTCCTGTTTGCGATTTTTTTACTGATAGTGAAAGTATTTCAGATGACTATCCATATTTCGCAGCTGGAGACGCGGCTCAAAGAGCTGGTACAGCGCATGGCTCTGGAGGAAAAGCTCAGGGAAGAGGAGCAAAGGAATGAGTACATCCATGAAGAAGAAAACGTTTAGTTGGCTGATGGGAACGATCTTTTTGGCAGCTTTGGGCTGGTGGCATCTGAATGATGTCCGTTTAGGGGTATTGGAGTGCGGGGACACCTGGCTGGTTCGTGATTATCTGCTGTTGCTGGCCGCCGCCCTGGCAGGGACGGCCCTTTGCGGCTGGCTTTTGTTGGGCGAGCAAAAAAAACGGCCGGTAAAACTGGAAGAAATCTATTTCCTGGCAGGGACTTTTCTGGGAGTGCTATATTTGTTGGTGCTTCCTCCGCTTTCAGCGCCGGATGAAGTCAGCCATTATATCAGTGCCTATCAATTGTCCAGCCATATGCTGGGACAACCGTCAAACAGTGAGGACGGGCATGTATTGGTGCGCGCTAAGGATTGGTTTTTAGAGGATGTCTATGGAGAATACGTCTATGATGCTACAGAGGATTATCTGGTCAGACAGGAGCTACGGGACGGTTCGGATGAGGGAACTGTGATAGGAGAGCCGTTGGTAGAAGAGACTTACCGCCTGATTCATGATACCTTGCAAAATGGCCAGGTAAACGGGAATATGGAAGGGCTGGCCGTCTCTCCTTACCCGCCGGTGGTGACGACGCCGGCAGCTTTTTTTCCTCAGGCAGTGGGCATCTCTTTGGCCAGGCTGTTAAAGCTTGACAGCCTGTGGCTGGTCTATCTGGGGAGAATCGCCAATCTGCTGTTTTTTGTACTGATGGTTGGCCTGGCCATGAAGCGCCTGCCTTTTGGCAAGGAAGTTTTATTCGGGGTGGCGCTTTTACCGATGACTTTGCATTTATCGGCTTCTCTTTCCTATGATGTCTGGATAATGGCCTGGATATTTTATTTTACTGCCTGTTGCCTGCAACTGGCATTTGTTGCCGACCGGGTGAGAGATATCGATGTGGCTGTATTGGCGGCAGCAATGGCCCTGGCAGGGCCCTGTAAAATGATATATGCTATTTTCATGGGGCTGTGCCTTTTGATCCCTGTACGAAAATTCGGCAGCTGGAAAAAATGGTTGTTGTCGGGTATCTGCGTGCTGGGTGCCTGGATATTAGTCATGGTCCTGGTAAACGGGCAGACCGTCTCGATGTATATGGCGCCGGAAACCGAGAATATCATCAGCTGGGCAGAAGAGCCGGGCTACAGCCCGGGCACTTTTCGGCATCAGACATTGAAGTGCCTGCAATTAATATTCAATACGATTGTGTGGCAGGGAGAGCATTATCATCTGACGATGATTGGCGCATATCTTGGCAATCTGGATCCGGTCCTGGATGTGCCATATGTTTTGGTCATGCTGTTTACGGGATGCCTGATATCACTGTCACTGCGAAAGCCGGGAGAGCAGCTGATAATGACTAAAAGAAGCCGTCTCTGGATTTGGGTTCTCTGCCTGGGGTGCGCGGGGGCTGCCATGCTCTCGATGATGCTGGCCTGGACCCCGCTCAGTGCAAAAGTCATTCAGGGAGTCCAGGGCAGATATTTCCTGCCGTTTTTACCAGTGCTTCTTATGTCGCTGAAAAATGATACTCTTGTACTGACGCACGAGAGAAACCGGAAAACATTATATATCATGTGCTGTACCAACGCTTATGTATTGCTGCGTCTTTACGGGATCGTGAGCATGCGTCTGTAAATGTGGCGCGCGAGATTATTTTTTTGACAAAATATGGCCGCCGTAGTATATTATAGGAGCAGTTCGGGTTTCTGAAATGACTTCGGACAGAAAGAAGGATGAAAAGAATGGGAAAGATTAAAGTGACAAGCTGTGAGATCGAAGGATTATATGTGATTGAACCGACGGTATTTCGGGATGAACGCGGGTATTTTGTAGAGACATATAATCAGAATGATTTTAAAGAAGCCGGCCTGGATATGAACTTTGTCCAGGACAATCAATCGATGTCTGTTCGCGGGGTCTTGCGGGGGCTGCATTATCAGAAACAGTTTCCGCAGGGCAAGCTGGTGAGAGTCTTGCGGGGCGAGGTATTTGATGTGGCCGTGGATCTGCGCACCAGCTCGAAGACTTATGGGAAATGGTTCGGAGTGGTATTGTCCGACGAGAATAAGAAGATGTTTTATATTCCGGAAGGTTTTGCTCATGGCTTTCTGGTGCTCTCGGACGAGGCGGAATTTGCTTATAAATGCACGGATTTTTATCATCCGGGGGATGAGGGCGGCATGGCCTGGGATGATCCGGAGATTGGAATCGACTGGCCGTTGCAGGATGGCGTAGAACTGATTATTTCTGAAAAGGATCAGAAATGGGGCGGACTGGCGGATACTTTTCGGTTTTAAGGGAAATGAGGGATAGGGGACAATGGCATACGTAGTTTCTTTGCTAAAGGAGATTGTCAAGAAACGAAAGCTGATCTGGGATCTTTCGAAGGCAGATTTTCGAAAACGGTTTGTAGGCTCTTATTTTGGCATTGTGTGGATGTTTATTCAACCGATGGTGACAGTTCTGATTTATTTTTTAATTTTCCAGATTGGCTTTAAAAGCGAGCCGCCGGTGCCGGGGGCGCCTTATGTGATTTGGCTGGTGCCGGGGATTGTCCCATGGTTTTTCTTCAGTGAGACGTTGAACAGTGTAACGAACTGCTTGCAGGAGTATCATTATCTGGTGAAGAAAGTAGTGTTTCAGGTGGAGATCCTGCCGGTTATCAAGTTGTTTTCCTGCTTGATGGTACATGCGTTTTTTATTTTAATTATGTTGTTTATGTTTATTCTCTACCAATGGACGCCGTTTTTGACCTGGGCACAGATTCTGTATTATTCTTTTGCCGCGTCTATGCTGGCATTAGGGATGGGGTATTTTACCTCAGCCGTGAATGTGTTTTTTAAGGACATGGCCCAGATTGTCAGTATCTGCCTGCAGTTTGGCATGTGGCTGACGCCAATTATGTATCATGAGAGTATGTTTGCAGATAAGGCGCCGTGGGTGGTTGCGATTTTAAAATTAAATCCGTTTTATTATGTGTCGGCAGGATATCGCGATAGTATGCTGACCGGAGAATGGTTTTGGCAGCGTCCCCGGCTGACGCTTTACTTTTGGGCAGTGACTTTGGTGATGATGTTAGCAGGACTTAAGGTGTTTAAACGGCTGCGGCCTCATTTTTCCGATGTACTGTAGAAGAGAAAACGCTTGACGGGAGGGTATTTATTCTTTATACTACTTTTATTGGCTGATATAAGTCGCCAGAGGATACAGAAGGATCCGAATTTAAGAAAAAGCAAAGCTCAGATTATTAAGATGCCAGGAAGGCTTCGGATATTCCCAAGGGATATTCATGGTCTCCTGGCGTTTTTACGTTGGGGAAAAATGTTTAAAGGAGAAAGAGGAATGGATGTGGGAGAGCTGCTGCAACAGGTAAAGGATGGCCGGATGGGGATTGATGAGGCCAAAGAGCTGTTGAAAAATCTTCCCTATGAGGATTTGGGATATGCCAAGCTGGATTTTCACCGAGAACTGCGGACTGGATTTGGAGAGACGGTATTTTGCCAGGGAAAACCGGATGAATATCTGGCAGATATTTATGAGCGGATTTATGAACGTGACGGAGAGGTGCTGGGAACCCGGGCAACTCCTGAGCAATATGAACTGGTGAAAAAGAAGCTGCCCCAGGCTATATATGATCCGATTTCCCGAATATTAAAGGTGGAACAGGAAAAGAAGGAGCCGGCAGGTCTGGTTGTGGTCTGTACCGGTGGTACGGCGGATATTCCGGTGGCAGAAGAAGCGGCACAGACGGCGGAATACTTCGGGTGCCGAGTGGAGCGGATATACGATGTGGGAGTGGCGGGAATTCACCGGCTGCTTTCCAAGCGGGAACGCCTGGCACAGGCGAATTGTATCGTGGCGGTGGCCGGGATGGAGGGGGCATTAGGAACGGTTGTGGCAGGGCTGGTGGAATGTCCGGTGATTGCTGTTCCTACTTCGGTAGGATACGGCGCGTCTTTTCATGGGCTATCGGCTTTATTGACGATGATTAATTCCTGTGCAAACGGTATTTCGGTAGTAAATATTGACAATGGATACGGCGCGGCATTTGTGGCAGCGCAAATAAACAGATTGGCGGTGAAATAAAATGGGAAAAATTCTTTATCTGGAGTGTAATTCGGGGATCAGCGGAGATATGACGGTGGGGATGCTTCTGGATCTGGGAGCGGATCGTGAGGTATTAATAAAGGCTTTGGACAGCATGGAACTGGACGGCTATCATCTGCATTTTGGAAGAAAGGATGTCTGTGGACTGGACGCCTTCGATTTTGATGTGCATTTGGAATCGGAAGGCCATACACATGTGCATGATGAGTCTCATTCTCACTCTCACTCTCACTCTCACCCGCACCCTCATTCTCACAGAAATCTCTTTGACATTTATGAGATTATCGATCGTCTGGCTACCCAAGAGCATGTCAAAAGTCTGGCAAAAAAAATGTTTTGCATCGTGGCGGAGGCGGAGGCAAAGGCTCATGGCCTTCCTTTAGAGCAGGTACATTTCCATGAGGTAGGGGCAGTTGATTCGATCATTGATATTGTAAGTGTGGCGGTTTGCATCGACAATTTAGGGATTGAAGAGGTTGTGGTTTCCCCTCTTTCAGAGGGCCACGGCCATGTACATTGCCAACATGGAACGTTGCCGGTACCCGTACCGGCGACGGCAAATATCATATCATCCT
The DNA here is from genome assembly GCA_910588125.1 of uncultured Lachnospiraceae bacterium. GTDB lineage: Bacteria > Bacillota > Clostridia > Lachnospirales > Lachnospiraceae > Brotaphodocola. Next base: position 98,701 of record CAJUPI010000003.1, read on the forward strand.
GGGGGCTGGAGCTGCGTTTTACCGACAATGAGGGGGAGATGGTGACGCCGACCGGCGCTGCGATAGCAGCGGCTTTGCGGACCAGAAAAGAGTTGCCGGATGCCTGCCGGCTATTAAAGATCGGAATGGGGGCTGGCAATAAGACATTTCACCAGGCCAATGTGCTGCGGGGGATGCTTTTGGAAACCGTAGAATCAAATACATCCGCGACAGAATTATGGGTTATGGAGACAAATCTGGATGACAGCACTGGGGAAATGCTGGGGTTGACGATGGAGATGCTTTTGGAGGCAGGGGCAGCAGATGTCTGGTATACCCCGATCTATATGAAAAAGAACCGGCCGGCTTATCAGATGTCAGTGCTTTGCCGGGAGAGTGAGCGGGAGTTGCTGGAAGACATTCTTATGACTCAAAGCACTACAATTGGGATTCGCCGTTATCCGGTTCAGAGGACTGCTTTGGAGCGGGAGATGAAAACGGTAGAGACTTCTTATGGTATGGTGGAAATAAAGGTTTGCCGCCATAAAGACAAGAGCTTCTTTTATCCTGAGTATGAAAGTATTCGAAGAATTTGTAAGGAAACAGGGATGGATTTTCAGAGCGTTTATCATGAGGCACGGCGGGCAGCAGGAGAATGAGTTTCGGAAGGCACGCCTAGGAGGAAGAAGAGGGTGTTGCAAAATAAGTCCCCCTCCATTTCTCTTATCCTGTGTTCGAATGGTTCACGTACACACAGTCTGCTCTTAACGGACAAAGTCTGTCAATATCAGACAGAATGTTCGTGAACAGCCGGACACTAGATAAGAGAAATGGAGGGGGACTTATTTTGCAACGCCCTCTTCTTCCTCCCAGGCTGAATAATCTCCAAAATGAAATCTTTTTCAGGAAGCCGTTCCTATTTGTATAAATTTCCAATATCATGTATATTTTAAAGTCATTGCAAATCAATGGTTATCTCGTATTTATCATTAATAAGCACATAGTTTAGATGATGCTTTTGAGCAAGCTCTAAAAACTTTGCATTATCTTCCAAAACATTTTCCATTGTGCACCATGCATTATCCAAACGATTTTCAATGATATTGCCATATTTTTTTATATTGGCAAAATGATTTTTTATATAGCATTCACTGAATATTAGGCAATAGTATTTAATATTTTTGAGATATTTTTCTTCAAAATCTTTTGACCAATCAAAAGGGATATAGCATCCTTCGACAATGAGATTTTGTCTGTTTTCTATGGCGGTTTTAATCATTTCACGAATAACTGGCCATAAATATTCTGTCAGTTCATCGTCATCTTCAGGAGTAAGTTTGGTGTAGCCGCTACGAATGAAGCCCATTTTTAAATGATCTATTGATAAGTATGGATATTTATATTTTTCCAGTAGCTTTTGAGCAAGTGCGGTCTTGCCTGTGTGTGATGCACCTGTTATCAATATAACCATTGTTTTCCCCTTTTTGTTCTGCAAATTCCGGTTTAAATATTAAGCGACAAACGCGTACATCATAATGTAATGGCATAAACTGCCTCCCATAACAAAGAGATGAAACAACTCATGAGAGCCAAAATTTTTAAAGCGGCTGTTAAAAAGCGGCAACTTTAAGGCATAGATGATGCCGCCGACCGTGTATATGATGCCGCCGGCCAAGAGCCAGCCGAAAGCGCTTGCAGGAAGCGCGGCGATAATCTTGCCAAAGGCGAACACACAGACCCAACCCATTGCAATATAAATCAGGGAGGAGAACCATTTGGGGCAGGTGATCCATAATGCATTGATCAGGATGCCGATCAGGGCAATGCTCCATACCAATGCCAGCAATACCCAACCGGTATGGTCCCCTAACACCAACATGCAGACAGGAGTATAAGTGCCCGCGATCAAAATGAAGATCATCATATGATCTACCTTGCGCAGGATCTGGTTTACTTTGGGAGAAATATCTAAAGTATGGTAAATCGTACTGGCGGCATATAATAAGATCATGCTGATAATGAAAATAGTCAATGCCAGCATATGTGTCAGCTCCGGAGAACGGGCTGCCTTGATCAGAAGCGGAGTGGCAGCCGATAAAGCCAGAAGCATAGCAATAAAATGGGTAAGAGCACTGCCCGGATCTTTGATTTTAAACATCATAACAATACCTCCTTCAGATGCAACCAACAGAACCTTGTAATATAGTTTTTAAAACTACTTATTGATGTTTAATATACTATACTACTTTCGGGCAAAAAATGCAAGTGATTTCATGATTTATCTTATTATATTAATTTTTTATCCATTAAATTTAATTCTGAGAATACTAAACCTTGGAGAATGGAGTGGAACAGCTGGCCAGCCTGCCCCACTCCATTCTCCAAGGCTTACCCTCAGGAACGGTTAAACTTATGCCAATACATTTTTAGACGCATTCTAAAAGCAGTTGCCTTCTACAGATATGTCAGATTCATAACAATACCCTGGGGATAATCCCCATATTTTTCACCGAAAATATTGACTCCTCCGGCGTTTTTTGCATCATCTAAAACAGCGATTTTTAATGAAATATAGGGCTTTTCTCCCAGTGCCAGATCTTTTAGGTCAATCAGTGGATTTTCCGGTTTTCCGTCTAAAAAGCTTCCGCTTTCCCGCACGGAAAAGGTTTTTAGAAATCCGTACTGTGTATTTCCGTTCGGCCAGACAGGAGGGGTCAGCCGGCCGCGTCGGGCACCAAAATCTCCGGGGGAATGAAAGGTGCCAACTTCTATGTCATTGATGAAAACCGTAATGTCCGACGGCCAGTTCTCCAGAAAGCCCGGGGCTTCCGAGCAGATTTCCATGGAAAAGGAAATCTCGCCTAAAGGCAGCAACGGATTGCAGATATTGGGAAAACGGTATTCGATATAGCCTTTGCTGAACCAGATAAGCTGGGCATTGGTGCGGGCCGGGGCATAGAAGGATTGTATCGTATCATAGGCTTCAATGGCGCCGTTTTCACTAGCCAGTCCGCAAGTGGGATGGATATCGCAGTTACAGTAGCTGCCAATGGGCATTTCCAGGGAAATGGTTTTATTGGCAGAATCGATCTCCGCATCGAAGGTTTCCAGGCTGAAGGATTGCATGCTGCAGATACAGACCCGCATGGAGCCGCGAATTCCTGGTTGGGTTTCTGTGACGATCAGTTTTGCTTCTTCCAGAGTCTTGATGTGGAGAGCAGCCGAGGAGAGAGGAATATTCAGGATGGAAGCGATCTCCTGTAGGGAGCGGGGAGTATTCTTGAGCATGTCCAGAATGTCCAGCCGGGCGGCCGAGGAGAGGGCTTTGCCGATCCTCATGATACGTTCTCGATGATTGGGATTACTCAGGTGCAGACAGATGTTCCTTTCTCCGATAATGCGTACAGTACGTTTCTCTTTCAGGGACATAAGCAACTTCCTTTCTTCCATTGTTTTGATTTCAATTTATCTAAGATCATAACATTAGTTACAAAAAAAGTAAAGTAAACAAGAAGTGCCAGAATACAATGCGACGATTTTTGGCAACAAGTCATAAAAATATCGTGATAGTTAAAAAATATTGTGAAAATAGATGAAATGATGTAAAATATTATATGTAATGATACAAGGATGCCTTCAGTGGACAAAAGAGCGTGTTGCAAAATAAGTCCTCCTGGGGATGCAAAAAATAAAAACGAGCGAGTCGGTTTGGCTGCCAGAAATAGTCGGAAAGAAAGGGGATCCTATTGGACATTTTATATGAGGATAAACATCTTATTGTAGTTTGGAAGCCGTCGGGAGTGGAGTCTCAGTCAGCGAGAGGATTTCAGGCGGACATGGTCAGTGAATTGCGGCGATATATCCACAATGCATCCCCAAATGGCAAAGAGCCATATGTGGGAGTTATCCACAGGCTTGATAAACCGGTAAGCGGCATTTTGGTGTATGCGAAGGATAAAAAGTCAGCAGCCGCGCTCAGCAGACAGGTTTCGGAAGGACATATGGAGAAAAGATATTTGGCGGTGCTTTGTGGAAAAGTGGATAAAAATGTGGATAAGTTTGTGGATTACTTGTTGAAGGATGCGAAAACGAACCTTTCACGGATTGTTGATAAGAGGATAAGCGGCGCTAAGCGGGCGGAGCTTGAGTATCAGGTTTTGAAAAGCAGGGAAACGGATTCGGGAAATATTCTTACGCTGGCAGAGATTCATTTGATGACCGGCCGCCATCATCAGATCCGGGTGCAGATGTCCGGGCATGGCCTTCCCCTGTGGGGAGACAGAAAATACAATCCGGCTTTTGTCAAAACGCAAAGAGATGCCGGCAATATCGCTCTTTCTGCTTATTGCCTGACTTTTTTTCATCCGGCCACAGGGAAGATTATGAATTTTTGCCGTATGCCAGAGGACGGGATATTCTGTATTTTTTAACGATTTTACCATATTAGTGCCGCGTCTTTACCCTTTACGCCCTGAAAAATAAATGCTATCATAAAATTTGAAAAACGCGCATAAAAACCAAAGGGGTGCAAGGCAATGGAGAAAGTGGAAAAAGTCGAAACCATGAAAAAGGCAGCGATGCCTGAAAAGACGGAAACTGCAGGAAAGATTGAAAAGACAGGGCAGGCGGATAAGGATGCTTCCCTCTATCAGCAGCGTCTGGCCCGACATCTGGATGAGTTGAAATGGCTGTATATGGAGCTGTATGACAGCCAGGATCATTTCGATGATTTATTAAACCATCTGGAACAATTTTATCAAGAACGTAAGCCGGCCCTGAAAAAGCTGGATCAATCCAGAGAAAAGCAGCCGGACTGGTATCGAAAAAACGGAATGCTGGGCATGATGCTGTATGTGGATCAGTTTGCCGGAACACTGAACGGAGTGCGGGAAAAGTTAGATTATATCAAGCGCTGCCATGTGAATTATGTTCATCTGATGCCGCTTTTAGATACCGTGGAGGGACGCTCTGACGGTGGCTATGCAGTGGCGGATTTTCGCAAGGTGCAACAAAAGCTGGGCACGATGGAGGATCTGGAAAAGCTGGCCGCGGAATGTCATGAACAGAATATCAGCTTGTGTCTGGATTTTGTTATGAACCATACCTCAGAGGACCATGAGTGGGCAAAGCGTGCCCGTGCAGGTGAGAAGGAGTATCAAGATCGTTATTTCTTTTTTGATAATTATTCCATGCCGGCGATGTATGAGAAGACAGTTCCTCAGGTTTTTCCTACCACAGCCCCGGGGAATTTCACCTGGCTGCCGGAACGTCAGGAATTTGTCATGACCACTTTTTACCCGTACCAATGGGATTTAAACTACCGGAATCCGGTGGTATTTAATGAAATGACTTACAATTTTTTGTATCTGGCGAATCAGGGGATTGATGTGCTGCGGATTGATGCAGTACCCTATATTTGGAAGCAGATCGGTACGAATTGCCGCAATTTACCGCAGGTACATACCATCGTAAGAATGATGAGAATGATAGGGGAGATTGTGTGTCCCGGTATCGTGCTGCTGGGCGAGGTGGTGATGGAACCAGATAAGGTGGCGCCCTATTTCGGAACAGTGGAAAAGCCGGAATGCCATATGCTCTATAATGTGACAACGATGGCTACCACCTGGCATACCGTGGCAACGAGGGATGTGCGCCTGCTAAAGCGGCAGATGGAGATTATCAGCGGCCTGCCTTCCGATTATACTTTCCTGAACTATCTGCGGTGCCATGACGATATCGGCTGGGGGCTGGATTATCCGCTGCTTGAGGATTGGGGGATGCTTCAGGTTCCGCATAAAAAATATCTGAATGATTATTTTACCGGCAGATGGGCGGGGAGTATCAGCCGGGGTGAATTGTATAATGAAGATTTGGTGACGGGAGATGCCCGCTTCTGTGCTACAACCGCGTCGATGTGCGGTGTGGAAAAGGCCGGATTTGAGCAGGATGATACGGCGATGGAAGCGGCAATTCAAATGGATGTGATGCTTCATGCGTATATGCTGTTCCTTTCCGGAATTCCCATGCTTTACAGTGGCGATGAGATCGGGCAGGTCAACGATTATACGTATAAAGAAGATCCGAACAAGGCGCCGGATTCCCGCTACATTCACCGGGGGAAATTCCAGTGGGAGCTGGTGGAAAATATTGACAAGCCAAAGACAGTCCAGGGCCGTTTATTCCATCGGCTGGCAAAGCTGGAGGAATTGCGGGCGGCAGAAGGGGTATTTGATGCCTCAGCCGGTTTCCGGACTCTGGAGACCTGGGATGATGCCGTTTTGGGCCTGGTGCGGGAGAATAAGGATGGCAAGCTGATTGGGCTTTTCAATTTCAGCGATGAGCCAAGAATAGCCTGGATTGATGAAAAAGACGGACAGTATCAGGATCTGCTGTCAGGTAAGGAGCTGCCGGCGTCGGCGGTGTCTGTGGATGGCCATGATTTTTATTGGTTAAAGCTTGTAAAAGCTGCCGATGATACAAAAGACTGACAATCGATGGAGCAATGTCATTTAGTTAATTTTCTCAGAAGGCACGCCATGGAACAAGGAGCGGGAAGCGGCCGGAAATGGTCTGCCGCTTTTTCTGGTTTCGGGATCAAGAATTCCTAAAATCTCTGATTTTTGCGAAAAACGAAACGAAAATCCCCAAACTCGCTTCGCTCAGACAGAGTGGATTTTCGTTTCATCGCAAAACTCAGGGATTTAAGGACTTCTAAATCCCTGCAAAGTCAAAAGCGGCAGACCAATTCCGGCCGCTTCCCGCTCCTTGTTCCATGGCTGAGTACTCTCAGCGCTAAACTTAATGACATTGTAATCGATGGTGTTAGATTTTTTGAGAGCTAATGGTAACCAGTTTATCCCTGAATATTTAGCGGCCTGTTGGACAGAATATTCTGTGTACAAAAGAAGTACAAAACAGAAACAGGTGAGTCCATGGGTAAACCGTATAAGAAACTGAAGAGAATTTTATTGATTTTGGGAATTACAGGAGCAGTTTATGGAGTTTTTCGTTACTTGCTGCCGCTTGTAATTCCCTTTTTATTGGCATGGGGGCTGGCGCTGCTGCTGCGCCCGTCCGCTTTTTGGCTGGCCAGGTATAGCCGGATTACTCTGCGTATGGGAGGCAGGAAAAAAACAATTTTTGTTCCGGCAGGCATAATCGGAGTAGTGGAACTTTTACTTATAATATGTGCGGTAACCTTGATGCTTTATTTTGGCGGGCGCAAGCTGTGTCTGGAAGCGGGTATGTTTTTAGAGCAGATTCCTATATGGGTATCTGCATTGGATACATGGCTCACAGGCATGTGCCATCAGGTGGAGAACTGTTTTTGCCTGCCGCCGGACTGTCTGGTATTGCTGATGAGGGAGATGTTACAGGGCCTGATGGAAAGCCTGAAGCAAACAGCGATGCCGTATCTGATGGTAAACTCTGTGACGATCTTTCAGTATGGCGTCAAGGCTTCCGTGGTTTCTGTCATTTTGCTGGTTTCCGTAGGCATGATTTTAGGAGAAATGGAGCTGTGGAGACGGCGCTGCGAGGACTCCCTGTTTCAAAAAGAGTTTGCATTGATTGCCCACCGGCTGGCCATCGTTGCTAATGCTTATCTGAAAACCCAGGGGATTATCATGGTTTTGACCACGCTGATCTGTATGGCTGGTCTGTGGATTTTAAAAAACCCTTATTATCTTCTGGCGGGAATTGGAATTGGGATCCTGGATGCCTTGCCAATATTTGGAACTGGCACGGTATTGATTCCCTGGGCAATGCTCTGCTTTTTTGGCAGAAACTGGGGAGAGGGGATGATCCTCCTGGTACTGTATTTGATCTGTTATTTTCTGCGGGAGCTTTTGGAGGCAAAGCTTATGGGGAACCAGGTAGGGCTTACATCCCTGGAGACCTTGATCTCCATGTATGCCGGCCTGAAATTATTTGGGATATTTGGCCTTTTTCTGGGGCCGATTGGATTATTGCTGATTGAAGATCTGGTAAAATCCGCCGAAGAAACGTAACATTTTACAAAACCATTACAATTTTAAGAAGAGTATATATCTTTAAAAAGACTTATGTTATACTTATCAGAAGATGTTGGGGTGAAATGGTATTTTTCCCCTATGGTACACGGCTTTTTGAGCCTGATATCATAAGAAAACGAATCAAATTATGGAAATAATGAAAATAGAATGGAGTATGGGAATGACAGAACAATATGATGTGGTAATTATCGGTTCCGGTCCGGCGGGGCTGGCGGCTGCTATCTATGCCCAGCGGGCAAAGCTGAATACATTGGTGCTGGAAAAAGAGATGATGAGCGGCGGCCAGGTGCTGAATACGTATGAAGTAGATAACTATCCAGGGCTACCAGGGATTAATGGATTTGATTTGGGGACAAAACTGCGGCAGCATGCAGACCAGCTGGGAGCGCGCTTTGCTGAGGATGAGGTAAAGCAGCTTGTGCTGGTGACGGAAGAAGCGATTGCCGGGATGGAAGAGAAGGATGAGTTGCAGGCGGCGGAGCTGCAGTCCGTGAGTGATCCGGATATCCAGGCGCAATCTTTGGAGATTACCGAAATGCAATTTGCCAGGGAGCAGAATACAAAAGGGCAACTCGAGGAGCTGCTTTGGAAGCATATCCGGGGCAAAAAGGCGGATTATCTGGCCAAGACGGTGATCGTCGCCACAGGTGCCACTCACCGGAAGTTGGGGGTTCCCGGGGAAAAAGAATTTTCCGGCAGAGGGATCAGCTACTGCGCTACCTGTGACGGGGCATTCTTTAAAAAGAAGACAGTGGCGGTAGTTGGCGGCGGCGATGTGGCTTTGGAGGATGGGATATTTTTGGCACGTATGTGCCGTCATGTTTATCTGATCCATCGCCGGGATGAGTTGAGAGGAGCGAAAATCCTTCAGGAGAAGCTATTTGCATTGGATAATGTGACTGTGATTTGGGACAGCGTAGTGGAAGAAATTTTGGGCACAGAGAAAGTGAACGCGGTATCTTTGCAAAATAAGAAGACAGGGGAGAAGACTTTTCTGGAAGTGGACGGAGTGTTTATTGCTGTGGGCATTACGCCAAACAGCCAGGCATTTACTGGATTTTTGGAGCTGGATCAGGGCTATATTTGTGCAGACGAGAATGGAAATACCGGGATACCGGGAGTGTATGCGGCGGGAGACGTGCGGAAAAAGCAGCTTCGGCAGATTGTGACAGCAGTGGCAGACGGCGCGAATGCATTAATTAGCGCCGAACACTATTTGACCCGGTTTTAGAGGAGGCAGGCACAGATGAGAAAAAGCTGGAAGATACTGCTTGCAGGCTGCTTGTGTATTTCATTTACAGGCGGAATGACGGTTTATGGAGATATGGAAAGATCTCTGTATCCGGTGGCTTCTGTGACTGTCCAGGAGGAGTATTCGCATATTGCAGTATCACAAGTGACGGATTATGTGAATATTCGCGAACAGGCGAATACCTCCAGCCGGATTGTGGGCAAGATTTATAATAATTGTGCGGCAGTGATAGAAGAGACGGTAAAAGGAGAAGGGGGCGACTGGTACCGGATCCATTCTGGTACAGTGACCGGCTATATTAAGGCGGAATATTTTATTACGGGCGAGTCAGCAGAAAAGCTGGCACAGTCCATTGGAAGGGAGTTTGCCACTGTTAATACAGACAATTTACGTTTGCGGGAGCAGCCGAGCCTGAGCAGTAATGTACTGACCGTGCTTTCTCAGGGCGCGCGTTATGTGGTGCTGGGAGAAGAAGGCATGTTCTACAAGGTGGAAGTAGATGCCGATTTGGTAGGCTATGTGGCACAGGAATACTGTCAGACGCAAGTGGAATTTGACCAGGCGGTTTCTCTGGAAGAGGAACGGCAAAGGCTGGCGGAGGAAAACCAAAGAAAACAGGAGGCGGCAAATGCCATTGCAGCATTGGAGCAGGCCAAACAGGAAGAGGCAGTAAATTCTGGTATAGCGGCTTCGGAGATGCTGATTGCCGCCAATCCTGAGCAAAGTGATAATTCCCATCAGGCATCAGCACCGGCTATGATTTCGGGTTTTGGGCCGGCCAGCCCGGGAGGAATGCCGGGGCCGGGTTCAGCAGCAGTAATGTCGGCTACAAGGACAGCTATTGTGGCTTATGCAAAGCAGTTTTTGGGCAATCCTTACGTATATGGGGGAACCAGCTTGACCAATGGAGCGGATTGTTCCGGGTTTACGCAAGGCGTGTTTGCGAACTTTGGTATCACCACCGGCCGAAGTTCCCGGGATCAGGCAGAGAATGGGCGGGAAATAAGCATTGATGCAGTGCAGCCGGGGGATCTGCTGTTTTATGCCAGCGGAAATTATATTAATCATGTAGCATTATACATAGGCGGCGGACAAGTGATTCATGCCAGCAATTCCACCACCGGTATCACCATTTCGCCTTATAATTACCGAACTCCCTGTAAGGCAGTATCTTTTTTGGATTGACGAGGACAGAAAGATGGTGGAGAAAAGGCAATATAATGGATTGGATGTAGTGAAAGTGCTGTTGGCGGTGGCGGTGGCGGCACGTCACATGATCCAGATTTTTTATCCGGCGGAGAGTAAATGGCGCCTGTTGATCGGCGCCTGGCTCTCCAATCTGGCAGTTCCAGTATTTTTTATTATCGCAGGCTTTTTTCTTTTCCGCAAAGTGGAGGAGCATGACAAAGATTATGGAAAGAAAGCGGTACTGGGTTATTGCGGAAGGATTCTTAGGCTCTATTTGCTGTGGTCGGTTTTGTATTTGCCTATTGATTATGTTAACTGGTATCATAGCCAGGATAAAAGTATAGGGCCTGCTGTGGCTTATTATATAAAGTCATTTTTGTTTAGCAGTACGACTGTGCAGTTATGGTATCTTCCGGCATTGCTGACGGCCTGCTTTATAGTGTGGCTGGGATATCGGATAGGGCTGAAGCTTTGGCAGCTGACATTGATTGGCGGAGCCTTGTTTTTTGTGGGCTGTATCGGTGACAACTGGTATTTTAATCAACAGCTTCCCGGGCGGATGTATCAATTCCTGATGAGATATGTCCAATGTTTTATGACCATGCGCAACGGAGTGTTTTACGGGTGTTTTTTTGTGGCTTTGGGGTTTTGGCTTGCCAAGACAAAGAGGCGGTTTTCGTTTTTGCCAATGGCAACAGGATTTTTGATATCGATGGGATTGATGCTTTATGAAGTGATTCATTGCAGCAATACGAATATGGTGTTCAGTTCGGCTCCGGCTGCCTTTTTTTTGTTTGCGGCGGCCAGCCAGGTGCAGATAAAGAACCGGAAGCTGTATCCTCGGCTGCGCAGAATGAGTGAGTGGATTTATCTATCACATGTGTATTTTTTTCATCTGTATGTGTGGACAGCCAGGTGGAATCCCCTTCCTCCCACTAAGAAAGGAATTACCATTTCGATTCTGGCGCCAATGCTGTTTTTTTCCTGGTGCATGGCGTGCCTTTCGGAACGCCGGCATTTTGAATGGGTGAAGAATTTGATTTAAACAGAATTATATAATAGAAGATAAAAAGCTGCAAAATAAGTCCTCCGTCATTTGTCTGCCCAGTGTTTTGGCCCAGCCAGACACGGGATAAAAGATATGGCGGAGGACTGTTCTTGCCCCCAAAGAGGGGGCGTTTTATGATCTAAAATTCTGGTTCTATCAATCCATAGGAGTGTCCCTTGCGTTTGTATACTACATTGACCTCTTCCGTTTCGGCATTCAGGAAAACATAGAAATTGTGGCCTAAAAGCTCCATCTGAACACAGGCTTCTTCCGGATCCATAGGTTTGATACCAAAGCGTTTGGTTTTGACAATTTGAATCTCTTCCTCATCAACAGCTTCTTCGTTGATGAAGAAATCGGAAAATGACTGAGCGGATTGCTTTTTATCAATCAGCTTGTTTTTATATTTTTTGAGCTGACGTTCAATCACCTCTTCTACTAGGTCAATGGAGGTGTACATATCATCGCTGGATTCTTCCGCACGGATCAGATTGCCTTTGACCGGAATTGTCACTTCGATTTTTTGCTTGTCCTTCTGCACGCTCAGCGTGATGATCACTTCAGTATCGGGATTAAAATAACGATCCAGCTTGCCAATCTTCTCTTCTACAGCTCTTCGGATGCCCGGGGTCACATTGATATTTCTTCCTGTAATCGTATAACGCATAATCATCAGCTCCTTTTTTTGAGATAACTATAGTATAACATATATGTTTGGAAAATTCAACGAAAATCAGCCAAATGTTGCGACAATTGTGAGGTAAAGAATGCACTTTATTGATTAAGCTGGTATTATAGCACTAAACTCTAATAGCAGAAAAGTCAAGAGTTTTTATATGTTTTTTGTCGTAATTTGTAAATTTATGATAAGTGTACAAATTATGGATGGAGAAAGGGAAACGCGGGAATCATAAAAGGAGGATAGGCTGGGGAATGTGGATAATGTGGATAACTTGGTGTATAACTCGTTTTTGGCGTAAATTGGACAAGAACAGATGTGGATAAAATTTGAAGAGTTGTGCACAGTAAGAGTGTGGATAATGTGGATAAGTTGGGATTCGAACAAAGATTTTGTGCAAATTGTAAGGTTAACCATAAAAATATTATTATGTCACTGGCGGATTTTGGATTTTTTTGGAAATGCAAGTAGTTTTGTTTTTTAATTTTTTGTGAACAACGGGGGAATAAGTTGAATAAATGCCTTGTTAGTGCTACAATGTATAAGATTGACTGAATGAAAAACGGCAGAAAAGAGAGAAAGTGAGTTAGGAGAACGAAGAATGAATCTCATAGAGAAAGTGTTTGGTACTCACAGCGAACGGGAGCTGAAGATGATCTATCCGATTGTAGAAAAGATCGAGAAGCTGCGCCCGGAGATGATGGCAAAGAGCGATGAGGAGTTGCGTGATCATACCAGAATTTTTAAAGAGCGTCTGGCAGCGGGGGAAACCTTGGACGATATTTTGCCAGAAGCATTTGCGACCGTGCGTGAGGCGGCCCGCCGAACCTTAAATATGGAGCATTTTCCGGTACAGCTGATCGGAGGTATCGTATTACATCAGGGACGTATCGCTGAGATGAGGACTGGTGAAGGAAAGACTTTAGTTTCTACAGCGCCGGCCTATTTAAACGCCTTGAATGGCAAAGGCGTCCATATCGTTACGGTAAATGACTATCTGGCTAAACGTGATGCCGAGTGGATGGGACAGATCCATGAGTTTTTGGGACTGACCGTTGGTGTGGTATTGAATCCCATGACATCGGAGGAACGGAAAAAGGCTTATAATTGCGATATTACCTATGTGACGAATAACGAGCTGGGATTTGATTATCTTCGTGACAATATGGCGATCTACAAAGAGCAGATGGTGCTGCGGGAGCTGGATTATGCCATTATCGATGAGGTGGACTCGGTGCTTATCGATGAAGCGAGGACGCCTTTGATCATATCCGGGCAGAGTGGAAAGTCCACGAAGCTATACGAGGTTTGCGATATCCTGGCTCATCAGCTGATACGGGGCGAGGCGTCCGGAGAGTTTACCAAGATGAATGCCATCATGGGAGAGGACATCGAAGAAACCGGGGATTTTGTGGTGAATGAGAAGGACAAGGTGGTGAACCTGACCGAGGATGGCGTAAAGAAGGTGGAAGATTTCTTCCATATAGATAATCTGGCCGATCCAGAGAATCTGGAAATCCAACACAATATTATCCTGGCATTGCGCGCCAATTATCTGATGTTTCGGGATAAGGATTATGTGGTGAAGGATGACGAGGTCCTGATTGTGGATGAGTTTACCGGGCGTATTATGCCAGGACGTCGTTACTCGGATGGCCTGCATCAGGCAATCGAGGCTAAGGAGCATGTCAACGTCCGCCGTGAGAGCAAGACGCTGGCCACGATTACATTCCAGAACTTTTTCAATAAATTCCGCAAGAAATCCGGTATGACCGGTACAGCGTTAACGGAGGAGAAGGAGTTCCGGAACACCTATGGGATGGATGCGATTGCGATTCCGACGAATAAACCGGTGGCCCGTATCGACCATGAGGATGCTGTGTATAAAACCAAGAAAGAGAAGTTTAAGGCAGTGGTGGATGAGGTGGCGGAAGCCCATGAGAAGGGACAGCCGGTGCTTGTGGGTACAATTACCATTGAAACCTCGGAGATGTTGAGCAAAATGCTGAATCGCCGGGGGATTCCCCATAAAGTTTTGAATGCCAAATATCATGAGCTGGAGGCCGAGATTGTGGCTGACGCTGGTATCCATGGCGCTGTGACCATTGCCACCAATATGGCCGGCCGTGGTACGGATATTAAGCTGGATGAAGAATCCAGGGCTTTGGGCGGCCTGCGCATCATCGGAACAGAACGTCATGAAGCCCGGCGTATTGATAACCAGCTGCGCGGGCGTTCCGGGCGTCAGGGAGATCCTGGTGAGTCCCGTTTCTATATCTCGCTCGAGGATGATCTGATGCGGCTTTTTGGTTCCGAGCGGCTGATGGGGATGTTTACGGCCCTGGGAGTGCCGGAGGGTGAGCAGATTGAACACAAGATGCTTTCCAATGCCATTGAGAAGGCACAAATGAAGATTGAAAATAATAACTACGGGATCCGTGAGAACCTCATGAAATACGATGAGGTCAACAATGAGCAGCGGGAGATCATTTATGCCGAGAGACGTAAGGTGCTTGACGGCGACAATATGCGCGATGTGATTTTGAAAATGGTCACGGATATCGTGGAAAATGCCGTAGACATGTCGATATCTGAGGAGCAAAATCCGGCGGACTGGGATCTGGGGGAGCTTAATGCCCTGCTGCTGCCGATCGTTCCTCTGGGCAAGATCACACTGGAGAATCATCCGGTGAGCAAGCGGGATGAATTGAAGCAAAAGCTGAAGGAAGAAGCGATCAAGCTCTATGAGACCAAGGAGGCGGAATTCCCGGAAGCAGAGCAGATCCGAGAAATTGAGCGGGTGATTTTGCTTAAGGTTATTGACAATAAGTGGATGAGTCATATTGATGATATGGATCAGCTGCGCCAGGGAATCGGGCTGCAGGCATATGGCCAACGAGATCCGGTGGTTGAGTATAAGATGAATGCCTTTGAGATGTTTGAGGCGATGACGGCGGCGATTATGGAGGAGACGGTGCGCATCTTGTTCCATATTCGTGTGGAGCAGAAGGTAGAGCGGGAGCCGGCGGCGAAAGTGACAGGAACTAACCGTGATACCTCGTCAGTGCAGGCGCCCAAACGCAGAGAGGTGCGCAAGATATATCCGAATGATCCATGCCCGTGCGGCAGCGGGAAGAAGTTCAAACAGTGCTGCGGACGTAAGCTGTTGCAGGGGAAGGGCTGAATAGCCTGACAGATAGAAGTGCAATTCGTGTATCATAGGGGGCAAAATACCTTTTGACCCCAATATCATAAAATATATTTAGAAAGTGGGTGACACGATGGTAGAGCTGGATCAATTTAAGTACACATTATCTACGTTTCAAAAACCATTAGTGGAAGTGAGGGATTCACTTTGACCTGGATAACAAGGTCAGACGAATTGATGAATTAGACAAATCCATGGAGGAGCCGAATTTCTGGAACGATGCGGAGCATGCAACCAAGTTGGTGCAGGAGGCAAAGAATCTGAAAGATACGGTGGAGATGTATCGGGGATTGGAGCAGGAGTATGAAGATATCCAGGTGATGATTGAGATGGGGTATGAGGAAAATGATGCCTCGCTGATTCCTGAGATTGAGGAAATGCTTCATGAATTTGAGAGAAAGCTGGAGAAGCTGCGCATGGGTACGCTGCTCTCCGGAGAATATGACAGGTGCAATGCCATTTTGCGGCTGAATGCAGGGGCTGGTGGAACGGAATCCTGTGATTGGTGCAGCATGCTGTATCGGATGTATTGCCGGTGGGCGGACAAGATGCAGTATAAGACCGAGGTGTTGGATTTTCTGGATGGCGATGAGGCAGGGATTAAATCCGTGACGATTCAGATCAATGGCGAGAACGCTTTTGGTTATCTGAAATCTGAGCGAGGAGTACATCGCCTGGTACGCATCTCTCCCTTCAATGCGGCGGGCAAACGACAGACTTCTTTCGTATCTTGTGATGTAATGCCGGACATTGAAGAAGATTTGGATGTAGAGATCAATCAGGAAGATCTGAGGATCGATACTTACCGTTCCAGCGGTGCCGGCGGCCAGCATATTAACAAGACTTCTTCGGCCGTGCGCATTACTCATATTCCGACAGGGATTGTGGTGCAATGCCAGAATGAACGTTCTCAGTTCCAGAACAAGGATAAGGCAATGCAAATGCTGAAGGCTAAGCTGTTTATGCTCAAACAGCAGGAAAATGCCGAAAAGCTTTCGGATATTCGCGGCGATGTCAAAGAGATCGGCTGGGGAAATCAGATTCGCTCCTATGTATTGCAGCCGTATACGATGGTAAAAGATTTGCGGACAGGAGAAGAAACGGGCAATGTGACGAATGTGCTGGATGGCGGCCTGGATGCTTTTATCAGCGCATATCTGAAATGGCTGAGCCTGGGATGTCCGGATCGGAAGGCATCCGCAGATGATTAAACAGGATTTTTTGATGAAGGCAAAAAGCAAGTGAGAAATATAGAGGATGTTGTAAAACAAGCCAGCAGCCGGATGAAGAATACCGGAAATGGTTGTTGGTTTGTTTTACGGCATTTTTTGTTTACAAGTAAATAGAGGAGATATGAGAAAAGGCTTGCGCAATTCTCGTTTTTATGATACTATCTCCCTCATGAACACAAATGTACATGTGATACGTACAGATTATTTTGGGCAACCGGGGACTTTAGCACAAGAGGGCATGTTATGACAGAGGAAAAAACTAAATATTTTGTAGTAAAGCAAAAGGCAGTGCCAGAAGTGTTGCTGAAAGTCGTGGAGGCAAAAAAGCTTTTGGAATCCGAGCAGGTCATGACCGTGCAGGAGGCTGCCGAGCAGGTAGGGATCAGCCGCAGTTCGTTTTATAAGTATAAGGATGATATTCTGCCTTTCTATGATAACACGAAGGGGAAGACCGTAACTTTCGTCATGCAAATGGATGATCGCCGGGGATTGTTATCGGATCTTTTGCATGTTGTGGCGATCTATCGGGCCAATATTTTGACGATTCACCAAAGTATTCCAGTCAATGGAGTGGCGACACTGACTCTGTCGGTGGAAGTAAAAGCAGATACGGGTAACGTATCTCAGATGGTGGAAGAAATGGAAGAACAGCAGGGGATCCATTATGTGAAGATTCTGGCACGAGAGTAGGGAAAAGCCCTAAGATAAAAGAGGAATGAGGAGAGCGATTATGATGTATGCAGCAATTATGGGATATGGCACTATTGGTTCTGGCGTGGCGGAGATTCTGGTAAACTACCGGGACAGGATTGCCCGCAGTGCCGGCCAGGAGATTGAACTGAAATATGTGTTGGATTTGCGGGAATTCCCGGACAGTCCGGTGGCGGATCGAGTGATTCATGATTTCAAAACCATTGAAGAAGACGAGCAGATAAAGCTGGTAGTAGAGACTATGGGCGGTCTAAAACCAGCTTATTCGTTTGTCAAAGCATGCTTAAGTGCCGGCAAGCATGTGATTACTTCCAATAAGGCGTTAGTAGCGGCCCATGGGACAGAGCTTTTGCAGATTGCCCGGGAGAAGAATGTAAATTTCTTTTTTGAGGCCAGCGTGGGAGGTGGAATCCCGATTATCCGTACGTTGTACCGTTGTCTGACGGGTGAGAAGATAAAAGAGATTACCGGAATTTTAAATGGTACGACGAATTTCATTTTGACTAAAATGGACAGGGAAGGAGCTTCCTTTGATGAGGTTTTGCGGGAGGCGCAAGAGCTGGGGTATGCGGAGCGAAATCCGGAGGCGGATGTTGAAGGACATGACACTTGCCGCAAGATCGCAATTCTGACAGCGATGATGACGGGCAAAGAAGTAAACTATGAAGATATTCACACAGAAGGCATTACTCAAATTACCGATGTGGATTTTCGCTATGCGAAGGAGATGGGGACATCGGTGAAGCTTTTGGGAACCAGCCGTATGGTAGATGAAAAGGTTTATGCAAAAGTGGCCCCGGTAATGATCGGTAGAGAGCATCCCCTATACGCGGTCAGCGGTGTATATAATGGAATTCTGGTAAAAAGTGATATGCTGGGCACCTCGATGTATTATGGCAGCGGGGCAGGCAAGCTTCCCACAGCCAGTGCGGTGGTGGCAGATTTGATCGAAGCGGTGCAGAATGAAAAAACCAATGTGCCGATTGGCTGGGGAGCCGGGCGGCAGGAGATTGCAGACAATAAAGCCAGCGAAAGCCGTTATTTTATCCGTGTTGCCGGAGATGCAAAAGAAAAAGCCGGGTTGGTACAAGAGGCATTCGGAGAGGTGCAGACGTTGGTGCTGGAGGGTATGGATGAATTTTCTGTTCTCACTAAGAAGATGAGCGAAGAAGAATTTACAAGACGGGCAATCGTACTGGACAGCGGATGCCAGAGAAAAGGTGAGAATGGAATCCGGCAGATAATTCGTGCAGAGTTGGAGGATTAGATCATGCTTTCTTTGCCTTGCCTGTTTCATGCCATGACCGGATTGTACTGTCCGGGTTGTGGCGGTACGAGGGCATTTCGATATCTGTTGCAGGGAGATTGGCTTGAGAGCTTTCGATATCATCCGTTGATGCCTTATATAGCATTGGTGGCCAGCCTGGAGATGATGACGTTTCTGGTGGCAAAGACCAGCGGCAGAAATTGCTTTTATTTGGGACATGAGAAGTTTTTTCTTTATGTAGCAGTGGGGATTGTGGCAGTGAACTTTTTGGTCAAGAATTATTTGCTGATTTGGTGCGGGGTGGATCTGCTGGCACTGCCATGAGAAAAGGAGCGGGAAGTGGCCGGAAATAGTCTGCCGCTTTTTCCAGGGATGAGTATTCTCAGAGCTAAGCTTAATGACATTGGAGCGTAGCAAAAATAATGTCAATAAGGGCATTGCAAAATAAACCGCCTGCCAGTTCGCTATCCTGTGTTCGGATGGTTCACGTACACAGTCTGCTTTTAACGGACAAAGTCCGCCAATATCAGATAGTATGTTTGTGAACAGCCGAACACAAGATAGGAAAACTGACGGGCGGTTTGTTTTGCAACACACTCAATAGCATCCTCTTTTTTACTTGACGGTGAAAGAATTCAGCATATCTTGATAATGTCTCATGATTTCACGATGCATGGCTACATAGTTAGGATCGTCGAACATTCGTATAGTCAATATATAAAAAGCCAAAAATACAAAACTGCTGAGAATTCCGCATATTCCCATGATGGTTCCGGCTATGGCAGGTCCGGTCATCGGTTGTCTGTTTTTGGAAAAGTAGGCGGCCATCAATGCGGATGCTCCCAGAAATAGCTGCATGGGGGGCGATACGCAGGCAAAGAGGGCAAAGATGCCGACGGTCAGGCTGAAAAAGGCAAACGGGTTGGTTTTTTTATCTGGTGGTTGGATATGGTTTTGTTCCATAAATATTCCTCCGAAAGTATACGCTTTTTGTTTCTCATTGCTCACCTGGATATGATACCACGAATTGTGCTGATTCACAAGAGGGGAGCTGAAGGAGTAAACGATTTTCCATTGCGCTTGCATAACGCCTCAATATGAATTATAATGTACAGACGGAAAACAAGAAATGTGAGGAAAATCAAAGCATGGATATTATAAAGGTACTACAGGATGAATTGCAGATCCGATATCAACAGGCAGAGGCAGCAGTGAAGCTGATTGATGAAGGAAATACGATCCCTTTTATTGCCCGTTACCGCAAAGAAGCAACCGGTGCGCTGGATGATGAGGTATTGCGGAATCTGGACGAGAGGCTTCGGTATCTGAGAAATCTAGAGGAGAAAAAGGAGCAGGTGATCACTTCGATCCGGGAACAGGAGAAGCTGACGCCTGAGTTGGAGGCGCAGATTCGGGCGGCCATGACTCAGGTGGCAGTGGATGACCTTTACCGCCCCTACCGCCCCAAACGCCGGACTCGTGCTATGATTGCCAAGGAGAAAGGGCTCGAACCGCTGGCTGACATGATCGCATTGCAGCAATTGAAGGAGCCGGCAGAAAAAGTGGCCGAAGATTATGTGTCGGAGGAAAAGGGAGTGGCTTCGGCGGCAGAGGCGGTGAGCGGTGCAAAGGATATCCTGGCCGAGAGGATTTCCGATAATGCACAATACCGCACTTATATTCGCAAGGTGACCGTAGAAGAGGGGATGATTACTTCCGCAGCCAAGGATGAGAAGGAACCATCGGTCTATGAAATGTACTACAACTATACCGAGCCGGTCAGACGATGTGCCGGCCACCGGGTTTTGGCGCTGAACCGGGGGGAAAAGGAAAAAATGCTGACCGTAAAGGTGGAAGCACCGGAGGAAGCCATCCTGCGCTATTTAGAAAAGCAGATGATTACCTGTGATAATCCATATACTACGCCGATTCTAAAAGAGGTGGCGGCAGACAGCTACAACCGTCTGATAGCGCCGGCGATAGAGAGAGAGGTGCGAGGCGAACTGACGGAGAAAGCGGAGGCTGGCGCGATCAAGGTGTTCGGTAAGAATTTAGAGCAGCTTTTGATGCAGCCGCCGATTGCAGGAAGGGTGGTGCTGGGCTGGGATCCGGCTTTTCGTACTGGCTGCAAGCTGGCCGTGGTCGATGAAACAGGCAAAGTTCTGGATACGACAGTGATCTACCCGACGGCGCCCCAGAACAAGGTGGAGGCATCCAAGGAGACTCTGAAAAAACTGATTAAAAAATATCATGTTTCCCTGATCTCTGTGGGCAATGGCACAGCATCCCGGGAGTCAGAGATGATCATTGTGGAGTTGTTAAAGGAGCTTTCTGAGCCGGTGCAGTATGTGATTGTCAATGAAGCGGGAGCCTCCGTGTACTCGGCCAGCAAGCTGGCTACAGAGGAGTTCCCCAATTTTGATGTGGGGCAGCGAAGCGCGGCTTCCATTGCCCGCCGTCTTCAGGATCCGTTGGCAGAGCTGGTCAAGATCGATCCCAAGTCCATTGGGGTAGGGCAGTATCAGCATGATATGAATCAGAAGAATCTCAGCGAGGCGCTTCAGGGCGTGGTGGAAGATTGCGTGAATAAGGTCGGGGTGGATCTGAATACAGCTTCGGCATCGTTGTTGGAATATATTTCGGGAATCACAAAGGCAATAGCCAAAAATATTGTCTCCTATCGGGAGGAAAACGGGGCATTTACCGATCGAAAGCAGCTTTTAAAAGTGGCAAAGCTGGGACCGAAGGCATATGAACAATGTGCCGGATTTATGCGGATAACCGACGGTAAAAATCCTCTGGATGGAACATCCGTACATCCGGAGAGCTATGGGGCGGCTCTGGCACTATTGGAAAAGCTGGGCTTTGCGCCGCAGGATATTACCAGAGGCGGCCTTAAGGGATTGGGAAAAAGGATTCATGATTATAAGAAGATGGCAGCAGAGCTGGATGTGGGAGATATGACTTTGCGGGATATTGTGAAGGAGCTTGAGAAGCCGGCCCGTGATCCGCGTGAGGAGATGCCAAAGCCAATTTTACGCACAGATGTATTGGAGATGAAAGATCTGACTCCGGGGATGATTCTTAAAGGTACGGTGCGCAATGTTATTGATTTTGGCGCATTTGTGGATATCGGAGTCCACCAGGATGGCCTGGTGCATATTTCTCAGATTTCGGATAAATATATTAAGCACCCTATGGAAGCGGTAAGTGTAGGCGATATCGTGGAAGTGAAGGTGATAAGTGTAGATCTGGCGAAAAAACGGATTGCGTTGACGATGAAGATCTAGTACATTGTTGCATTAATTTTGAAGTAATCCGTGCTTGATGTTTGCGTCAGTGTAAGGCGGAGGAAGGAGGCGATGCGGTGGCATCGTTGACTGACGACAACGCAGCAATGGCGTAAACAGTGAGTGCTGATTACTCGAGAATTAATGCATCGATGTACTAGTACAGATAACTGCTGGATTCGGGAAAGGAATAAAAAGCCAAATGAAGAAAGAAATGAAGTTTGAGGTAAAGCTGACGGCAAAGGAGCTATGGCAGTTTTCCATGTATCATGCCAATGCCGGTTTCACCGGGCTGTTTAACCTGATATTTACTGTGGCAGCACTGTTTTTGCTGGTGTTCCGGTGGGGAGAGTTGACGGCGGCGTATCGCCTTTTGTTAGTTGGCTGTGTGTTGATTTTTACGGTGCTGCAGCCGTTGCTTCTTTATGGAAAGGTGCGCAAACAGGCGAAGGCTCCCGTCATGGCAGAGCCGATGTATCTGACCTTTCGGGAGGAAGGGCTGGAAGTGGAACAAAACGGACAAAATGCGGTGTTTACCTGGGAACAGATGGGACGTATGGACAAAAAGCCGACGATGTCAGTTCTATATATGGATCGGGTGCATGCCTATTTGCTGCCGAAGGCTGTGCTGGGAGAACAGGAAACGGAATTTTATGAAATGGTGAAGACGCACTTGCCGAAAGAACGGCGGAAGGGATTTTAAGCGAGGGGAAGGAGCTATGTCGGAACAAAAAAGGACAGGAAGCAGGATTGTTCAGGAAACAATGGCACCTCAGGATACCTATGAGCTGGGAAAACGCTTAGGTAAGAAAGCGCAGCCGGGGCAGATCTATTGTCTGGACGGGGAACTGGGGGTAGGGAAAACCGTATTTGCGCAGGGATTCGCTGCGGGCCTAGGAATTTCCGAGCCGGTCAACAGTCCGACTTTTACCATTTTGCAGCAATATGAGGAAGGGCGTTTGCCACTGTACCATTTTGATGTATATCGGATTGGAGATGTGGAGGAGATGGACGAGATTGGTTATGAGGACTGCTTTTATGGAGACGGGGTATGCTTGATCGAATGGTCGCAGCTGATTGCGGAGATTCTGCCAGAAGATGTTATTCGGGTGCGGATTGAGAAGGAGCCGGAGAGGGCTTTTGAGTACCGAAGAATAACGATAGAATAATCGGATGGATAACCGGGCTACAGGGGCAGGTATGTCCGAAGAAAGCGAAAGGGATAGGGGCTGTTATGAAAATATTGGGAATTGAGAGTTCGTCTATGGTGGCTTCAGTGGCACTGGTTACGGAAGGAATTACAATGGCAGAATATACGGTGAATTTTAAAAAGACGCATTCTCAGACATTGCTTCCCATGATTGACGAGGTGATGCGGATGCTGGAATTTGAATTGTCTGAGGTAGATGCGATTGCGGTGTCCGGGGGGCCGGGATCTTTTACCGGCCTGCGTATCGGTTCGGCAACGGCGAAAGGACTGGGGCTGGCGTTGGATAAGCCGTTGATACATGTGCCAACGCTGGATGCGATGGCCTATGGCTTGTTCGGAGTGACATCACTTGTCTGTCCGATGATGGATGCCCGTAGAAACCAGGTGTATACAGGATTGTATCGCTGTGAAAATCATCTGGAAGTGCTTATGCCATCGTGTTCTGCAGATATCGGAGAGCTGGCAGAATTGCTGAATGAGCGGGGGGAGCCGGTGATTTTTCTGGGGGATGGCGTGCCGGTTCATCAGGCGTTTTTGTGTGAACATCTGAAGGTTTCCTGTCAATTTGCGCCGGTTCATCTCAACCGGCAGCGGGCAGCAGCAGTGGCGGCTTTGGGGACAATCCTTCTGAAGGAAGGGAAGACTGAGACAGCGATGGAGCACAGGCCAAATTATTTAAAAAAGGCACAGGCGGAGAGGGAACTGGAAGAAGCTAAGCGGCAGGGAAAAGTGAAGGAGCTGGCGGCCGGACATAGTGTCGGAACCGGGGAAAAGGAATCGGCGTATCAGGCGGGAGGGCAGCGTATGGCTGAGCAGGGAGTACGCCGATGATCCGCCGGATGAGTCCCTGCGATTTGGAACAGGTGGCGGATTTGGAGAGAATTTGCTTTGCAGAGAGTTGGTCTTATTCGCTCTTGGAAGCCGGAATCCACAGCCCGTATGATGTGTATTTTGTCTGGGAACAGGAAACGAGGATTTTGGGCTACTGTTGCTTGCGGCTGCTGGCAGGAGAGGGAGAGATTCAGCGGATTGCCGTGCTGCCGGAATACCGCCGTCTGGGCGTGGGGAGAAAAATGATGGAAGCGATGGTAAACTATGCTATGGCAGCGCGGGCATATGCGGTCAGCCTGGAGGTTCGAGAGAGCAATGCGGCAGCCCAAAGACTCTATGAATCCTTTGGTTTTGCAGCAGAAGCGGTACGCAAGGGGTATTACCATACTCCGGTGGAGGATGCGATCATAATGTGGAGGCGAGGACCTGGAAGAGTCTGATATACAACATTTTCCACTTAAAAATTGAATCATTTTGTCTTATAATGTAGGGGTATCCGGCAGAGGGGATGCCCCATTTTATTTTTATATGTCATAAAGCAGGTCTGGCGAATGACGCAAGCGATGTTGCGTTTTGGCAGACAGATGAATTCTGAACGGGCAGAAATAAAAAGGAACAGGGCGCCGCCGGTTTGAAAACAGGAAGGAAGGGCGAGAATAAGATGAGAAAGTACAAAAGCGGCGGTCAGCTGGAGACCGTAATCTGCAATTGCTGCGGCAAAAAGATGGTGGTAAAGGAGGGGGTTCTCCGGGAGGGGGCGATTTCCATCCATCATGCGTGGGATTTTTTCTCGGAAAAGGATGGAGAAGTTCATCATTGGGACATGTGTGAAGAATGTTATGACAATTTGTTGAGACAGTTTCGGGTAGAGCCGGATGTAGAGGAACAGGTTGAATTCGTCTGACAGGTGTGTTATCATTCTATGAGAGATTTTTATGCGCCCGGCAGTGGATGCGCTGCGGAAGCGGAAAGCCTGGTGGGCGCATGTGATGTACCTGATTTCCGATCGCTGGTGGCGATGAGACTTTCTATAGAATGAGGAAAACATATGTTGGATATTTGTTTGTTGGGAACCGGAGGGATGATGCCCTTGCCTTATCGCTGGCTGACATCCATGATGGCGCGATGTGACGGCAGTAATCTGCTGATCGACTGTGGGGAGGGCACCCAGATAGCTTTAAAGGAGAAAGGCTGGAGTCCCAAGCCCATTGATATTATTTGCTTTACTCATTATCATGCCGATCATATCAGTGGCCTGCCAGGATTACTTCTGACTATGGGTAATGCAGAGCGGACCGAACCATTGGTACTTGTGGGGCCGAAGGGACTGGAACGGGTGGTTATGGCATTGCGCTGTATTGCGCCGGAGCTGCCGTTTTCTTTGCGTTTTGTAGAGCTGGAGGAGAACCGGCAGCAGCTTTGCCTGGGGCCTTACGTCATAGATGCTTATCGCGTGAATCACAATGTGGCATGTTATGGCTATGCGATTTCGATTCCCCGTGCCGGACGCTTTGATGTGGAGCGGGCGAAGGCGCAAAATATACCGATGAAAGCATGGAGCCGTCTGCAAAAAGGTGAGACATTGGAGATAGACGGAACCTGTTATACGCCGGAGATGGTTCTGGGACCACGGCGGAGAGGACTGAAGGTAGTATATTGTACGGATACCCGTCCGGTGCCGGTGATTACGGAGTATGCAGCAGATGCGGATCTGTTTATCTGCGAGGGAATGTACGGAGAAGACGGCAAGGAGGTAAAGGCCAGGGAACACAAGCATATGACCATGTACGAGGCGGCATTGCTGGCGCAAAAGGCACAGCCACGGGAATTGTGGTTGACCCATTACAGTCCGTCTTTGACACGGCCGGAGGAATTCATAGATAAAGTGCGAAAAATATTTCCACGGGCAAAGGCGGCCCGGGATGGCTGGACGGCAGAGCTTACTTTTGACGAGGAGGAGAGTCCGGCAGAATAAGCCGGGGGAACATAATCATGAAAGAGAAAGACGTATTGATTTTAGCCATTGAAAGCTCTTGCGACGAGACGGCGGCGGCAGTGGTTCGAAACGGCAGGGAGGTGTTGTCAAATGTTATTGCCTCCCAAATCGCATTACACACGCAATTTGGAGGTGTGGTGCCGGAGATTGCTTCCCGCAAACACATCGAGCAGATCAACCAGGTGATTGCCGGCGCTTTGTGTGAGGCTGATGTGACGCTTTCTGATATCACAGCCATCGGGGTGACGTACGGCCCCGGCCTGGTCGGCGCACTGCTCGTCGGTGTGGCAGAGGCTAAGGCGATTGCGTATGCGGCAAAAAAGCCTTTGATCGGTGTGCACCATATTGAGGGCCATGTGGCGGCGAATTTTATCACCAGTTATCCGGGGAAGTTATCCAGCAGCGGGATCCTGACGTCTGTGAGGCCAGAGTTGGAGCCGCCTTTTGTGTGTTTGATTGTGTCCGGGGGACACACGCATCTGGTGATTGTAAAAGATTATGGCGAGTTTGAAATTATCGGCAGAACACGGGACGATGCGGCAGGAGAGGCTTTTGATAAAGTGGCCCGTGCCGTTGGGCTGGGCTATCCGGGCGGCCCTAAGGTAGATCGGGCTGCCCGGGAGGGGGATCCTCATGCGATCGAATTTCCTCGTGCCAAGGTGGAGGGAGCTCCCTACGACTTTAGCTTCAGCGGTCTTAAATCCGCAGTTTTAAACTATATCAATCGCGCAAAAATGACCGGGGAGACAATTGATGTACCGGATTTGGCGGCTTCTTTTCAAAATGCGGTGGTAGAGGCATTGGTAAGCCGTGCAATACTGGCCGCTGGGGAATACGGTTATGATAAGTTGGCGATTGCCGGAGGCGTGGCTTCCAATTCCGCATTACGAGCTGCTATGGCCAAGGCGTGTGAAGAAAATCACTTTCAATTTTACTATCCGGAGCCGGTTCTTTGCACGGATAATGCTGCCATGATTGGAGCAGCAGCTTATTTTGAATACCAAAAAGGCGCCCGGCACGGATGGGATCTCAATGCAGTTCCCAATCTAAAGCTTGGTGAACGATAGAAGCGAAGAATTTGAAAAAAACTCCAAGTCTGCCATAATGATACAATAAGTACGCTGGGAAAGGGGGGCCTATGGAAGAGAAACGAACAGGCGCTGTTGTGCTGGCCGGCGGAAAAGGCCGGCGAATGAATTGTAAGATACAGAAGCAATATTTGACGCTTGCCGGCAAACCATTGATTCTCTATTCCCTGGAGGCTTTTGAGCAAAGTATTATTGATGAGATTGTACTGGTAGTAGGCGCCGGAGAACAAGAAAGTGTCTGCCAAAATATCATACAACCTTATAAGCTCCAAAAGATAACAGCCGTTGTAGAAGGGGGGCAGGAACGCTATCATTCTGTCTACGCCGGGCTACAGGCATTGCAAAATTGTGATTATGTGCTGATTCACGATGGCGCACGTCCTTTGTTGACGGACGCCGTTATTTGCCGTGCGATTCAGGGAGCCATCGATTATCAGGCATGTGTTGCCGGAATGCCGGTGAAAGATACGATAAAAGAAAGCGATAGTTTTGGCTTTGCGTCAAAGACTCCGGATCGGACCCGATTATGGCAGATCCAGACGCCTCAGGCATTTGCCTATCCATTGATACGGTCCGCTTATGATTGGCTGATGCAGGATGAGAGCCGCCAAAATGGAATAACGGATGATGCAATGGTGGTGGAACGCTATGGGGGCCCTGCGGTAAAGCTGGTGGAAGGGAGTTATGCAAATATCAAGGTGACAACTCCGGAGGATATGGCGGTAGCAGCAGCGCTGTTGAGAGAATGGCGATGAATTTGTCGAAAAATCAAAAAAAGTTTTGTATTCCTCTTGACAACTCCAAAAAGAAGTGCTAAAATCAACAATCGTTGCGCCGCAAAAGAAATGGAATATATTCCCATTCTTAGCAGCCGATTTTGACTCAATCTGATTCAAAGAAAAGATTCAAAATATGAAAAAACCGCTTGACAAATGTTGCACTATCTATTAGAATAGAAAAGCACATTTGAGGAGAGGTATCGAAGTGGTCATAACGAGGCGGTCTTGAAAACCGTTTGTCCGCAA
>CAJUPI010000004.1 GCA_910588125.1 uncultured Lachnospiraceae bacterium
AGATTATGAAGTTCACAATCCAGGGGGAATTCTACGGGATTAATGTGGCAAAGGTCAAAGAGATCATGATGGCGGCAAAGGTTAAAGTTATGCCACATGCACATCCGGCAGTGGAAGGGATCTTTAAACCCCGGGATACTCTGATCACGGTAATTGACCTTGGATACTACCTGACGGACGAGCGTCTGGAGCATCAGTCCCGGGATCTGTTTATTGTTACCAACTTTAACAAGATGACTGTGGCCTTCCGTGTGCAAAGTATTGAAGGAATCAGCCGGATCTCCTGGAACGATATTCAGAAGCCGGATAAGACTTTGACTCATGGAGAAGAAGGGGTGGCCACAGGCATTGCCCAGTGTGGAAACGAGCTGGTGACGATTCTTGATTTTGAAAAAATTGTGGCGGAGATTGCTCCGGAGACTACGATTCAGCTCTCAGAGGTGGATCAGATGGGAGATCGTCCAATCTGTACCAAGCCGCTGGTTATCGCGGAGGATTCCATTTTGCTGCAGAAAATGATTGATGAAGCACTGGAGCGGGCCGGCTTTACCAATGTGAAGAATTTTAATAATGGCCAGGAAGCCTGGGATTATCTGCACTCAATTTCAGGTGATTCCGACCTGTATGAAAAAGTGAACCTGATTATTACAGATATTGAGATGCCAAAGATGGATGGCCATCGCCTGACAAAACTGGTCAAGGATGATTCAAGGCTGAAGCTTTTACCTGTAGTGATTTTCTCTTCACTGATCGACGATCAGATGCGGATCAAAGGTGAGCAACTGGGGGCGGATGAGCAGCTGACGAAACCGGAGATCGGCAATCTGGTACATGTAATCGATCGGCTGCTGGAACGGTTTGAGGAGAATTTAAAGAATAACGAAGATTAAGCTTTTGGATGGAAAGGTGGAGTGCACGTTGAAAATATGCACATCTGCGGTTCTGGGAATTCTTATAGCTTTGCTGGCAGGAGCTTTTCCGGCTATGGCAGGAGAATGGGAATTGTCAGAAAATGGAAAGTATTGGACTTACTGTGAATCTCCCGGTGAGCCGGTGGAGGACGAATGGATCGAGGATAACGGAAAGATTTATTATGTGGATGCCAGAGGGCGCATGAAGACTGGCTGGGTAAAGGACGAGGACAGTGGAAATAAATACTACATGGGTGAAGATGGCGCTATGTGCTTTAATGCCTTTACCAAGGATGACAAATATGTGGGGCCGGACGGATTGCAGGTCGAGCGGTATGATACTTATCGCAAGGCGATAAAATCCGGGTTGAAGAAAGCAACAAAGAAAAAAAAGTCTAGTAAGAAAGCTCAGGCAGCCGCTTCCGGGGAGGCTGATGCGCGGCAATTTTATTTTATGCTGACGGATTTGAATCTGGATGAATATCCGGATTTGGTGGTGATGGAAGGGACGGATAGCAGCAAAAGCCCGATAGAAATTGCCATCTGGGATCCGGATGAGGAAGAGCTTTTGCTTTCGGCGGAATTTGATGAGGCATCCGGGGAAGAGACTCGCGGTTCCCTTTATCGGGATCCGAAAGGAGAGACCATGTGGCTGGAAATTGTGGAGTCCAATGGAGATTTCCGTCTGTTCCAGATGAAGGATCAGAGCGCTGATTTCGAGTGCGTATGGAGCTTTGTGATGGAGCTGGATGACTGGGGTGGGCCCATATATCGGGTCAATGGACAGTCAGAAGATAAGGAGGACTGGGATCTGTTCCAAATTGAGGCGCAACAGGCCCGGGGAGATCATGTTCTGGAAGGCTATCTGCCAGTTACAGAGGAGAATATTAAATCTCAGGTGGATCGGGTGCTGACAGAGGATGAGCTGGAGTTGTGGTAAGGATATGAGGGCGTTGCAGAATAAATCGGATAACTTATTTTGCAACACCCTCATTTGTTTTTGGAAAGTTGTGAAGATACCCTCAGTAGACAAGGGAACACACGGTTCAGCGCAGCAGGTGCGCGGACCTTCCACAGTAGAACAAAATGACGAAAGACGGAACGGACTATGAGAATAAAAGCACAAGTATTTCTGATGGCAGTACTGATATTGACTATAGTTTTTCCGGCGCAGGAGACGGCGGCTGCGCCGGGCCAACTGAAATCGGTGACCTATGTGTCGGATGCCTGGGTGATCAATTTTTGGAATACGGAAAGCGATCACATGGAGGAAGAGCTGGCGCAAATTGCAGCCGACGGTTTTAACAGCATTGTGTTGGTTATCCCCTGGAGAGAATTTCAGCCGGAGACAGCCCCGGTTTATTATAACAGTTACGCATTTGATAAGCTGGATCGGGTGATGCAGGCAGCGCAGGCGCAGGGTTTGCGGGTGATGCTGCGGGTCAGCTATACCTGGGATCACTATGACAGAGAACAGCCGACAATGCGGTTTCGGAGAATGCTGGGGAATGAAAAGCTGCGTTCGGCGTGGCTGGCCTATGTGGAAAGATTGTATCAGTCTGTGTCAGGATATGATAATTTTGCAGGTGGTTTTATCACCTGGGAGGATTTTTGGAACTATACAGAAGATGCCCCCGGTCTATATGGCGGGAAAACAACAGGAGTGGCCGAGGCAAAGAGAATAGGGTTTCAGGATTATTTGCGAGAGCACTATACGTTAGAGCAAGTACAGGAGTACTATGGGGCGGAACAGAGGCCGCAGGATTTTGCCACTGTTGGTATTCCTTCGCGGGACAGCCAGGCATATCGCTTATTTTATGAGTTTTATGATGAGTATCTGACAGCACTTCTGGCTGAGGCACAGCAGGTGTTTCCCAATCTTTCCCTGGAGGTGCGTCTGGATGTAGATCCGGTAACCGGGCGGGACGGTTCTCTG
Organism: uncultured Lachnospiraceae bacterium; assembly: GCA_910588125.1. Classification (GTDB taxonomy): domain Bacteria; phylum Bacillota; class Clostridia; order Lachnospirales; family Lachnospiraceae; genus Brotaphodocola. The sequence continues at coordinate 2,848 of CAJUPI010000004.1, forward strand.
GCAGGAGCAGAACACTTTCGGACATTTCCCTGCAAGGAGGCTTCTTATTCGGCTTTGATGTACAGTGTGTCTATGGGATATGGGCAGGACAAAGTACTTACAGCGGCAGAAGCCTTGTCCATGATGGAAGAACAGTTGTATCTGGTACAGGCATACAACGGAGGGAAGCCGATTTATATCGATCAGCTTCTTTATATGGACATAACACCGGGATTTGAGAGAAATGCCAGGTTGCTGGAAAGTGAGCGCAATAATTATCTGCAGGGGTTACCGCCTTTGCTGAACAAGTATACAAACGGATATGCAGTTTGGAGCTATCGGAATTATGCTAATAATCCGGTCTACAACAGCCAGTTTGCCTTAGGAGACAGGGGGTGGGAGAGCAGCCGGGGAAGGGTGACAAAGAGAGACGGCAGCTATCAGATGAGGCTGGAAAGCGGGGGGCGTATTTCTCAGGAGATCGGATATTGGATTTCTCAAAAGACGGAACGGGATAATCATGTGCGTTTTACAGCGGACAGTAATTTTCCGGTGAGGCTTTTTGTGACATTGGGATCGCGGACCGAAGAAGTCATGGTAGATGGAAAAGGAACGTTTGATCTGAATTTTGGCAAGCTGGAGTACGGCGCGGTGCGGTTTGCCGCCGCCGATGAGTTGTGGCTGGATAATATTAGCGTTTACAATTTTGTTCAGGATGGCCAGCTCTATGGAATGGACGGGGAAGAGTTGGGCTGCCTGGAAGGGATAAGGGCGCTGAACCGGATGATGGAAGAGTAAAAAAGATTTCTTGACAAATATCTTCTCTGTGGTATAATCGGATTTAAAGTAAATAGAAGAATACGAAGATGAGAACAGTAGCCTGTGGAGAACGCTGCAGAGAGGGCTGTGACAGGTGCGAGCAGCTTGCGGAGGAGACAGAGGAAGACCAGCTCGGAGTGATCCTTAATCGGATCCGGTGACACCGTTATCGTCGGAAAGAAGTGGCTGTGAGGAAAGAATTGCCGGATGAGGAAGCATATAGGCCGGTGATCAGAGGAACAGCAAGCGGGGTGGAACCGCGATCGTGAAACGTGATCGTCCCCTGTCAGGAGCAGAGCGCTCCGGACAGGGGACGTTTTATTTCCGCGAACAATGGGCCAAGTGCCGTGCTTGCAACGAGAAGCCTATGTGTGATGAATGGATGATAGAAGAAAAGGAGAGAAGTCATGAGGATTACGCTGAAGGATGGAAGTGTCAGGGAATATATGCAGCCGGTTTCGATTCTGGAGGTGGCAAAGGATTTAAGTGAGGGACTTGGCCGGATGGCTTGTGTGGGTGAAGTGGATGGAGAGACGGCAGATCTGCGGACGATTTTGGATAAAGACTGCACGCTTAATATCCTGACAGCAAAGGATGAGAAGGGATTGGCGGCGCTGCGCCATTCTGCCAGCCATGTGATGGCGCAGGCAATTAAGCGCCTGTATCCGGAGGCAAAGCTGGCGATTGGCCCGTCGATTGCCGATGGATTTTATTATGATATTGATTTTGCAGAGCCGATTGTGGCAGAGGATATGGAAAAGATCGAGGCTGAGATGAAAAAGATTGTGAAGGAAGCCTTGCCAATTGAGCGTTTTACTCTGCCTCGTAAAGAGGCGATTGCCTTCATGAAAGAGAAAGAAGAGCCATATAAAGTGGAATTGATTGAAGATTTGCCGGAAGGGGAGGAAATCAGTTTTTATAAGCAGGGAGAATTTACGGATCTATGTGCCGGACCGCATCTGATGAGTACCAAAGATGTGGGAAAAGCTTATAAGCTGACTAGTATTGCCGGTGCATACTGGCGGGGAGATGAGCACAATAAGATGCTGACACGTCTCTATGCCACGGCATTTTCCAAGAAGGAGGAGCTGGAAGCCTATCTTACGATGATGGAGGAAGCAAAAAAGCGGGATCACCGGAAGCTGGGCCGGGAGCTGGGGCTGTTTATGATGCATGAGGCAGGGCCAGGCTTTCCGTTTTTCCTGCCGAAAGGTATGGTATTGAAGAACACGCTGTTAGAATACTGGCGGGAGATTCACAAGAAGGCGGGGTATGTGGAGATTTCCACTCCGATCATCTTAAATCGTGGCCTGTGGGAGAATTCCGGGCACTGGGATCATTATAAAAATAATATGTACACTACCGTGATTGATGAGCAGGATTTTGCTGTCAAACCTATGAATTGCCCGGGGGGAATGTTGGTATATGCCTCAGAGCCGCGTTCTTATCGTGATTTGCCTCTGCGGGTAGGAGAGCTGGGCTTGGTGCATCGTCATGAGAAATCGGGACAGCTGCATGGCCTTATGCGGGTGCGTTGCTTTACTCAGGATGACGCGCACATTTTTATGATGCCGGAGCAGATCAAGGAAGAGATTGTGGGAGTGGCCAGACTGATTGATTCTGTCTATAAGCTGTTTGGTTTCCAATATCATGTGGAGCTGTCCACTCGTCCGGAGGACAGTATGGGCAGTGACGAGGATTGGGAGATGGCGACGGAAGGCCTCCGCGGGGCCCTTGGCGAGCTGGGCCTGGACTATGTAGTCAATGAGGGAGACGGCGCTTTCTATGGACCGAAGATTGATTTCCATCTGGTAGATGCGATTGGCAGGACCTGGCAGTGCGGCACCATACAGCTGGATTTCCAGATGCCTCAGCGGTTTGAACTGGAGTATATCGGGGCGGATGGCGAGAAACACCGCCCAATCATGATTCATCGGGTTGCATTCGGCTCCATTGAGCGGTTTATCGGTATTTTGATTGAGCATTTTGCAGGGGCATTTCCGACCTGGCTGGCACCCGTGCAGGTGAAGGTGCTGCCGATCTCGGATAAATTTATGGATTATGCCGGACAGGTGACGGAAAAGCTGGAAGAGGCCGGAATCCGGACAGAGCTGGATACGCGTTCGGAAAAGATTGGCTATAAGATCCGGGAAGCCCAGATGCAGAAGATTCCTTATATGCTGGTGGTAGGCCAGAAGGAGGAGGAAGAAGGTGTTGTCGCTGTGCGCAGCCGGTTCTTAGGGGACGAAGGACAGAAGCCGCTGGGAGAATTTATTGCGGCAATAAAAGATGAAATTGCCAAAAAAGAAATCCGGGAAGTCCAGATAAAAAAGTAATAGATGCATAGATTAAAAAAATAAATGCATACTAACCTTGATATTGGATGATATCGATTTTATGACTGCGCTCAGGCCGAAGAAGGCCGGCGGGACATCATCTTATGAAGGAGGTATGCATTTATTATGACCAAGCTGGATTGTACAGTAACAAACTGTCTGCATAATGCGGACAACTGCTGTTGTAAGCAGGCGATTATCGTGGACGGACAGGGAGCAAAGGAGCGGGAGGGAACCTGCTGCGGCAGCTTTGATGAGAACCGGGAAGGTGCGTTTAAGAATATTTTCAAGACTCCGGAAAGCCGTCTGGAGGTGGATTGTGAGGCAGTGAACTGTATCTATAATGAAGGACGTCATTGCCAGGCCGAGCATATCGATGTTTGCGGCGACGGGGCCAGCCGTGCCGAGCATACGCAGTGCGCAACCTTTACTGTGCGCTAAAGGCTCACCGGAAGCGCATAGTGCTTCCGGTACATAGGAGGGGGCTGACAATGTCAGTGAGATAGTGTTTCTGAAGGTATGCCGTGGAGAATGTTTCTGAAGGTATGCTGAAGGGACGCCGTGGAGAAAAGAGTGGGACAGCCGATGCGCCAGCCGGGATTTTTTCCGTTTCGGGATTAAGAAGCTCTAAAATTTCTGGATTTTGCTAAGTGCGAAACGAAAATGCCCAAACTCGCTTCGCTCAGACAGTGTGCATTTTCGTTTCAACGCAAAATCCAGAAAATTAAGAGCTTCTAAAATCCCTGCAAATGTCAAAAATCCTGGCTGGCGCACCGGCTGTCCCACTCTTTTCTCCACGGCTGGATATTCTCGGAACTAAGTTTGAGGACATTGATTGTGCAACTAATATTTTACAAGGAATGCCATGACATTGAAGCTAAAAGCATGACTTTTTGATCAGAATCATACTATATAAGCCTAGAATTGAGAATATTCAGCCTTGGGGGAGGAAGCGGGCGGGGTTCTGCGGGCGGGATTTTCGACATTTGCAGGGATTTTTAGAAGCCCTTAAATTTCTGGATTTTGCATTGAATCAAAAATATCCACTGTCTGAGCGTTAGCGAGTTTGGATATTTTTGATTCGTTTTTTGCAAAATTCAGAAATTTTAGGACTTCTTAATCCCGAAACAGGAGAAAATCCCGCCCGCAGAACCCCGCCCGCTTCCTCCCCCAAGGCGTACCTTCCGGAACTACTCAGCTAATCAACTCAATGATGATTCTAGCGGAACACTGTTTGGTAAATACTGAAGAACCCTGTAAGCGATACGATGATGACCATAACCGGGGTCATAAAGCGGATCAGGAAAAGCCAGGCCTTTGCCAGCGGGAACGGGACGCCGTTTAAGCAGATTTCGTCGATTAGCTGCGCGGGCTGCCATTTCCAGCCGATATAGTAGCACATAAAGATGCCGCCGAAGGGCAGAAAGATATTGTCGGTCAGCATACATACGAAATCGAAGATGTTGTAGTTGAGAATGGATATCTCGGCCAGGGGCCCGAAGGAAAGGGAGCTGGGGATGCCGAGAAGGAAAATAGTCAAGGACAGCAGAAATACTGCTTTTCGGCGGCTCCAGTGCCAATTGCCCATCACGAAGGAGACCGATACTTCCAATAGCGCCACCGCGCTGGTTACAGCTGCGAAGAAGACGAGCAGAAAGAACAGAGCGGCAAAAAAGGGTCCTCCGGCCATAGCGCCAAACACCTCGGGAAGAGTGACAAAGATCAGCCCGGGGCCGGAGGCCGGCTCCAGGCCGCAGGCAAATACGGCGGGGAAAATGGCGATACCGGCGAGTAATGCCATGCAGGTGTCAAGGACGGCCACCTGGATACAGCCTTTGGGAATGCTCACATCCTTGTGCAGATAACTGCCGTAGGTGATGGTGATGCCCATGCAGAGGCTTAAGGAATAGAAGACCTGTCCCAGGGCGGCGCTCACGGAATTCAGGCTGAATTCGTTAAACTTCGGGGTAAAAATAAAGGACAGGCCAGCAGCAGCCCCCGGCAGGGTAAGCCCGCGTACAATGATAATAAGCAAGATGATAAAAAGGGCGGGCATCATGAATTTGCTCGCTTTTTCAATGCCGCTGACACCAAAATAGCAGATCAGTGCAGTGCCAAGCATGAAAAGAAAAAACCAGATCAGCGGCTCGGTCGGATGGCCGATAAAAGCGGAAAAATCTTCCGGCGCCCGGAAAGTGACGGCGTAGCTGACAAAATATTTGATAATCCAGCCGCCGATCACCGCGTAGTAGGACAAAATGAAAAAGGCGGCCAATACGCCAAGATAGCCGACAATGCGGGCATGCGGATGTACGGTGTCATAAGCTAGAACCGGATTGTGGCCGGTTTTGCGCCCAAGGGCCATCTCCGTGATCATGACCGGGACGCCGAGAAGACCGATAAAGATCAGATAAGCGGCCAGGAAAGGAAAACCGCCGTTGCGTCCCATGAGGTAAGGAAATTTCCATAGATTGCCGAGGCCGATGGCAGCACCGGCGGTGGCCAGGATGAAACCCATCCGGCTCGCCCATTTGTTTGTTGATTTCATACGTATCCCCCTATAAAATATTTTCGTGTGTGTTATTTTAAATCAGGGAAGCTTAAGAAGGTCCCTGATTACTTCACCAGCAATCAAAAGTCCGGCTACCGGCGGCACAAAAGAGATGCTGCCTGGTATCTGGCGCCGGATGGTTGCTTCCTCAGAGGGAAGAACCGGGGTGGCTGGCATTTCCTGAGAATAGAGGACCTTCAGCTGGTGAATGCCCATTTTTTTTAATTCCCGCCGCATGACGCGGCATAACGGGCATACGGAGGTCTGGAAAATGTCAGCGAAAGTAAACAGTTCCCCATGAAATTTATTGCCGGTTCCCATGGAGGAGATAAGCGGAATATCCCGATCATGGGCGTAGCGGACAATGGCTAGCTTGGCAGCTACTGTGTCGACGGCATCAATGATATAATCGACGGGGCCGATGGCTTCCATCAGTTCCTGAAGATTCTCGGGTAGCACAAAAATCTCCCGGGTGTCCACCTGGATATCGGGATTGATATCCAAAAGCCGTTCTTTCATGACCTGGGTTTTGAGAAGCCCGACAGTACTGTGGACAGCGATGCTCTGACGGTTGATATTTGTCAGGGAAACTTTATCATTGTCAATTAGCACCAGATGGCCGATTCCGCAGCGCGCCAGTGCTTCAATACAGTGGGAACCGACACCGCCCACACCGAAAACGGCGATGGTGGTGCCGGCCAGTTGTTGCTGTCTGTTGGTTCCGATTAACCGTTCTGTTCTGGAAAATTCATTCATGAATATTCACTGCTCCTTGGGTCATTTGTCGGTCATGTTCACATTAGGTTGTCATGGGGTCGGTTTTTTTGCTCTTCAATCAGATCTGCCAGGGTTACGTTGTCCACGACCAGGTTGATGGCATCCTTCAGCTGCTTCCAGACGGTCAGTGCCGCGCAGTAGGAAGCCCGCTCACATTGGTTGACGTCATCGTCCAGGCAGGCGACCGGAGAAAGACTGCCTTCGGTCTGGCGGAGAATCATGCCTACCGTGTATTCCTCCGGCTTCCGGGTCAGCATATAGCCGCCCTGGGCGCCTCGGCTGCTGCGGACGTATCCGGCACGATGCAGCAGGGTTACGATTTGTTCCAGATACTTGTCCGAGATGCCCTGCCGTGCAGCCACCTGGCTGATCTTCGTGCATTGATCCAGGTTCAAACCAAACTCAATCATCATGCGCAGGGCGTACCGCCCCTTGGTAGAAATTTTCATACTTCCACGCTCCTTATCCATTGGGCAAGTTCATGTGGCAGTCGCTGACAGAGAACACGTTCTCTGCCGGTGGCGAGTCAGCGATGCGGCTTTCCGGTTTCAAAAAATAGGCTGTAGAAATGCTGCAAGGATGATTCGTTATTATTATTGTACAAAATAATCGGACAAAAGTAAATGGGCACTATTGCTGAATAAGGAAGAAAAGGGTATAATTGTTGTAATTGCGAAAGGATGGAGACGAATATTATGAAAGATGGATTTTTTCGGGTGGCTGCTGCGACCCCCGGGGTCCGGGTAGCAGATCCGGTATATAATCGGGAGCAGATTTGCAGGCTGTTGGAAGATGGAGAAACGGCAGGCGCCGGTTTGATGGTATTTCCCGAACTCTGTCTGACAGCTTATACATGCGGAGATTTGTTTTTACAGGCTCCGCTGCTGAAAAGCGCCAGGGAGGAGCTTTTGAAAATCGCAAAATGCACGGCGGGAAAGCATATGCTGGTATTTGTGGGGCTGCCGTGGGAGCATGGGGGGAAGCTTTATAACGTGGCGGCGGCTCTTTCCGGCGGGAAACTTTTGGGGATTATACCAAAGACTCATTTGCCAAATTACTCGGAGTTCTATGAGCAGAGGCATTTTACGTCATCCATGCAGGATGTGGTGCTGACAGAGTGGCAGGATAACTGGGTGCCAATGGGAAGCAATCTTTTATTTCGCTGCCGGGAGATGCCGGATCTTCTGGTGGCTGCCGAGATTTGTGAAGATGTGTGGGTTCCCTGCCCTCCCAGTATCCGTCATGTCCAGGCCGGGGCATTGGTGGTGGCGAACTGTTCGGCAAGTGATGAGACTGTGGGAAAGGACAGTTACCGCGAGTCATTGATCTCCGGCCAGTCGGCGCGGCTGATGTGCGGATATGTATATGCCAATGCCGGAGAAGGAGAATCCACTCAGGATTTGGTATTTGGCGGACATAATATCATTGCCGAGAACGGTACGATATTGGCAGAATCGCGACGGTTTATACCAGAGACGATCTATGCGGATCTGGATTTGGAGCGACTGCTCGGCGAGCGCCGGCGAGTCAATACCCATCCGGGGCAGAGCCAGGAAGGATATCTGCCGGTAGAGTTTTCTCTGAACTCAGAAAATATGGTGAAAAGGCAGCAGGACAAGCTATTGCGTCCGATTGCCAGCCGCCCGTTTGTACCAGGAAATCAGGCAGAGAGAAACCGCCGGTGCGAAGAGATTTTTACGATTCAGGCTCTGGGACTCAAAAAACGTCTTCAGCATACAGGCTGCAGCCATGCGGTGCTGGGGATATCCGGCGGGCTGGATTCGACACTGGCCTTATTGGTAACAGCGCGGGCTTTTGACATGCTGGGATTGCCACGGGCACAGATCCATGGGATTACCATGCCGTGCTTTGGCACCACGGATCGCACCTACCGAAATGCCTGCCGTATGACAAAGGAGTTGGGGGCATCGTTAAGAGAGGTGGATATCAAGCTTGCGGTGATGCAGCATTTTGCAGATATCGGACAGGATCTTGCGAAGCATGATGTGACATATGAAAACGGGCAGGCCAGGGAGAGAACCCAGGTATTGATGGATATTGCCAATCAGGTAAACGGGCTGGTGGTAGGAACCGGGGATATGTCAGAGCTTGCCTTGGGGTGGGCGACCTACAATGGGGATCACATGTCTATGTATGGGGTAAATGCTTCTGTGCCTAAGACGTTGGTGCGCCATCTGGTGCGCTACTGTGCAGATATCTGTGGGGAGGAGACGTTAAAGCAGGTACTTCTGGATGTGCTTGATACCCCGGTCAGCCCGGAGCTTTTGCCGCCGGAGGACGGCGTCATATCACAGAAGACAGAGGATCTGGTAGGCCCCTATGAATTGCATGACTTTTTCCTTTATTATATGCTGCGTTTTGGCTTTATGCCGTCTAAAATATACCGCATGGCGCTGAAGGCGTTTGAAGGAGAATATGATGCTGCCGTGATTGAAAAGTGGCAGAAAGTATTTTACCGGCGGTTTTTTACTCAACAATTCAAGCGGTCCTGCCTGCCGGACGGCCCGAAGGTGGGTTCCGTAGCAGTGTCACCGCGAGGAGATCTGCGGATGCCCAGCGATGCTGCCGGCCGGGTCTGGCTGGCGGATTTGGAAAATCTGGGAAAGGATAAAGAGGCATGATAACCAGTACGGCTAACAAGCAGGTAAAATATGTCAGTGCGCTGTTGAAAAAAGGGAAGGCACGGCGGGAAGAGCGACTTTTTGTAGCTGAGGGGGTGCGGATGTGCCTGGAGATTCCCCCGGAGAGAATACGGACTCTTTATATTTCAGACAGCTTTCGCGGGAATCCTCATTATGCAGAGCTGACAGAAAAAGTACGGCAGGTGGAAGTGTTGACGGATACTGTGTTTGCCGCCCTGTCGGATACCCGTACTCCGCAGGGCGTGATGGCTGTCGTGGAACAGAGGGAGTATCGCCTGGAAGAGATGGCGGCGGCGGGAAGCACCGGCCGGCCGCCTTTGCTGATGGTATTAGAACAGCTTCAGGATCCGGGCAATTTGGGAACGATACTGCGGGCCGGAGAGGGAGCGGGTGCGACCGGGATCCTTATGGACAGTGGCACGGCAGATATCTATAATCCCAAGGTAGTACGATCGACCATGGGATCTTTGCTGCGAGTGCCGTTTGTTTATGTGGAAGATTTGGACGAGGCACTGGTTTTTTTGAAAAAAGCAGGGATCCGCCTCTGCGCCACTTATCTGCGTGGCAGCAGGGATTATGACAAAGAGGATTATCGGAAGGCAACAGCATTTTTGATTGGCAATGAGGGAAGCGGGCTGAGCCAGGAGACGGTTGCCAGGGCCGATGTCCGGATTCGTATTCCCATGCTGGGGAAAGTAGAATCCTTAAACGCTGCCGTTGCCGCTTCTGTAGTGATGTATGAGGCCGCCAGGCAGAGGAGGGGATAGCGATGGTCTGGTGGATCGCGGCAACGCTGGTGGCATTTTTTATCAAAGGCCTTTGTGGTTTTGCCAATACCTTGGTATTTACGACCATTTTAAGCTTTGGCAGCAGTAATCTTCGCATTACCCCGGTAGAGCTGTTATTAGGTTTTCCCACGAATCTGATTCTGGTCTGGAAGGAGCGGCGATCGATTCGCTGGAAGCTTTGTGTCCCACTGATCGTTCTGATTCTGGCAGGAAATATTCCGGGTATCTTTTTGCTAAAGAATGGAGATTCACGAAGCGTTAAAATCTTTTTCGGCCTGGTAATCGTCGGGATCGGTGTGGAAATGCTTGTCCGGGAGATTTCTCCGAAGGAGGGGAAGGGGTCGCGGGCAGCTCTGATCCTGATCGGAATATTATCTGGTATTTTAAGCGGAATGTATGGGATTGGAGCCATGCTGGCGGCTTATGTGGGACGGGTAACGAAAGACATCCATTCATTCAAAGCTAATATGTGCGCTGTGTTTTTGGCGGAAAATTTGTTTCGGATTCCCATGTATATAGCTACAGGGATTCTGACACCGGCGGTGGCGGGGCAGGCGGCAATGCTTTTTCCGGCTATGTTGATTGGCTTGTTTGCAGGAATAAAAAGCGGAGATCTGCTGAATGAACGACTGGTGAAAAGGCTGGTAATTATCATGCTGATTCTGTCAGGAGCGGCACTGGTGGTCACTTGTAAATGATGATAAAGTGTGATATACTCAATGATGTTGCAAAGAAATTTGAATTTGTTGTGTCAAAAAGGAGGTAGGAGAGGATGATACCCATCTATTGGCTGATCGCATTTGTTGTGCTGATTGGGATTGAGATTGCCACCATGGCTCTGACAACCATCTGGTTTGCTGGAGGGGCCATTGTCGCTTTTTTGTTTTCCCTGTTTGGCGCCGGCATAGAGCTTCAGCTGGCAGCATTTGTGATTGCATCATTCCTGCTGCTGTTCCTCACCCGGCCGTTTGCATCAAAGTATGTCAACAGTCAGACTGTGAAGACGAACGCGGAAGGACTGATTGGCAAAAAGGCACGGGTTACGGCAACCATTGACAATGAACAGGGGACCGGCACGGCAGTTGTGGATGGCCAGGAGTGGACGGCCAGGGCGGGAACCCCCGGGGTAAGCTATGAAACCGGAAAGATGGTCCGGATTCGGGAGATTCAAGGAGTTAAGTTGATTGTAGAAGAGCTACAGGAGGAAACATAATATGACGACACTGATTATTTTTTTGATTTTAATGATCATAATACTGATTGTGCTGGTGTCCTGTGTCCGCATCGTGCCTCAGGCGAATGCGCTGGTGGTAGAGCGTTTGGGCGCTTATCTGGGAACCTGGCATGTGGGAGTCCATTTTCTTTTGCCGTTTGTGGATCGAGTGGCGAAGCGGGTGGTTTTGAAGGAACAGGTAGTGGATTTTGCTCCCCAGCCGGTGATTACTAAGGATAATGTCACTATGCGTATAGATACGGTGGTGTTTTTCCAGATTACGGATCCGAAGCTGTTTGCTTATGGGGTGGAGAATCCAATCATGGCGATAGAGAATCTGACGGCCACCACTCTGAGAAATATTATCGGAGATCTGGAGTTGGATCAGACACTGACATCCAGAGAGACTATCAATACCAAGATGCGCTCTTCGCTGGATGTAGCCACAGATCCATGGGGGATCAAAGTGAACCGGGTTGAGCTAAAGAATATTATTCCTCCGGCGGCGATCCAGGATGCCATGGAGAAACAGATGAAGGCAGAGCGTGAACGCCGTGAGGCAATTTTGCGTGCTGAGGGAGAAAAGAAGTCCACAATTCTGGTTGCAGAAGGTAAGAAAGAGTCGGCGATTCTGGATGCTGAGGCGGATAAGCAGGCAGCGATTCTCCACGCTGAGGCGGAGAAGGAGAAGCGGATCAAGGAAGCTGAGGGTGAGGCTGAGGCGATTTTAAAGGTGCAGCAGGCGAATGCCAACGGTATTCGTTACCTGAAAGAGGCCGGAGCTGATGAGGCAGTACTGCGGTTGAAAAGCCTGGAAGCATTTATGGCAGCGGCTGATGGCAAAGCGACCAAAATCATTATTCCTTCGGAAATTCAGGGGGTTGCCGGCCTGGTGAAATCGCTGGCGGAAGTGGGAAGAGAAGAATAGAAGTAAGATCTTTCAAAACAGAGAAGACAAGGCAGGTCAAAGAGGGCGAGGGATCGCTCTCTTTGTGATTAGAAATCTTGACAGTATTTGTCCGTTATAGTAAGTTATAGAAGAATATAAAGGAAGTAAAAGTATATAGAAGACGGAGGGATTATCATGAATTTAAAGGGCAGGCATTTTTTGACATTAAAGGATTTTACCGCAGAGGAGATTACTTATCTATTGGACCTGGCGGCCGGTTTAAAGGAGAAGAAAAAGGCCGGAATTCCCGCAGAGTTATGCAAAGGAAAGAATATCGCGCTGATTTTTGAGAAGACAAGCACCCGCACGCGCTGTTCCTTTGAGGTGGCCGCTCAGGATCTGGGAATGGGGAGCACTTATCTGGATCCTTCAGGTTCCCAGATTGGAAAAAAGGAGAGCATTGCCGATACGGCGCGCGTACTGGGCCGGATTTATGATGGGATCGAATACCGCGGTTATGGACAGGAGATTGTGGAGGAGTTGGCAAAATATGCCGGGGTTCCGGTGTGGAATGGCCTGACGAATGAATACCATCCAACACAGATATTGGCGGATATGCTGACGATCCGGGAGCATTTTGGAGAGTTGAAAGGAAGAAAGCTGGTATATATGGGAGACGCCCGCTACAATATGGGGAATTCGCTGATGGTGGGTTGTGCAAAGCTGGGGATGGATTTTGTAGCCTGCGCGCCGGAGCGGTATTTTCCGAATGGAGAGCTGGTAGAACAGTGCCGTACCTATGCGGCAGCTTCCGGCGGCAGCATTACTTTGACGGATGATGTAAAGACAGGAACGGCTGATGCAGATGTGATATATACGGATGTATGGGTATCGATGGGAGAGCCGGAGGATGTCTGGGAAGAGAGAATCCGTGAGCTGACGCCTTACCGGGTGACGAAAGCAGTGATGGCGAATGCCGGGGAGCAGGCTATTTTCCTCCATTGCCTGCCTGCCTTCCATGATTTGAAGACCAAGATTGGCAAGGAGATGGGAGAGCGGTTTGGAATTACGGAGATGGAAGTGACGGACGAGGTCTTTGAATCTTCTCAGTCAAAGGTATTTGACGAGGCGGAGAACCGCATGCACACGATCAAGGCAGTGATGGCAGCGACGTTGATAAATATGGAGTAGGAGTGTGGCATGACAAACCAGGATAGAAGGAAAAATCCTCATAATGAGGGAATGATGTTGGATTTGATGTATATTGTAATAGGGGTTCTGGTGGTGATTTGTGCGGTGCTGGCATTTCTGGATCCGGAAAAGAATCAATTTCTGTTTCCGGTGATCTTCTGGCTGGCCGGCCTTCTGAATGGTGTCAGCGGCTGGTATAAGCTGAAATACAGCGGCAGGGACAAAAAGAGGAGATTCGGAGGCATATCCTTATGCCTGTGCGCTGGGATCCTGGTGTTGCTTGGCGTTGCCAGCGCTATCAGCATTCGGAGGTAACTGTGAAGACGAAAATATTAAAGGTGCTGAAAAGTACTTCCGAGTATGTATCCGGCCAGGAACTGTGTGAAAGCCTGGGAGTATCGAGGACTGCCGTGTGGAAGGTGATCCGGCAGCTTGAGGAGGACGGATATCGGATTGAAGCGGTTCGCAACCGTGGTTACCGCCTTTTGGAAGGTGAAGATGTATTTACAGGTGAGGAGATCCGCAGCATTCTCCATACGAAACAGGCCGGCCAGAACCTGGTGTTTTTGGATATAGTGGATTCCACAAACAATGAGGCCAGGCGTCAGGCGGAACAGGGAGCGCCGGAGGGTACCCTGGTGGTGGCGGTGGAACAAAATGCTGGAAAAGGGCGGCGGGGAAGATCCTGGATTTCACCCAAAGGAACAGGCATTTGGATGAGCCTGATCCTGAGGCCGGAGATTCCGCCGGAATATGCGTCCATGCTGACATTGGTAGCTGCCCTGGCGGTAGAATCCGCGATTTGCCGGGTGACAGGGCTGGCGGGGAAGATCAAATGGCCGAACGATGTGATCCTGGATGACAAAAAGGTCTGCGGGATTTTGACCGAGATGAGTACAGAGATGGAGAGGATTCATTATGTAGTGATTGGTATCGGTATTAATGTCGGCATTTCGGAATTTCCCAAGGAGCTGGAGAACAAGGCAACCTCGCTGCTTTTATGTACGGGCAGGACAGTAAGCCGGGCTCAGCTGACAGCGGCAGTGGCGGAGGCATGGGAGGAGTATTATGAAAGATTTTTGCCGGCGCTTAATCTTGGGCCGCTGATGGAAGAATATAATAATAATCTGGTGAACCGGGACCGGGAGGTAAAAGTACTGGCGCCTGGCGATACCTATACGGGAATTTGCCGGGGAATCAATGAGAAAGGGGAGCTTCTGGTAGAGACATCCGGCGGTATGCGAGTGGTGGTGTCCGGAGAAGTATCTGTCCGGGGAATTTATGGATATGTATGATAATGGAGCAAAAGCGCCTCAAATGACGGATCTGGAGCGTCTCCGGTCAGTCAATGAACCGTTGCTTAAATGGTATTGTTTGAATGCCAGGGAGCTTCCCTGGAGGGAGAATCCTCTGCCTTACCGGGTTTGGATCTCTGAAATCATGCTTCAACAAACAAGGATTGAGGCAGTAAAACCTTATTTTGAGCGTTTTATGAAAGAGCTTCCGGATGTGACGGATTTGGCTAAAGTAGAAGAAGACCGTCTGATGAAACTGTGGGAGGGCTTAGGATATTATAGCCGGGCCAGGAATTTAAAAAAGGCAGCAGAACAGATTGTCAATGAATATGGCGGGCAGATGCCTTCGTGCTATCAACAGTTGGTAAAGCTGCCGGGAATCGGCAGTTATACGGCAGGTGCGATTGCATCTATTGCCTATAATGAGACAGTGCCTGCCGTGGACGGCAATGTACTGCGAGTGCTTTCTCGGGTATTGGCAAGCCGGGAAGATATTTTGAAGCAGTCTGTTAAAAAGCGGATGGAGGTTATGCTGAGGGAAACCATGCCAAAGGAGGCAGGGGCTTTTAATCAGGGGATCATGGAGTTGGGGGAGACGATCTGCATACCGAATGGAAAACCGCGATGTGAGGAATGCCCGCTGATGCAGCTTTGTCTTGCCTGCCAGGAAAAGCTTACAGATGAGATCCCGTTTAAGACAGCTCCTAAAAAGCGCCGGTGTGAGGAACGTACGGTATGTATTCTGGAATATCATAATCAGATCGGAATCCGCAAACGAAAAGCAACCGGGCTTTTGGCGTCTCTTTATGAGCTTCCCAATGTGGAAGGATACCTAAAGCCCGAACAGTTGGCAGAGGCATTTGGACTGGATTCTGAGGCCATTATCAGCTGCGAGCCATTACCGGCGGCAAAACATATTTTTTCGCATGTGGAATGGCATATGGCCGGATATCGGATTCGTCTTGGCCGGGAACTGCCAAAAACTTATATTTCCGTACAAAAAGAAGAATTAAAGACAATTTATCCGTTGCCGAATGCGTTTGGCAGGTATACAAAGCTGATAAAATGAGGATAATGAAAGGGAGGTGACGATCCGGCATGGAGAAAGAAAAGAAGTTGCTGCTGGTGATCAATCCCAAATCAGGTAAGGGGCAGATCAAAAACCGGCTTTTGGAAATTCTTGATATTTTTACAAAGGCAGGCTATGAGATTCGAATACACATTACCCAGGAAGCCATGGAGGCGAAAGCTGTAGTTGCGCGGTGGGGCGGCGAGGTGGACCTGGTGGTCTGCAGCGGCGGAGACGGCACGCTCAATGAGACGGTTTCCGGAATGATGGAATTGGCTCATTGTCCGGAGCTGGGGTATATTCCGGCAGGATCCACGAACGATTTTGCAAGAAGCCTTCGCATACCCCGGCAGATGGCCGCCGCTGCCCTGGCAGTCACAACAGGGGAGCCTTATGCTATTGATATCGGGAGATTCTGCCAGGAACGTTATTTCATTTATGTTGCCGGATTTGGGGCTTTTACCGAGGTGTCTTATCTGACATCTCAGGATAAAAAGAACCTGCTGGGGCACCAGGCATATGTGCTGGAAGGGGTAAAGAGCCTTTCTTCGATCAAATCCTACCCGATGAAGGTTACGGGAGGAGAAGAAGATTGTGAAGGGGATTTTATTTTTGGCATGGTAACTAATACGATTAGCGTCGGCGGATTTAAGGGATTAGTGAACCAGGATGTATCTCTGTGTG
Source organism: uncultured Lachnospiraceae bacterium (assembly GCA_910588125.1). Taxonomy (GTDB): domain Bacteria; phylum Bacillota; class Clostridia; order Lachnospirales; family Lachnospiraceae; genus Brotaphodocola. The sequence goes on from CAJUPI010000004.1 coordinate 19,102, forward strand.
ACGGACAGTTTGAGGTGCTGTTGATCGAGACGCCCAAGACGCCGCTGGAGCTGAGCAGTATTGTATCCAGCCTTCTGTTAAAGGATGACAAATGTGAGCTGGTCCACAAGTTCAAAGCGAATTCTCTGACAGTAGAGTCAGAAGAACCGGTGGACTGGGTATTGGATGGAGAGTTTGGCGGCAGCCACAGCCAGGTACAGCTGGAAAACCTTTGTCAGCAGGTTAAGATCCGGAGAGTTTTGCCAAAAGCTTTAAAAACCGGATCGTTACAGAAAATGACATAAAAAATGACAAATTTAGAAAGAATATGTTGAAATTTGGAATTCACTGATATATAATGATAAGTTGAACAGGTTCTGAAGTTACCCTTAAGTGAAAGGACGTTACCGTGGAAAAAGACAATTTTTTAGAAAAGCTCAAAAAGCTAGTGGAAGTTGCCAAAACGAAGCATAACGCATTGGATGTGGCAGAGATCAATGATTTTTTTATGGGAGATAGCCTGACACCCGAGCAGATGGAACAGATTTATAATTATCTGGAAGAGCGCCGGATAGATGTGATCCCGATCATTGATGAGAGCCTGATGGCGGAGGATCCGCTCCTTCTGGACGATGATGACTTTGCCGGAGATGACAGTTTCTTAAAAGAAGCCGAAGAGATTGATCTGGAAGCGGTAGACCTTCTGGAGGGTATCGGTACTGAGGATCCGGTGCGGATGTATTTGAAAGAGATTGGCACGGTGCCGCTTCTCAGCGCAGATGAGGAATTGGTATTGGCCAAGAGAAAAGCAGAGGGAGATGAACATGCCAAGGAGCGCCTGATCGAGGCGAATCTTCGGCTGGTAGTCAGCATTGCCAAACGATATACCGGCAGAGGCATGAGTTTCCTGGATTTGGTGCAGGAAGGCAATTTAGGCTTGATCAAGGGCGTGGAAAAATTTGACTATACAAAGGGATATAAGCTGAGTACATATGCTACTTGGTGGATTCGGCAGTCTGTGACCAGGGCGCTTGCAGACCAGGCACGTACCATCCGTGTACCGGTGCATATGGTAGAGACGATCAATAAGATGTCAAAGATGCAGCGGAAACTGACTCTGGAGCTGGGCTATGAGCCTTCAGTGATGGAGCTGGCAGATGCGTTGGATATGTCGGAGGAGAAGGTGATGGAGATCATGCAGATCGCCAGGGAGCCAGCCTCGTTAGAGACGCCGATTGGGGAAGAGGATGATTCCAACTTAGGTGATTTTGTGGCGGATAACAACGTAGTTACCCCGGAAGGGAACGTGGAATCCGTGATGCTAAGAGAGCATATTGATGCACTGCTGGGAGATCTCAAGGAGCGTGAGCGTCAGGTGATTGTGCTTCGGTTTGGTCTGGAGGATGGACATCCCCGGACACTGGAAGAAGTGGGTAAGGAATTTAATGTTACCCGTGAGCGTATCCGTCAGATTGAAGCCAAGGCATTGCGCAAGCTGCGTAATCCTGTGCGGAGTAAGAGGATTCGGGATTTTCTTTAATTTCAATTGTTATTCGGAGGCTTTTATGAATCGCAGGAATTATCAGAGGGAATTAGAGACTATTATACAAGAGAATGAAAAAAGGAGCCGGATACCCCGGCTCCTTCTACATAGCTGTTGCGCGCCCTGTAGCAGCTATGTGCTGGAGTATTTGTCCCAGTATTTTGAAATTACAGTTTTTTACTACAATCCTAATATCTCACCTCGGGAGGAGTATGAGAAGAGAATCAAAGAGCAGCAGCATCTGATTGAAATATTGCCGGCGCATTATGCGATTCATATGATAGCGGGCCCTTACGAGCCCCAGCGTTTTTATGAGATGGCCAGAGGGTTAGAGCAGGAGCCGGAAGGCGGGATACGCTGCCAGGGATGCTATCGTCTGCGTTTGGAGGAAGCTGCCAGGCTGGCAGCCGAAGGAGGCTATGATTATTTTACCACGACTCTGACTATTAGTCCTTTAAAAAATGCAGAATGGCTGAATGAGATAGGAGAGGAACTAGGACAGACATACCATGTCAGACATCTGTCTTCTGATTTCAAAAAAAAGAATGGCTATAAACGTTCTGTGGAACTGTCTGAGAAGTACGGTTTATACCGGCAGGATTATTGCGGATGTGTATTTTCCAAAGCAGAAAGAGAACGCAAAAATCAGGAAAGGTAATTATAAAAACATTGTGAAAAACGCCGGGAAATGCGTCTTTTAACTTGACACTTACCACGATTTGTAATAAAATTTTAATGAGAGGTTCGTACTGAAAAAGTGCGGATTTGAGGGATTATAAATTAATTATAAAGGAGAAATGTGCCATGCTTAGTAAGACTTTAACCATCGTAAATCCATCCGGACTGCACTTAAGACCCGCGGGTGTTTTGTCCCAGACCGCGATGAAGTTTAAATGTGATGTATTGATCGAGTGCGGAGAGAAGAGAATCATCGCTAAGAGCGTATTGAATGTGATGGCGGCCGGTATCAAGTCGGGAACCGAGATTACGCTGATCTGTGACGGTGAGGATGAGGCCGCCGCGATGGATACGTTGAGCCAGGCGATTGAGAGCGGACTGGGTGAGATGTAAGAATCAGATATATCTGAACAATGTGCTTTGTCAGACATGAGTGGAAGGAGACACACGTACAGGAGGGCGAGAAGATCGCTGATGTGCGTGTGTTTTTTGTTGGGGGGAGGAGGAAAGAGGGGATCTCGATAGGTACGCCATGGAGGAACGGGCGGACAAAGAACGCCGGGGACAAGGAGGAACCAGGTCTGCCGGTTTTGCTGTTCCGGGACTTAAGTAATTCTAAAGCCCCTGCAAATGCAAAACTGGCTAGACCTGGTTCCTCCTTGTCCCTGGCGTTCTTTGCCCGCCCGTTCCTCCATGGCTGTGTATTGTATATAGCACTGCTTATATTTTATAAAATGATTTGACTTGTTTATTTGGAATTGATGTACCGATGGTTCTTTAATTTGTACCCATTTTTTAATCTTGGGAATGTCCGGCCATGGAGCAATGACCGGCTGGATCTCCAACATTATGTCATTAAGTTTAGATCTGTGAATACTCAGTCATGGAAGAAGGAGCGAAAAGAGGCGGGAAAAGATCTGCCGCTTTTGACTTTGCAGGGATTTAGAAGTCCTTAAATCTCTGAGTTTTGCCTGGAAACGAAAATCCACTCTGTCTGAGCGAAGCGAGTTTGGGGATTTTCGTTTTGTTTTTCGCAAAAATCAGAGATTTTAGGAATTCTTAATCCCGAAACCGGAAAAAGTAGCAGATCATTTCCCGCCTCTTTTCGCTCCTTCTTCTATGGCGTACCTTTTGGGAAACATTATTGGAGCTCTTGGATAATGGGAAATTTTGTTAATTAAATGTGGGGTTGACAAAATATTGAATGGATTATATACTTGTAATACAACTAACAACTAACAACTAACAACTAACAACTAACAACTAACAACTAACAACATAACTAGGGTTATGGGTGATTATGGCATGATTTTATTTGTATATGGGGCAAATGAAATCAGAAGGAGGAGAGGCAATGATGCAACCGATTGCTAATGAGAGAAGAGATGATATTGTTTATAAGCAGCTTTTGGACAATATTAAAACAGGGGTTTGGAAGAGCGGGGATAAGCTTCCGGCGGAAAATGAGTTGAGCAGAGAGCTGAAGGTAAGCCGTGTGACGATACGTGCTGCTTTACAGAGGTTACGTTCAATCGGGCTGGTGGAATCAAAGCATGGAAAAGGTACGTTTGTGTGTCCGAATGAGGATCTGTTTGACTATTCTGGGTTTTCTGATACCTTGAATCTGACGGCAAAGGAGTATAAGGAAATTATCCAGTTGCGTGAGGCGATTGAAAAAAGGGCGGTTCAGAATATCGTGGAAAATGGTCTGACAGGAGATACGGAGGCGTTTTTTTCTGCCTATCAGGGTATGGAGGAAGCAGCCGCAAATTTTGATTATAAAGAATTGACAAAATATGACATGATGTTTCATATGGCAGTTATCTTAGCCAGTGATAATTCTCATTTTGTTCAGATTATGAGGATATTCCAGGAAGAATATTATCGGGTTTTATTGGAGACAAATAAGCTTCTCATGCGGGATTATCCGAATATGGAAAAGGTAAAAAGACATTTTGACGAATGCCTGGTGAATCATAAAAGCCTTCTTGATGCATTGTTTGGCAATAAAGGGGATGCCATGGAGGAGCAGGAAAAATTCTTGTTAAGGAATAAAGAGAGGATTGAATACTTCTTTCAGAAACATCAGATGGAGCAAGATTTGATGAAAGATCGTTAGCGCGCTTCGAGTGGCCATAGAAACGCGCATAATGAAATATAGGATAAGGAGCATGGAAAATTGATTAAGATAACTGATGTAAAAGCCTATATCACGTGTCCAGATGGCATGAATCTGGTAGTTGTGCGCGTGGATACGAATCACCCTGGGCTTTATGGATTTGGCTGTGCAACCTACACGCAGAGATGCAAGGCAGTGCAGACAGCTGTTGAAGAATACATAAAGCCGTTGATTTTGGGAAGAAATGCGGAGGAGATTCAGGAGTTGTGGAGTCTGATGTATCACAACGGTTATTGGAGAAATGGCCCGGTTGTGAATAATGCAGTGGCAGGTGTCGATATGGCCCTTTGGGACATCAAGGGGAAGGTGGCAAATATGCCGGTCTATAGTCTGCTTGGGGGGAAATGCCGGGAAGGAATTGCCCTTTATAGTTATGCGAACGGCAGCAGCCGGGAAGAGATCCTTGAGGAGGCCGAAAAGCGTATGGATGAGGGCTTTCATTATATCCGGCTGCAGTATTTCCCTATGAAGGGATATTCCCAGATGCAGCGGGAAGGGAAGCCAAGGAATGCCAAGAATGGGTTTTATCAGGATTCTCGGGCTTATATGCAGGAAATCGTGGGACTGTTTGAAAATGCAAGGGATAGTTTGGGCTTTGGCCCGGAGCTGATTCATGATGTACATGAACGAATACCAGCAGCCGATGCCGTCTGCCTGGCAAAGGAGATGGAGCCGCTGAAGCTTTTTTTCCTGGAGGATTTGTTTGCTCCGGAGCAATATGAATATTATCAACATGTAAAACAGGTCTGCACTACTCCGTTAGCGCATGGGGAGCTTTGTACGAATCCGGTGGAGTGGCAAAGGCTGATTGCCGGACGTCTCATTGATTTTATTAGGATTCATTTCAGTATGATTGGAGGTTTGACACCATCGCTTAAGCTGGCTCATTTTAGCGAGATTTTTGGCATACGGACAGCCTGGCATGGCCCTACGGATATGAATCCGGTAGGCCATGTAGCGCAAATGCATGTGGGACTTGCCAGTACAAATTTTGGTATTCAGGAATGGTCCGGTTTTGGAGACGCGATGCATGATGTTTTTGAGGGGATCCCGGTGGTGGATAAGGGGTATGCATATGTCAATGACAAGCCAGGATTTGGTGTTGAATTTAATGCAGAGCAGGCAAAAAAGTATCCCCCAAAGGAGGAGATCGTAGAGTGGACTCAGTTCCGCCAAACGGATGGAAGCCTTTTTACCCCATGATCAGCAGGGAAAGAACATTAGAATAGAGAGGTATTACTATGAAAAATAATGTACAAAAAATTATGGCAATGATTCTGATGGCTCTCTTTCTTGCGGGGTGCGGAAACGGGAGTAAAACAGACAGTAATATATCAGATGTGGATAATACACAGAAGGAATCAACAGGGAAGGATGCCGATGGAGAGATTGTCCGGCTTCGGGTAGGTATCGGAGCTACTGCCGATTCCGCTTTGGGACAGGGGGTAGAATATTTTGGGAAAGTTCTTGATGAAAAAAGCGGAGGAAAAATTCAGGTAGAATTGTGTGCGGGCAGTATTCTTGGCGGAGACCGGGAGACCATTGAAGGAGTGGGCCTTGGGACTTTTGAAATGTGTAATATTGCCACAGGCCCTATTTCTAATTTTTCAGAGAAATTTCTGGCATTGGATCTTCCTTATGTAATTACTGACAGAGATGCTGCTTATACGGCTCTTGACAGTGAAAAAGGCCGGGAAGTACTGGATAGCCTGGAAAATTCGGGAATTTATGCCCTGAGTTTTTGGGAGCTGGGATTCCGGGATCTTTATAATACGAAAAAGATTATTGAGCATCCGGAGGATTTGAAGGGATTAAAAATACGTGTAATGGAAAATGACGTTTATATTTCTTTGTTTAATGGTTTGGGGGCTTATGCAACTCCTATGTCTATTGGTGAGGTGTTTACTTCCCTCCAGCAGGGAACGATTGACGGCCATGATAATCCGATTGGCCCCACTTTGACCGGAAAATATTACGAGGCGGATAAAAATTGTACCAAAACGCATCATGTATATAGTGCAACTGTCAGCATGATTAACCGGGACTTTTTTGACAGACTGCCGACGGAATATCAGCAATGGATCATAGAAGCAGATGAAGAGGCAAAGAACTATGAAAGAAAGCTGGTACAGGAAGAGGAGGAAGAGTCCTATAAGGCATGGGAACAGGCAGGCGGAACCGTAACGGATGTTGACATGGAAGAGTGGGCTGATGCATGTGCATTTATTTTGGAAGAATATAAAGATAAATTGGATATGGAGTTTGTCAATGCTCTTCGCGGCCAATGAGAATGGAGGCGAATATGAAAGCCTTTAGTGAATGGGTTTTTCGGGTGGAAAAGGGAGTAGGAGGCTTTCTGCTTCTTATGATGCTCAGCTTTGTGTTTTTTGCTACGATTGGAAGGTATACTGGCTGGTATAATATGGCCTGGAGCGATGAGGCATCCAGATACTGTATGATTTGGTCCGTATTTATTCTGGCAGGATTGAGTGCATTTCAGGGACAGATGTTCAGCATTGATATTGTGAGTGAAAAGCTATCCTTGAAGGGACAAAAAATTTTTGCTATTATTCGACTCATTTTTATGTTTGCCTTTTGTCTTTTTGCCATGATATATGGCTGGAACCTCATGATGCATCAGGTGAGAATCGGGCAGACCAGCCCTTCTTTAAAATTGCCGATGTGGTTTATGTACAGCTGTGTCCCTTTGGGGTGTGGACTTCTTCTTGCCCATTATGTAGCACTTGTGTGGAAACAGATATCGGAAATTGACAAAAAGCTGAGAGGAGGGGGATAAGTAATGTTTTTGGGAATTGTGTTGATGGGGACTCTTATTTTCTTCTTGATTTTTGGGACACCGATAGCGGTTTCTGTAGGCCTGGCAACGATTCTTGCGATGCTGACTGCCGGTGATACCAATGCGCTTTCGGCGATTACGCAAAAAATGTTTACTTCCATTGACAGTTTTCCTCTATTGGCGCTCCCGCTTTTTACTTTGTCGGGTGATCTGATGGAAATTAGCGGAATCTCAAAGCGGCTTGTTAAGTTTATGCGGATGTGTTTCCGCAAGCTTCCTTCGGCATCTGCTTGCATCACTACAATTTCGGCAGCATTTTTTGGTGCGATTTCCGGATCTGCACCTGCGACAGCCGCAGCCATTGGCGGAATTATGATTGAGCCAATGAAGGAGATAGGATATAAAGGGGAAGATGCAGCAGCGATTAATGCTTCCAGTGCATCGCTGGGGATTGTGATTCCGCCGAGTATTCCTATGGTGGTTTTTGCAACAACGGCTTCGGTTTCTGTCGGATCTTTGTTTATGGCAGGAGTGGTGCCCGGAATCCTTCTGGCAGGCAGTTTTTGTGTGATGCATATGCTGCGGTATGGCCAGGTTGAGATGAAATCAGAAGAGACCCTTTCTTTGAAAGAAGCAGTCCAGACATTTCTTGACGCAATTTTTGCATTGGGGATGCCAGTTATTATTTTAGGAGGGATTTATGGAGGATTTTTTACGCCCACGGAAGCGGCTGCTATCTCCTGCGTCTATTCGCTGCTGGTAGGAAGTTTCATATACAGGACCTTGTCGATAAAACAGATTTGGCGTAGTATGTGTGAAATCAGTATTCGCGTCAGCTCTATGTTGACAATCGTATGTGTTGCCACGGCAATGGCCTGGTATGTATCGAGCAGCGGATTGGCACAGATGGTTTCACAGGCAGTTTTGAATGGTTTGAATAACAGATTTGTGATTCTTACAGTAATTAACGGATTGCTTTTTTGCCTTGGATGTGTCATCGACCCGACTTCGATCATCCTTTTGACTTGTCCTATTATTATTCCGATTACCAGGACACTGGGGATAAGTACGGTAGCCGTAGGTGCCTTTATGATTATGAATATCGCTGTCGGCATGGTGACGCCGCCTTTTGCAGGTACTCTTTATATTTCCAGCCAGATTGCCGGTGAAAAGTCGATTGGCCCCATGGTAAAAAAGCTGGTTCCCTACATTATATTGATGTTTGTTATTACTCTGATTGTTGCTTATATTCCGGAAATAAGCATTGCGCTTCCCAGGATTTTGAAAATGACAGTTTAAGCTGGATACAGAAGCCCATATCTTCTGTTTTTCAGAAAGGCCAGAGAAAATGGTTGCGATTTCTCTGGCCTGTTTTTGTGCCGCTTAAATCTCCTGAAATTCGAATCGTATTGCCTGATAATCAATTTCCGGTACTGGCAGCGGAATCCCGGCATACATCAAGACAGCTCCCGTATACGTCTGTCCGCTGAGCTTTTCTTCATATAGTGCCTCCGGCTTCAGACCTCTGAGCCGGATCAGCGCGATCGGCGGATTGGCGTACTTGCGCAGAATCACTCCCAATACCAGCGCCTGCTTCTTGTCCTTGGAGATGAATGACCAGACGACAGCATTATTTTCATCTCCCGGGGCGGTGATGCGATAGTAATCCCCGGCCTGAATCAAGGGCTCGATTTTCTTAAAGTCCGCAATCTGAGCCGCGGCCAAAGCCTTTTCCTCATCTGTCATGTGTTCCAGATCCAGCTCATACCCAAAAGTACCAGACATAGCGACAGCAGCCCGGGTATCCATGGGGGTAGTGCGTCCGGTTTGATGGTTTGGACAAACACTGATATGAGCGCCCATGGTACTGACAGGATAGATGAAAGAGGTTCCGTACTGGATCTCCAGCCGATCAATGGCATCGGTATTGTCGCTGCACCAGATCTGGGGAGAGTAATAAAGCATACCGGCATCAAACCGGCCGCCGCCCCCGGCGCAGGTCTCTAAAAGCAAATCCGGATACCGGCTTACCAGTTGCTCCATCATATCATAGACTCCCAGCATATGCCGGTGAAGGACCTCTCCCTGGCGGTCATCGGGAAGGCTTAAGGAATAGACGTTACTTACTGCGCGATTCACATCCCATTTGACATATTCTACATGGCAGGCATCCAGGACTTGAAAAATCTGTCCCATAACGTAATCTCGAACTTCTTTCCGGGATACATCCAGATTCAGCTGCCCACGGCTGGTCATGGGATTGCGGCCCGGAACCCTAAGGCACCAGTCCGGATGAGCCCGATATAGATCACTGTCTTCGGAAATCATCTCCGGTTCAATCCAGATTCCGAATTTCATGCCAAGTGCATGTATCTTCTTCACCAGGGCAGGCAGGCCTCCGTGAATCTTTTTTTCGTTCACATACCAGTCGCCCAGCCCAGAAACATCGTTATCCCGCTTACCAAACCATCCGTCATCCAGCACAAACATTTCAATTCCGATATCCCTGGCAGCTTTTGCAATACCATAGAGCTTTTTCTCATCAAATTGAAAGTAGGTTGCCTCCCAGTTGTTAACTAACACCGGACGGTGGCGGTTTACGTGCGGGCTGCGGATCAGATGTCTGCGGAAGGCATCATGAAAATGATGGGAAATCTGTTCTAAACCATTACCAGACCAGGTCATCACAGCCTCCGGAGTGGTAAAGCTTTCATTGGGGTTCAGGCGGAAGGAAAAATTACTGTGATGGATTCCCATGATCAGGCGAGTTTGCTCGGCCTGGTCCAGTTCCACCTGGCACTGGAAATTGCCGCTATAGACAAAGACAGCCCCATAGCAATTGCCATAATCCTCAGTGGCAGTGCGATCACAGAGAATAACCGCCGGATTGTGGTGATGGCTGGACATGCCACGTTTGCTCTCGATGGTCTGGATACCATGGCATATGGGACGGCGCTCCGTCTGCCGTTCCATATTGTGCCGTCCATAAAAATGAATCAGATCCATGGTGCGCTTGGGAAAGTCCAATTCTAAAGACATGGCTTTTTTGAGGGCAATACGGGAAGTGCCGGTGTTGGTGATTTCGGCGGCCCGGGTGATGACATCGCATGCGGGAAATACGCCATAGAGCAATTTTACCTCCACACCGCCAGGGGCATCAGCCAAAACAATCTCCAAAGTTGCGGCATCGGATTCGTCGTTGGCAAAGAGCGCGGGCAGGCCGGGAAGCGAATATTTGCCAGGAAGAATCCGGTGAGAGCGATATTTGAGCTGCAAGCAATTGCTGCCATCGGTATGGCGGATTTCTATGCCCTGGATACGGTAATCACCATTGCCTTCGGCGGTATATTCCTGGGGGAGCACGTCAAGGGAAAAGCGGCGGTCATCCTCTGCTTCGTAAGGGTTGCCGGAAAAGCCGCGATCCAAATTTACAATCCGGTGGATGATTTCGGCATTGCCCAGGTTGGCGCCATAATATAAATGAACCAGGGTATCGTAGCGCTCGATCTGCATTTGATACATAGTAGAGCGGGTGCAGAGGGTAAATACTTTTGTCTTTGGATTAAATTTGATTGGTTCCATAGTAGTGTCCTCCATATATGAAGTGTTGTAAGTTCTGCCTGACAGGGAAAGCATTCCCAATTTTCAGTATAAAGCGGAGTATCGAAAAAACAGGGAAGGGAACGGGCTGGATTTGGCTATACTTTGCAGTAGAGCAAGCCCTCACCTGCTCACTCTTTAAAGAATGGCCGGAAAAGCCGCCACAAAAACCAGGAATCAACATAGGCGGTCAGTGAGAAGCCGCACAGCAGCCATACAAACAGATAAACCGGAAACAGCTCGGCATCGACAAGCGTAAAATACATCGGCAGGCAAGTGATGGCGGCGATGGCCACGGCGTAACCAGGCTGCCGGAAGATGAAGTACAGGGTGTGGCCGAGCAGCTTTAACAGCTTATTTTCAAAGGAAGCCACTGTGGGGAAGATATAAAGTGAAATCAAGAGCAGGAATAATCCGGCGGCGGCCAGCACATAGGTGAAAATCTGTTTCATACCCTGAGGCATGGTGCCGATGGCAATCCGCTCCAGCCAGAGGAGCGCCCCAGCCACAAGAAGCAGAATCCAGATGGCTGTGGACTGGAGAAAATTGCTCCGGAAGCTTTTCCAGAAAAATTTCCAGGTGCTGATATCCTTGTCCTTGTGAAGCTTTAAAGTACAGTAAAAGAGCGCTGTGGTAGAGGCGCCGATGGTGATGACAGGGATGCAGGATATCATCCACAAAAGGTTGAGTGCGATCAGCTTTCCCATAAACAGGAAGAACTGATTCAGGAAATTGTCTTCATTGAAAAAGTTCATAGCTCCTCCTCTTATAAAAAAAGTCCGCCGGACCGCAAGGAACTCCCTGGGCTTCGGCGGGCTTTCTTTCGTTTGCAAAGCCTGTGCTTTGTGTAATTGATTATTTGAAAAATAAGTTAGCGATAACGGATTATAACTTACCGCCGGAAGTTGCGATACCTTCTACGAACTGTTTCTGGAATATCAGGTACAGCACGATCATCGGGACACAAGCCAGCAACGAGGCAGCCATCAGCTGCGGATAGTTATTGGTGTACTGGCCCTGCATTTTAGCCAGGGCAGCAGACAGCGGCATTACGTCACGATTACAGATCAACGGCCACATCAGGTCTTTGTAGGCGAAAACAGCGGTGAAGATGCCGAGCGCTACCATGGAAGACTGGGTCAGGGGAGCCATAATCCACAGGAAGGTCTGGCCGATGTTACAGCCATCCAGACGGGCGGCTTCTTCCAGATCCCTCGGAAGTCCCATGTAAGCCTGACGAAGCAGGAAGGTACCAAAGGCAGTGACCAGACCCGGGAATACCAGGGCAAAGATAGTGTTTAACTGTCCCATCTTGCTGACCATCAGGTACTGGGGAATGATGTAAATCTGTCCCGGAACCATCATCTGGAACAGAATCAGGGAAAACATGAAGTTCTTGCCTCTGAACTCAAGCCTTGCGAAGGCATAGCCTGCCAGGGTAGCGGTCAGAACCGCTGCAATAACACGGCCGGCAATCAGCAACAGAGTGTTCCAGTACAGGATCGGGAAATCCATATTATTGATAACAGTAGTAAAGTTCTCCGTCCGCCATACGCTTGGGAAGATGACGAAGGGATTGACAGATGTAGCTTCTGTCATTGACTTAAACGCTGTCAGTGCCATCCATAAAAACGGAACCAGCATAGTGATGGATACCACAATCAGGATAAGATGAATGACGATTGACATGATTTTTGCTCTTTGTTCCATAACAATTTCCTCCTCCTAATCCTAGTTATAGTAAACCCACTTTTTCTGTGCAATCATCTGGAATACAGTGATAACCATGATGATAGCAATCAACAATACAACGATTGTGGATCCGTAACCTTTGTTGTTCTCCACGAAGGAGTTCTGGTAGAACAAATACACGATGGACTGGGTTTTGTAAAGGGCAGGATTATTCCGGTCCATAACCATGAAGATCAGGTCGAATACCTGCAGTCCGCCAATGATTCTGGTGATGCTGACAAAGAAAATGGTCGGAGAAAGCAGCGGAATGGTGATGTTGAAGAACTGCTCGATCCCATTCGCTCCGTCGATGTCGGCAGCTTCGTAGTAATCCCGCGGGATTTCCTGAAGGCCGGCCAGAAACAATACCATGTTGTAACCGATGATAGACCAGATACCGATGACAGCAATGCTGAATACCGCAAATCTCGGATCGGAAATCCACTGGACACTGCTGTGGAAAACATGGTTCAGCAGGCCGAATTCGGTGTTGAACAGCCATCTCCATACCATAGCCACCGCAGCAGGAGCCGCTACCATGGGCAGGAAGAAGATGGTGCGGTAGATAGAAACGCCTTTCATCTTCCGGTTCATTAAAACAGCCAGAACCAGAGAGATGGCGATAGAGAACGGAACCTCCACAATGGCGTATTTGAAGGTATTTAGCACGGACTGCCATACCTCGGTATCGCCGAACAGACGGATGTAGTTCTCTGCCCCAATGAAAATATTGCCTCTGCCGAAGTCACCGGTCTTGAAAAAGCTTTGCCAGATAGTTTGGAAAATCGGGATAATGTTGAGGATGATCAGTCCGATCATGGTGGGAAGGATGAAGAGCCATCCCCATATGAATTCATTGCGCTCCCGGCTGGTTCCTTTTTTAATAGTGCTCACAAGTTCACCCCTTCTCTAGATTAGGCGTTGTCCGCCTGGCCGTGGGGATTGCAGGGAGATGTATGGTTCTGCAAGTTTGCAAAGCCGCTCTTCTCCCAATCCCAAAGGGCACGGCCAAACGGAAGCAACTGACTTTCTTTTAGTTTTCTTCTGCGATCTTCTCGTTCATGATCTGTGTGATGTTGGCGCAGGCAGTAGCCATATCCTCCTCGCCGTTCCAGGGCTTTTTCAGCTCTTCAACCATCGGGTTCCACCAGGCCAGCGTGGACTTGGTAGACGGACGGAACACCACATCATCCATAGCATCCAGGTAGGGCTGCAGATTGAACAGGTCGGTGTTATTTACCCACTTGTCAGATACGCCCTCGTAAGCGGCCATGGTCACGCCAAGATCTGCCTGCTTTTGCTGCATATCTTTGGAAGCAAACCACTCGATCAGCTTATAAGCGCCTTCCGGATTCTTGGTGCCGGCGGAAGCGGACCAGCCAAGACCGTTGTACAGGGAAATGCTTCTGCCGGTTTCCGGATCCTTCGGAAGTCTGGCGACATCTGCATGCTGGGCAATGTACTCGTTGTCCTTAAAGGCTGCTACCATCCAGGAACCCTGGCTGATCATGGCAACCTTGCCGGAACCGAAGAGCACGTCAGTACCGGTCTCAGACATGGTAGATGCCGGAGGCATGGTCTCGTGAACCAGCTTGTCGATAAATTCCATGGCAGCAACAGTCTTGGGATCATCAAATCCGGACTTGCCCTCTGCATTCAGTACGCAGCCGCCTAAAGTGTATACGGTATTCATCCAGGTGTCCTGCTCGTTGGACGGATTGGCACAGAATCCAAACTGGCTGCCGTCGTCCTTGGTCAGCTTTTTGGCGATTTCATAGAAGTCATCCCAGGTCCAGCTTCCGTCCGGATAGGGGATACCTGCTTCGTCAAACATATCCTTGTTGTACCAGATGGCAACGGTGTCCATATCCTTGGGAAGGGCATAAATCTTGCCGTCATAGGTGTACATGTTCTTCAAATCCTCCGGGAACTTGTCCAGTTCCAGAGTCTCGCTGGCGTTGACCTTATCGGTGATGTCTAACAGAATGCCGTTGGACATATAGCGGACCGCCTCATTAGAATGCATCCAGAATACGTCGGGCATGTCGCCGCCGGAAGCGCCTGCTTCCAAAAGGGTCCAGTAGCTGCTCCATTCAATGACCTGGAGCTGAGTCTCGATACCAGTGGCAGCGGTGAAATCATTGAGGATTTCCTGGAGCCCGGGCTGCTGCCCATTGTCCCAGATAGCTACGGTCAGCTTGCCACCGGCATCGCCGCCCCCCCCATTGCCGCCTGCATTGTCGCCGCCGCCACCGCCTGCACTGCCGCCGCAGCCGGCCAGGGTGGTGGTTGCCAGGGCCGCACAAAGGCCCAGTGCCAGAAATTTGTTGCGTTTCTTCATGGTAATTACCTCCCGTGTTCGTCATATTGACTTAATTTCTTGAAATTATTATAGAAAAAGAGGACAATATTGTCTATGGATAACTGACAATAAAAGTTGAAACTTTAACATGGAAAAATAAACAGAGATATGGAAAAATGAATCAGTTTGGTGTATAATATGAATAATTGTAGAATCGGTTTTCCAGTGTCAAAGTCATCGGTGATTGTTGAAACTTGCTAAAAAACTGGAGGAAACAATTTTATGAGAAATATCAAGTATACAGATTCTGCGCAGTTCCGCTGTCTGGAACATCTCAGGGGAACTTATATGGATCTCTATTTAATCCATTGTGGATTGGAACATTGCCTGCCCACCCATGCCATTGAACATTCGATCCGTGAGGAGTACATTATTCATTTTGTGCTGGAGGGGAAGGGATCGTATACCATCAATGGCATTACCTATTTTCTTACAGCCAGCCAGATGTTCCTGATCCGGCCCGGTGAGGAGGTGCGCTATGCCGCGGATCCGGAGGATCCCTGGACTTATGCCTGGGTTGGCTTTGATGGCATCCGGGCAGAAGCAATTCTTAAAAACTGTGGATTTTCCAAGCAGTCTTATGTGCTGCCCTTCAAAAACCGGGGTGAGGTGGAGGAGCAGATCAACGCTATTTTGAGTTCAGTTCAGCTTTCGTTTTCCAATGATTTAAAAAGAAATTCTTCCTTAATGATGCTGCTGGCGCTGCTGGTGGAGAATTATAACCATGATTATATCAACCAGAAAAGCGGTGCCGGCCGTTATGACTACAGCAGCAACGTCTATGTGGAGCAGGCCATCGATTATGTGAAGTGGAAGCACAGCTATGGTATCAATGTGACGGATATCGCCGATTATGTGGGGATCAGCCGTACATATTTAAACCATGTATTTCAGAAGGAGTTGGGGCTTTCGGCGCAAAAATTTCTGATGGATTTTCGTCTGCACAAGGCGGCGAATCTGCTGATTTCCACGGAGCTACCGGTGACGGAGGTTTCAGCTGCCGTGGGCTATGAGGATTCGCTGGCTTTTTCCAAGGCATTTAAGAAAAAGTTTGAGCTGAGCCCGAAGAATTACCGCAGCCATAAGGAAAAGATGGATCAGTTTACGGAGAAGCAGCCGTCTATCGAGTGAGGACGAGGTTATGGAACAGTCGTTTGTATTACAGCTGACCAACCGGCAGATTCAGGATTTCTATCTGTGTTTTTGTGGCTATGAGAAGTGCGACAGGTATCAGAGCTTTGGGCCGGCGGTGCGGCCAAACTATGTGGTTCATTATATCCTGGAGGGGGAAGGGGACTATGTGGTGGAGGACAGGCGCTACCGCCTTAAGGCTGGCCAGGGCTTTCTGATTGAACCGAATACGGTGACTTTTTATAAGGCGAATCCGGATAATCCCTGGACTTATGTCTGGGTGGGGTTTTCCGGCCCACGTGCGCCGGAGTACCTGTATCGCCTGGGTTACAACCACAATCATCTAATTTTCCAGAATGCAGACCAGGAGCGGATGCGGAGCCTGGTCTTTGAGATGCTGCGCCATAATAAGAACAGTTTGCGCGATGAATTTTATCTGCATGGCCTGTTTTATGAGTTTATTTCATATATGATCAGTGAGGAGCAGACGCAGCAATATGAGCCGGAATGCCATCGGGAGAATGTCAACCGTTATCTGCGGCAGGCGGTGGCCTATATCCAGCGGCATTTTTCGGAGGGGCTGCAGGTGGCGGATATTGCCCGGGAGGTAGCGGTGAGCCGGGTATATCTGTATCAGATATTTAATGAGACTCTGGGGATTTCGCCAAAGGAGTATCTGACGAATTTCTGTATTACCCGCGCCACAGAATTGCTGACCTTGAGCGGGCAGCCGGTGGAGGAGGTGGCGGAGAGCTGCGGATTTAAGAACCCGGCGGCGTTTTCCGCGATTTTTAAGAGAAGAATGGGAGTTACACCGACGAAGTATCGAAGCTCAGTACCGGCGATTTACAGAGAACGCCTGCAAAGAGAGCTGCAGAGTTTGTGCAGCAATGCGGACAGTGAGGTACATTAAAATGAATGAGGGCGTTGCCAAACAAACCGCCCGTCATTTCTCTATCCTGTGTCCGGTTGTTCACGAGCATACGGTCTGATATTGGCGGACGTTGTCCGTTAAGGGCAGGCTGTGTGTACGTGAGCCATCCGAACATAAGATAAGAGAAGTGGCGGGCTTTTGCTTCCGGCATCATGCTGTTAGTTATTATTGGCTGTCAGAACATAGAGCTTTGACCAGAAATCGGTGCAGATTTCAAAGTCATCCTCCGGCTGGCCGCTGGTGGGCTGTCCGGCAGAGGCGTCAGTGGTGATGAGGCCTAAGTTCATCAGTTCGTCGCCGCCGTGGCACGTGCCTGTCTGGTCTACGCGATAAACCTTTTTGGGATCCAAGCCTTTTAAGCGGAGACGCCGGTATTCGCAGTTGACATCATTGAGTATCTTGTAGTAGCCTACGATGGCAGTTCTCTGATCTTCGGATACTACCATCCAGGCGGCGATATTATGTTCAAAGGGACTCTGCAGCCGGTAGAAAGTACCGAACTGAATGACAGAGCGGTAACGCTTCATGAAACGAATCTGTTCCCGAACCAGTTCCCGTTCCTCACCGGTCAGCTTTTGCAAATCCAGCTCATAGCCGAAAGCGCCGAAGAAGGCCACATTGCCCCGGGTGGACAAAGGAGTGATACGGTTTAGCTGGTGGTTGGGCACAGCAGATACATGGGCGCCCATACTGACTACCGGGTAGCCGAAGCTGGTGCCGTACTGGATTTTGATTCGTTCTGCAGCATCAGAATCATCGCTGGTCCAGCACTGAGGAGCATAGTAAAGCATTCCGGCATCGAACCGGGCGCCGCCGGAAGCGCAGGACTCGAACAAGATATGAGGGAAGTTCTGGATTAGCCGCTCATACAAGGAGTATAGGCCCAACACATAGCGATGGAATACTTCGCCCTGCCGTTCAGGAGCCAGAGCCAGGGAATAGCATTCGGTGATGGAACGGTTCATGTCCCACTTAATATAAGAAACCTTGGATTCAGAAAGGATCGCGGATATCATCTCATAAATATGGTCAACCACCTCGGCGCGGGAAAAATCCAGTACATATTGGTGCCGTCCGTGGGACAGGGAGCGTCCGGGTGTCTGAATCAGCCAATCGGGATGGGCGCGATAGAGGTCGCTGTCCATATTGGCCATCTCAAGCTCTACCCACAGGCCGAATTTCATGCCCAGGGCCTCGATTTTTTCCGACAGGCCCTTGATGCCGTTTGGCAGACGTTCTGTGTTGGCGTACCAGTCGCCGAGGCCCGCATAGTCATTGCTGCGGGCGCCGAACCAGCCATCATCCAGCACAAACAGCTCCACGCCGTCTGCCTTGGCAGCCCTGGCAATTTCTACAAGCTTGTCCTCGTTGAAGTCAAAGTAGGTCGCTTCCCAGTTGTTCAAAAGGATCGGCCGGACCTTGTCCCGCCATTCTCCTCTGGCCAGGCGGCTGCGGTACAGGCGGTGGAAGGTCTGGCTCATACCGTTTAAACCGTTGCGGGAGTAGACGGTTACAGCCTCCGGTGTCTGGAACTTTTCGCCGGGCGCTAAGTGCCAGGTAAAGCCAAAGGGATTGATGCCCAACATAACGCGGGTTACATTATAGGTATCCACCTCGGCCTGGGCCAGAAAGTTGCCGCTGTATACCAGGGAAAAGCCCATCACCTCACCCTGGAATTCGTCTGCCGTGGGCCGTTTCAGCACGATAAAGGGATTATGAGTGTTGCTGGAGTGGCCACGGGTGCTGCTGACAGACTGGATGCCCTGTTCCAGGCGGCGGGTCTTCACCTGGCGCTCTCTCGACCAGGCGCCGGAAAATTGAATCCAGTCATAATCGCAGTCCGGCAGATCCAGGCTGACGCTCATGGCCCTGGTGATGTCAAAGGAGTCTTGGGTGGGATTTTCAAACCGGGCACTTCTGGCGATGACTCCTTCATTGTTAAAAATAGTGTAGAGAAGGATCAGCTGCAGGCCCAGCAGTTCGTCCTTTAAGGTCACTTCGAGAGTGTCGGCTTCCTCCATTGATTCGGTGTAAGTGGCAGGCAACCCTTCCAAAACAGGCTTGCCGGGATAAATACGGTGGGACTGGTAGGTAAAATTGGTGATGCGGCTGCCGTTGTGCTGGAGAATCTCCATAGCGGGAAGCTTGAAGTCCGTAGTGCCGTAGACGGGATACTCCTGCTTGATGTGTTCTAAAGAGAAGGAATAGCCTTCGGACTGATAAGAAGCCATAGGACGATAGCAGGACTCAAGCAAGTGGTCAAAATCGGGCCGGTCGCTGATTCTGGCTCCAAAATACAGCTGGCCCAGGTGACCGTTGTCCAGAATTTTTATAATGTAGCTGATTGTTTCGTTGTACAGGTGAAACTCTCTTGCAGCTTCATGAAAAAGGATTGCCATGTGATGTACCTCCGTTTTTGTCAGATTACACTCTGCCGGGGAGGGATTGGACAGACAGATTTGCCCAAACGATAGCCTTTGGCGAGTGCTGTTACATGTGTAGTGTCTGCTTGTCTGTGGTGCCTGTGTCATTTTTCGGTGTAGCTTTATTATAGCGGAAGGAGGATTTTTGAAAAGGTGGTTATGTATGGGAAAATATCAAAAATGTTAACTGCTTCATTATTGGCTTTTCGTGTTGCCTTTGTATTCCTTTTCTCCCGCACATTTATGTTCTTTAAATGCTTTTCTGCCATTAAACAGCCTGATTAAAAGTTCATCGGATGCTTCATTCAGCCTCTCATGCTCTGCTTTGACCTTATCACACATTTCACTGATATTATAATCTTCAACATTTACGATTACATTCATGCTTGTTTTTCGATAATCGCCTCCCTGTACTGTGTATATTTGAAATATCTCAAATTCTTCTTTCGTCTTCTCTGCCCCTGCAAATATTAATAATGCCAAAATAATACTGATGCATAATATGAAATTGCATATGATTCCTGTCTTTTTCATGTATTTACCTCCTGCTACTTAAATTATAAGTATATTCCCATATCTTTGGCAATATTAATTGCAAAAGATTCTTTGTAAAATCGTAGTAAGTGAGGTGATTATGATTACGTTTGAACCCTTTTGGAAAACCCTTAAAGATAGACAGATTTCTCAGTATGATCTGATAAACAGCTATAACATGAGCAGAGGTATGTTAGACAATCTCAAACATAATAGAAGTATTACGCTTAACACTTTGAATCAGCTTTGCAAAACTTTTGATTGTGACATTTCAGATATTATTATCTATAAAAAGGATTGAAGGGACTGTTGCAAAAGCAGGGAAATGGCCTGCAAATGCAAGGGTTCTTTTTATTTCGCCGGAAGAAATTTTTGCCCAGTGCATTTTCTCTTTACAAACCAATCCGTAAATCGTATACTGAGATGGAATAAAAATGAATGCCGCAGCAAGGCGTGAGAGGAGAGGAATTGTTATGGAACGAATGAAAAACCTGGCTTATTATAATGGAAGGATTACTTCAATCGAAGATATGATGATACCGGCCAATGACAGGGGATTTTATTTTGGTGATGGTATTTATGAGGTGGCGATGGTATTTAATCACAAGATTTTTGCTTTGGAGGATCATTTAGACAGAATGGCAAGCAGCGCTGCTTTGGTAAGGATTGAACTGCCAGCGGCGAAGGAGGAGATTGGCCGCCTGCTCGGAGAGCTGGCACTTAAGGTGGAAAGCCCGTGCCAGTTTTTGTATTGGCAGATTACACGGGCATCATCGCCGAGAAATCACTTATTTCCGGAAGGGGTTGCCAGTAATCTCTATGTGTACAGCAAACCCTGGAAGGGTGTGGAGATGTCAGATGAATATCGCTTGATGACCGTGGAGGATACCCGTTTTCTTCATTGCAATATCAAGACGCTGAATCTGCTTCCGAATGTCATGGCGGCTCAGAAGGCGAAGGAGGCCGGATGCAGTGAAGCGGTCTTTGTCCGTGACGGGTATGTGACCGAGGGTTCTCATTCTAATATTTCCATGATAAAGGACGGGGTATTTGTTACACATCCTCTGGATCATTTCATTCTTCCGGGGACGGAGCGGAAGCATATGATCCGGTATTGCCGGGAGCTGGGCGTTTTGGTGGAGGAGCGGGCGTTTACTGTGGAAGAGCTGGCAGAAGCAGATGAGATTATCGTGTCCAGCACCAGCCACCCAAGCATGCGCGCCATGGAACTAGACGGGAGAGCCGTGGGAATGAAGAATCCGGAGCTGGTGAAAAAACTGAGAGATAAATATATGGAAGAGATTGCGGGATAAAGGTGCGGCTTTGATTTAAGAAGCATCCAGATAAAAGGAGTATGTTATAAAGAAATGAAGG
Source organism: uncultured Lachnospiraceae bacterium (assembly GCA_910588125.1). Taxonomy (GTDB): domain Bacteria; phylum Bacillota; class Clostridia; order Lachnospirales; family Lachnospiraceae; genus Brotaphodocola. The sequence continues at coordinate 40,367 of CAJUPI010000004.1, forward strand.
GAAATTGCAAAAGCAAAAGGATCCGCTGGGACAAAGTGCTTTTATCTATGGTTCTTTGGCATTTGGCATTTTATCTGGTTGGCTGTGTTGCCAAGGAAGAAGAATCCCGCTATCCAGAGGTGGAAAAATATCTGTTTGACAGATTTGAAGTCCTGGGTAAGTATAGCGGCAATTACTATATTGAGGAGATATCAGAAAACGGAGAAGTTTATTACCGGGTTACCGAGAAGGAGGGGGAGAAGCTGGAATTTCGTGTGTTCCCGGTGGGAGATGAGTACACAAAGGCCGGCTTTGATGATACTTGCCCGGTGGCCTTTGTGATGAAAAAGGCCGGGGAGACGGGGCTTGTGCTGGAGCCGGGAGATGGGGAAAAGGAGCTGGTAGCCACAATCGATGGTTATGGGGAGATAGAAGAGCTGGCAGAAAAGCTGGCTCGGATCGCCGGGGCTTATGAGAAGGCCGGGCTGCCGGCCCGGTTTACCTCAGGGACAAAGGGAGATGGCTGGAACTGTGCGGATATCCGGGTGGAGATACGTGGATTTTCACCAGAGGGATATGAGCCGGGGGTGATTCATATTCCGGACAACATTAACGGAATCCATGGCAAGGAGGAAATACAGAAGTATTTGCAGGCCAATTATCTCACCTATATGTATCGGTATTATCTGGGAGAAATTCCCGGGGAAGTGCCGAAGGAAAGCCTTCGGATAGCCGAAGGAGAACCGGATGGCATTACTGTGGAATCCGGAGAGAGGGTAACGGAGTATCCCAATCTGGAATATGATGATCTTTATTTTGCGCAAGTGTACCACTTGGCCTGTGAGGAGGGCTGGGAGGTTACGGCGGAGGAAAACTCTTTTACCATCACGGCAGAGGGGCAGGCGTATCGCTTTGAACTGGTTTTTGAGGAAAGGGATGCCGCCGACATATCAGAGAGCGAGTTGTATTTTGGGCGTCGGGAACCACGGGGGCATGCCTTGAATTGTGAGCCCGCCGTTTATTGGTATCCGGCAGAAGGGGAGGGCCGGATGCCTGCCAGTTCAGAGAAGGCCAGGGACAAGGCAAGCATTTCGGCAGATATCTTGGAACAGATTACCGGAGCCAGACTAGAATCCGGGTTGCGGTATTTAGATGAGGAGGAACGGATCCGGGAGATTCAGGATGAGGTGGATGGATATCTTCTTCGTTCGGATGTGAAGCAGATCGGAGAAAGTGCCGAGATTGCCGGCTGGCATATCACTTTGAAACAGACAGAAGCAAAGAAACGGATAGAAGAAGGCGATTGGTATTTGGAGGCGGATGAGGGCAAGATTTTTGTGCTTTTTAATCTCGAGGTAGAGAATCAGACAACGCAGAAACAGTATTTGTTTGAAAGTGTGGTTACTCCGGAGGAGCTGCAGGCGAGACTGATAAGTTCAGGCGGCCACCGGGATATTCCGACAGAGGTGCTTTATCTGGAATCCGATATGATAAATCGCAGGATGGAACCGGGCGAGGTGGCTCGTGGCAATTTGATATTCCATATGGATGAAAACATTCTTCAGGAAGATGAAACGGTATTCCTGGTGCTCCATACAGAAGATGAGAGCCAGGTTTTCCGGATTCAGTAACGGAGGAGATTATGAAAAAGAACAGGAAAAGCGAGAGATATTTTTGGAAGAATGTGATTTTGGCAATTGCTTTTTGGGGCCTGGCAGCCTGCCTTGGCGGATGTTCTGCCATGGAGGGAAAATCTTCTTATCCGGAGGTGGAGCAGTATCTGAAAAACCGATATGGCGGCAAATTTCAGATCGAGCAGGTGGCCGGGGACGGGGCGGAAATCTCTTACCGGGTGGTACAAAAGGATGGAGAAAAGCTGGAGTTTGAAGTCTATCCTGTGGGGAAGGAGTACACCAATAAGGGTTTTGATGATACCTGCCCGGTGGCCTTTGTGATGAAAAAGGCCGGGGAGACGGGGCTTGTGCTGGAGCCGGGAGAGGGGGAGAAGGAATTAATAGCTACTGTGGATGGGTATGAAGAGCTTGGGGCACTGGCAGAGAAGCTGGCTCAGATCGCGGATGCCTATGAAAAGGCTGGTCTTCCGGCTAAGTTTACCACCGGAACGGTGGGAGACGGCTGGAACAGCGCGAATATCCGGGTGGAGATCCGGGGGTTTGCGCCCGAGGGCTACCAGCCAGGGATAATCCGTATTCCGGACAGCGTTACCGGATTTCACGATAAAGAGTCTATGCAGTGGTATCTGGAAACCAATTACCTGACCTTTTTGAAACGGTATGTTCTGGAAGAGATTCCGGCAGGGATACCAAAGGAGGCATTTCAGGAGATAAGAGGGGATGCCAGTGGAATAACGGTTATCAATGGGGAGGAGACGAGAGAATATCCGGAGCTGGATTACCATCATCTCTATTTTGCAGAGGTTTACCGTCTGGCAAAAAGGGAGGGCTGGGAGCCGGTGGCGGATGAAAATGGCTTTACGATTGCCAGAGGAGAAGAGAATTACCGTTTTGAGCTGGTGTTTGAGGAGCGGGAAGATATAAAAAATCAGGAGAAATATAAGTATTCCGGGAGCTGGGAGCCTCTGGGCCATGCAGCCGGCCAGGAGCCGGTGGTTTACTGCTTTATGGCAGGCGAAGAAGAAAAAATGCCAGCCAGTTCCGATTATACCGCGGATAAGGGTGGGATTTCAGTGGATATCCTGGAGCAGATTACCGGAACCACGATAGAATCTGGTTTAAAGCTTCAGGACGCGCAAGAGCGGATCCAGGAAATTCAGGAGGAAGCGGACGGGTATCTGCTTCGCTCAGATGCGAAGGCATTGGGTGAAAGCGTTGAAATTGCGGGCTGGCGTATTACCTTAAACCAGGTGGAAGAAAAGAAACGGCTGGAAACCAGTTCGATGTATTATGAGGCGGATGAGGGTAAAATTTTTGTGCGTCTGAATATGGAGGTGGAAAACCTGGGGACGGAAAAGGCGCCTTTTCTCAAGACGATTGTTACTGGCGACGATCTGCTGATACATCTGGTAAGCTCGGGGGGCCATCGTTATATACCTGTGGATTTGATTGGAATGTCAGATCTGACAAGCGCCTCGGTGGAGCCGAGTGGCGTGGAAAGCGGCGGGCTGATTTTTCATATTGCGGAGGATATTTTACAACAGGATGAATATATTTTCCTGGTGTTTAAGGCCGGGGAGGAAAGCAGGCTTTTTAGAATTAAGTAGGAGGATGCTATGAAACAGATGCGAATCCGCGATTTCGGGATTGTGCCCGGACGGATGAAGACAGGAAAAAGAAATAAAATTACCGATGTTTGCGGGGTACTAATCGGGCATGCTACCATTAAGAACCAGGAGAACCATACAGGAGTTACGGTGATTCTCCCGGGAAAGGATAATGCTTTTGCCAGAAAGTATGTGGCGGCTTCTTATGTTCATAATGGCTTTGGGAAAAGCTGCGGCCTGATTCAAATTGATGAGCTGGGGACTTTGGAGACGCCGATTGCCCTTACCAATACCTTGAATGTAGGGGTGGTTTGGGATGCTGTGGCAGAGTATGTCATCCGGCAGTGTGAGAAGGAGAAGGTTCCGGTCAAGAGCCTGAATCCGGTGGTGGGGGAGTGTAATGACTGCCAGATCAACCATATCGAGAAGCGGGGAGTGAGGGCGGAGCATGTGTGGGATGCCATTGCATGTGCAGAAGCGGACTTTGCTGAAGGAGATGTGGGAGCCGGGGCGGGAACGATCTGCTATGGGCTTAAGGGCGGTATTGGCTCAGCCTCCCGGGTGGTGGAATTTTACGGGAAGGAGTATACCATCGGGGTGCTGGTGCAGTCGAATTTCGGTGCTACGGAGGATTTTGTACTGGATGGGGTTTTAGCAGGGGAGCGGATTCTTGAGCTGAAGAAAGAATTGGACAGAGGAAGAGAAGAAAGCCCTGGCAAGGATTTGGCGGGAAGTATGGCAGTTGCCCAGTCAGATCAGGGGTCGATTATGACGGTCCTGGCTACGGATCTTCCGGTATCCGATCGGCAGCTGAGGCGGATCCTGCGCCGGACGGCGGTGGGGATTGCCCGCACAGGCGCTTATACCGGACATGGGAGCGGTGAGGTGATGATCGGATTTACGACGGCTAACCGGGTCCCTGCAAAGCCAGGGGAGGAACCGGCATTACAGTCGTTAATCCATGAGTCTTTGATTAACCGTGCGTTTCAGGCGGCGGCAGAGGCGGCCCATGAAGCAATCTTAAATTCTATGGTGTGTGCCGGGCGGACAGTCGGGATTGATGGCCAGGTATACTGGGGGCTGGGAGAGCTGCTGCCTATGCTCACCCGCCCCGCGCCAAAAGAGCCAGCCCCGTCTCGGTGATTTCACATCCGCCCTTGGTGCGGTGGACCAGAATTAAATTTTCGTCAGACAGTTCTTTTAATAGCCCGCGCAGCTTTCCGTCGCTGATTTCGGCGCCGGATTCTGCCAGGGCTTTTTGTATGGAGCTACGTCCGCTTTTGGGTGTGTTTTTGATGATGGTGAGAACCTGGCGTTTGAGGGCGCTTATGTTTTCCCCGGTGGCTGCCAGCCCGTCCCGGATGTAGGAGGGAAGCTGAGAGAGGATGAGGGGGTGGGCAGCGTAAAGAGAGGAAAAGTATTGGGCCAGGTTGATTAGCTCCTTTATATTGCCCGGATAGTCATAGTTTAGCAGAAACTGGTACAGGCTTTTGGAGAGGATAGCGTCCATCTGAAAGCGGGAATGGTGGAACAAGTTGCAAAAGCAATGCTCCAGTAAAAGGGGGATATCCTCCCGGCGTTCTTTTAAAGGGATGGTGTCCAGAACGGCTGTGCTGAGCTGGAAAAACAAGTTCTCCTGAAAAGCATTTTTTTGTACCAGGGAGTATAAATTAGGGGCGGAGGTGGCAATCACCCGGATATCCCAGGAGCGTTGGGGGAGCAGAAATTCGCTGGCGGTGTTCTGTAAGAGCTGAACCAGAAAATCCTGCATTTCAGGAGAGAATTTTTCAATATGGTCGACCAGGAGTGTGCCGTGGTTGGCAGTCTCCAATACCTCCGGCAGGTCGCAGCCGGACAGAGTGAGCAATTGATTGAGGCTGACGAAGGGATAGCGGCGCCGGCTGGAACTTTGATGAATGGCTTTGGCCAGCATTTTTTTCTGGGTTCCGCTTTCACCCTGAATCAGAACCGGAAAATCATAGAGGGAGAGCCGCCTGGCGTAGGAAAGCACCTCCTGAAACCGCTCGGAGGCAGTGATCAGATGGGAAAAGCTGCTGCGCTGCCTTTCAATGGGAGAGGTCTCCGGCTTATGCTCCTCAGAAAGGGCCAGATCGGAAAGCAGGGGGGGTGCATTGGTATCAGATTCCTGATTGAGAGCCGGCTTACTGGTCAGCAGGGAAACGTGGGTGTGGTTGGGGAAGGACAGCTCCATGACGCTTAATATCATGGGGACATCCATGTGGTTGGCAATCCGGTAATCGGCGGTCTGATTGAACAGGATTCTGGAATAAGCTTCCGGAAGGCAGTGGGAAAAGGGAGTTCCGATCCCCTGCTTTCTGGAGAGCCCCCAGTCTTTGGAAAAATTTTTGTTGACTGCCATGATGGTTCCGTTTTCGTCCAGCAGGCAGATGCTAAAGGGCAGGTTGGAGACGGTGGCCAGGAGAAGCTGCTGGGAAAAGACAAAGCTGCTGTAGTAGCTCCCGGCGGTTTTTACTACCTTTAAGATATGGGAAATGTAATTTCTGGTGATCTGATTTCCCAGCTTGGCGGGCAGATGGAACAGGACACACAGCTCGTTGATAGTGGAAATGTCGATGATCCGGTTGCCGATATTGATGACGTTGCGGATGTGTCCGGGAACCAGCCGGGGCTCGCCGACCGTGATCGCATAGCGGACGGAAAGATCCGTCTCCTGGGTTTCTGAGGAATAGGGGATAAATTGGTACTGGCTGATGCCAAAGTCCTCAAATTGCCGGATCGTACTTAAGGTGGAATCGAAAAAATCATTGACCACATAGACCTTTTCGCCGGGAGGAATGCGGATGATCTGATCCAAAAAGGCGTGGTTGAAGGTCCTGGTACAGACGATCTGGCTGATGGAGCCCGGGATGGGGACGGGAAATTCCGACTGAACCTTGGTACTGGAAAAAAGGATACACTGGTAAGACAGAAGCTGGGCGGCATCTGTGATCTCAGAGGGGGCGCTGGTATCAAAAAGGATGTGCTCTCCCAAGACAGAGTGGAGGTAATCCTGGAATTCGATACGAATGTAGGGGTTGATGCAGACGATCAGTACGTGTGGTTTTTTCTGGGAAAAGGACATCGGCGGCCTCCTGAGTGATTGATGGATAAATTTTTGTGATGAGGAAATGCTATACATTGATATATGTATGGATAAAACGCTGATTTTAGGATAATTATAGAATAAAAACAGAAATAAATCAACCTAATTACTTTATAAAATTAAAAGGCGTTGAAAAAAGGCGAAAATTTCAACACTTTACTTTGACAAAGAAAGAAAGCCCCATTAGAATAGTAAGATAGCAAAACGAAGGCGTTTATATAGAACTTTGCCTTTGCTTTTTTATTGCTTTACCGTATTTTATATTGGGAAGAACAAGGAGGAGTTTTATGAGAAAGACAGGAAAGAAGTTATATGCGCTGCTTTTGGCGGCGTCTATGGTAGCTCTGACAGCCTGTGGAGGCGGTTCGGGAGATGCAGGTTCTGCTCCGGCAGGCTCTTCGGCAGCGCCGGCGGCAGGGGGAGAGACCCAGGCCCAGGCGGAGATCGCGGAGGGAGCATCGGTTTCTCAGGAGACAGATATCGTGGCGGCGGTTAACGTGGATTTTACCACTATGGATCCCATGGACACCAGCGATACGCTATCCGGCGGTATTCAGCGGATGATTTCTGACAGTTTGTTTGGTTTTGATGATGATATGGGGATTGTTCCCATGCTGGCTACCGGTTATGAGGCCAATGACGAGGCTACGGAGTTTACCATTACCCTGAGAGAGGGTATTTCCTTTACGGATGGGACTCCCTGGAATGCGGATGCGGCGCTGGCCAACTTTGCCAAGTGGGACGATGAGTCCCTGGGCCTTAAGAGGACTACCTTTTTGTGTAATGTTCTGGACAGCTTTGAGAAGGTGGATGATTATACCATTAAGGTCAATCTGACAGAGCCGTTCGGCGCTTTTATCAGTAACCTGGCTCATCCGGCCTGCGTGATTATGTGCCCGAAGACCATCGAGGCCGGTGTGGAAGCGTGTGCCAGAAACCCGGTGGGAACCGGACAGTATAAGTTTGTGGAGTGGATTGAGGGCGACCATCTGACTCTGGAGCTGAATAAGGATTGGTGGGGCTATGATGCAGACATCTGCGGCGGTACGGCTTTGGCGGATGCGGACGCCGGTTTTAAGACCATTACCTTTAAGCCGGTGCCGGAGAGCGCGACCCGTGTGGCGATGATCCAGTCTGGAGATGCCCAGCTTATCTGGCCGATTCCGACGGAGAGTGTTTCGGTGCTGGAGAGCGATCCGAATGTGACTTCTTTCCAGGGCGATGGTATTGTGGTGCGTTATTTCATGATGAACACCCAGAAGGCCCCGTTTAATGACGTGAGAGTGCGTCAGGCAATCGACTACGCAATCAACAAGGAAGCTTATATCCAGGTAGTAAAGAACGGCCTGGCGATTCCGGCGACCTCTATTATCGGGCCGGCGGTTCAGTATTATAAAGGCAATGAGCCTCGTCCCTACGACCCGGAAAAGGCCAAGGCTTTGCTGGCAGAGGCGGGTTATCCGGACGGCTTCACCACCTCAGTGATGTATGCCAATACTACAGCGAATCAGAAGCAGGTAGAATTTTTGAAGCAGCAGCTGGAGCAGGTGGGGATTAATCTGGAGCTGAACGGCTTGGAGAGCGCGGTAGTAAACCAGAAGGTACAGGATACGGATGCTCCTGGATCTGAGGCTGAGGTAGAGTGCTATGTGATTGGCTGGTCTCCGTCCACGGGTGATGCTGACTGGGGAATCCGCCCGCTGGTAGCTATCGAGTCTGAGCCGCCCATGAGCTACAACATCTGCTATTTTGAGAATGAGGAGCTGGAGGGCTATATCAAGACTGGCCTGGAAAGTGCGGATGACGCTACCCGTAAGGAGGCTTATGAAAAGGCTCAGGACCTGCTCTGGGAAGAGACGCCTATGATATTCTTGTGTGTGGATTCGAATACCTGGGCTACCGGAGCAAAGGTACAGAATGTGAAGATTTATCCGGATGGCGCTATTAATATGAAGAACGCAAAAATGGCGAATTAACGAAAAGCCGGAGGATGCTATATCAGGCTGTCAGGTAAGTACCGGCAGGTGCAGGTACGAACGTTACCGTGTTAATTAGATGTTTCAGGCGCTGCAAGGCTGTGGACTCAGTTTGCGGCGCCTTTTGTTATCGGATTCCTCCCATATTGTTCTGAGCAGAATCGTTATAACCGTTCGGCTTTTTTTGAGCCGTTGTTGTCCGTTACCCGAAACCAGTAAGGAGATGAGAGAAAATGTTGCGATATACTTTAAAACGAATCATAGGAGTGCTTCCCACTCTGATAATAGTAGTAACCTTTGTATTCTTTTTTGTCCGGATGATTCCCGGAGATCCGGCCCGCCTGGTGGCGGGAGAGCAGGCTACTTTGGACGCGGTGGAGGCGGTGCGGGTCCAGTTAGGCCTGGATCAGCCCATCCATATCCAGTATCTGAAATATGTAGGCGGCTTGCTGCGGGGGGATCTGGGTATGTCTCTGCGGACGAAACGTCCGGTGCTGACAGAAGTGGCGGCTCGATATGGCAATACTATGGCCCTGACGCTTGCCAGCCTGGTGTGGAGTACGATTGTGGGCGTGATTCTGGGAGTCTGGTCGGGAAAGAACCGGGGGAAATGGCAGGATTTCACGGGCATGACCCTGGCGGTATCGGGAATTTCCCTGCCGAACTTCTGGATCGGTTTCCTCTTGATTATGCTGTTTTCCGTGAAACTGCGATGGTTTCCCACCACGGGTACGGGAAGCTGGAAGAACCTGGTTTTGCCGGCCATTGCCCTGGGGACTAGCATTGCAGCGATTATCGCACGGTTTACCCGTTCTTCCATTGTGGAGGTGCTGAAAGAAGATTATATCCGTACGGCCAGAGCCAAGGGGCTTAGGGAAAAGACTGTAACCTGGGGGCATGCCTTCCGCAATTCCATGATTTCCGTGGTGACAGTAGTGGGGCTTCAGTTTGGCTTTTTACTGGGCGGTTCGGTAGTCACGGAGGCAGTGTTTGCTTATCCGGGCCTGGGGCAGCTTCTGGTGGAGTCGGTGAATTACCGGGATTATCCGGCGATTCAGTCTCTGATTTTGATTTTCTCACTGCAGTTTATTATCATCAATCTGATTGTGGATATCCTCTATGCGGTCCTCAATCCGGAAATCAAGTTGTCATAGGAGGAATAAATACATGATCGGAAAGAAAAAGTCTGTGAAAGCAGAATTGAATGAAAAGACAGATATTAAAACTCCGATTTCGGAGATGGTGCGGAAATTTAAAAAACAGAAGAATTCGGTGGTTGCTTTATTCTTTATCCTCTTTTTGGTATTTCTGGCTTTGTTTGGGGAAGCTCTGGCGCCGTTTAAGATCAATGAATACGATTATAACTCGATTCTTCAGGGACCCAGTATGGCTCACTGGTTTGGGACGGATGAGTTTGGCAGGGATTTGTTTTCCCGGATTATCAGTGGCACGAAAATCTCTTTGGCCGTAGGTCTTTCAGCCGTTTCCGTGGGAGCTGTCTGCGGGACGATCCTGGGACTTTTGGGAGGCTATTACCGGGGGATTGTAGATGCAGTTATCATGCGGATCTGCGATGTTTTATTTGCCTTTCCGGGAATTATTCTGGCTATTGCTATTGTGGCTATTTTGGGAAGCGGCATCGGGAATGTGGTAATTGCAGTGTCAGTGTTCTCCACGCCTACCTTTGCCCGTCTGGTGAGGAGCCGGACCCTGGCTCTTAAAAATTCCGTGTTTGTCCAGGCGGCGAAGAATTTAGGAGCCTCGGATGCCAGGATATTATTCCGCCATATTTTGCCGGGGGCGGTGCCGGAGATTATCGTCCAGTTTACCATGTCGGTAGGTTCTTCGATTTTGACGGCTTCCTCTTTGAGCTTTCTGGGAATGGGAGCCCAGCCGCCTACGCCGGAGTGGGGATTGTTGCTGGCCAACGGGCGGAATTACATGATGACCAGCATGCATTGTACGGTATTTCCGGGACTTGCGATTTTCCTGACTGTGCTGAGTTTTAATATTCTCGGGGACGGACTGCGGGATGCTCTTGATCCGAAGCTGACGGATTAAAGGCAAAGAAAGGAGGACAAAGGACAGATGGAAGATAACAGGAAAAATATATTGGAAGTGAAGAATCTTCACACTTATTTTTATACGGACAGCGGAGTGGTAAAATCGGTGGACGGGGTGGATTTTGCGCTGAAGGAGGGATCTACCTTAGGTATTGTAGGGGAATCGGGAAGCGGAAAGAGTGTGACTTCTCTTTCGGTTATGGGACTTTTGACCGGAACCACCGGAAAGATTGTTGAGGGAGAGATCTTGCTCGAGGGTAAGGATATTGCCCATATCAGTGAGGAGGAGAAGCGGAAACTGCGGGGCAGCCAGATTTCGATGATTTTCCAGGAGCCGATGACCAGCTTAAATCCGGTGATGAAGATTGGAAAGCAGCTGACGGAATGTATCTTACAGCATCAAGATGTCTCGAAGGAGGAGGCATACAAGAAAGCAGAAGATATGCTGCGCCGGACCGGAGTTCCACGGGTGGAGCATATGATGAAGGAGTATCCCTTCCAGCTTTCCGGCGGCCAGCGTCAGCGGGTGATGATTGCCATGGCGCTGGTGTGCGGGCCGAAGATCCTGATCGCGGACGAGCCGACCACGGCGCTGGATGTGACCATTCAGGCGCAGATTCTGGATTTGATGAACGGGCTGAAAAAGGCGATTGGTACCTCTATTTTGTTTATCACTCATGATTTGGGAGTGGTGGCAGAGGTTTGCGACGAGGTAGTGGTTATGTATTGCGGCCGGGTGGTGGAAAAGGGAGATGTAAGGGAATTGTTTGCTCACCCGTCCCATCCTTATACCATTGGCCTTTTAAATTCCATTCCCAAGCTGGGAGAGGCAGTGGAGGAGCTGGAGGCCATTCCGGGGAATGTGCCCAATCCCAAATATATGCCTAAGGGCTGTAAATTTGCACCGCGGTGCAGCCGGGCCTTTGAGAGATGCCAGGAGGAGGAGCCGGGCTTTTATGAGATTGGCGAGGGACATGTAAGCCGGTGCTGGCTTTGTGAGAAAGGGGGCGTTTGATATGGCGAATACAGCAAATATTCTGCTGCATGTGGAGGATATGAAAATTTATTATCCGGTGGCGGGTAAGCGGCTGGGTACCACAGATTATGTGAAGGCAGTGGACGGCGTCTCCTTTGAAGTGAGGCGGGGAGAGGTGTTTGGCATTGTGGGTGAGTCAGGCTGCGGAAAGTCTACTCTGGGCCGGGGCATCTGCAAGCTGGAAAAGCCTACCGGGGGAAAAATAGTACTGGACGGGGAGGATATTTCCGGATATAATGACAGCCAGATGAGGCCGGTGCGCAAGAAGGTCCAGATGGTGTTTCAGGACCCGTACGCATCTCTCAACCCCAGAATGTCGGTGTTTGATATTATCGCGGAGCCGTTGATGATTCATAAGCTGGTGAAGGATAAGGCCGAGATGGAGGAGAAGGTACTGGCGCTTCTCAGAAAGGTGGGGCTGGATGATTACCATGCCAACCGTTATCCTCATGAATTTTCCGGCGGCCAGCGCCAGCGGATCGGCATAGCCAGAGCGCTGGCGGTGCAGCCGTCTTTGATTATCGCGGACGAGCCGGTATCCGCCTTGGATGTGTCGATACAGGCCCAGGTGTTGAATTTGATGAATCAGTTGAAAAAGGATTTTAACCTGACATATATTTTTGTGGCTCATGACTTGAGTGTGGTAGAACACATCAGTGATCGGGTGGGAGTCATGTATCTGGGGAATTTTGTGGAGGTGGGAAATAAGGAGAGCCTGTATACCAATCCGCTCCATCCTTATACCCAGGCGCTGCTTTCCGCAGTACCTGTGCCCGACCCTACGGCTAAGAAGGACCGGGTGATTTTGGAGGGCAATATCCCGTCGCCGCTGAATCCGCCTAAGGGATGTAAGTTCCATACCAGATGCCCCAGGGCTATGGAGTGCTGTAAGACGGAGGCGCCGGGGCGTTATCAGGTCAGCGAGGATCATTATGTATATTGCCATCTTTATGATGAGGTGGGCGGAAAGCAGGGGAGATCATGAAGCTTTTTATCAGTGCAGATATCGAGGGCTGCGCCGGGCTGGCGATCCCGGCGGAGGCGCATAAGCAGGAGGCAGTCTACCGGGCTTTTGCTCAGGAGATGACAAAAGAGGTATTGACAGTTTGTGAAGCCGCCCGGGAGATGGGGGCTACGGAGATTGTAGTCAAGGACGGCCATGGGGACGCTTCTAATATCGATCCGCTTCAGATGCCGGATTATGTCAGGCTGATTCGGGGGAAAAGCGGACATCCTTACAATATGATGTGGGGACTTGACACGGGCTTTGACGGGGTGTTGTATGTGGGGTATCACGCGCCGGCGGGGAATCCGGAGTTTTCCATCAGCCATACCTCCACCGGCAACAGCTTGTATATCCGCCTCAATGGGGAATATATGAGCGAGTTTATGCTGAATACGTTGACAGCAGCCAGCCTGGGGGTGCCGGTGTTGTTTTTGTCCGGGGATGAGGCCATCTGTGGACTGGCCAAAGGCCAGGTGCCAAAGATTGAGACGGCAGTGACCAAAAAAGGCACCGGAGGGGCAACGATCTGCGAGCCTCAGGGGATTGTGCTGGAACGGATTCGGAGCGGGGTAAAAAAGGCGTTGGGCCGGGACTTTTCTTCCTGCCTGGTAGAGCTTCCAGGGCAGTTTACCTATGAGGTGACGTTTAAGGATTGGAAAAAGGCATATCAGATGTCGTTTTATCCAGGGATGGAGAAGGTGGACACGTTTACTAACCGGCTGGTGACCGACAGTTGGATGGATGTAGTGACGGCGCATTGTTTTGTAGTGTATTAGGGGAAAAGGTTCCGCGGATGGCACCTTGAAAAATATATTGATAAAACAGAGTGAAGGAGACAGCGAAGTCATGGATATGCAGATGTTTGGCCGGATTTCCGATGCGTTTGGGCCGAGTGGATTTGAGGAGGATGTGATTCGCACGATTGCCGGGTATTGCCGGGAGTTTGAGGTGGAAAATGATGCGATGAACAATCTTTATGTGAGGATGCCAGGGGCGGACAGGAAAAAACCGGTGATTCAGCTCGATGCTCATACGGATGAGTGTGGATTTATGGTGCAGGCCATTCATGAAAACGGAGTTTTGGGGATTGTGATGCTGGGGGGCTTTGTGCTCACAAATGTGCCGGCTCACACAGTGATGATCCGGACCAGGAGCGGGAAAATGGTGAGAGGGATCATCACTTCAAAGCCGGTCCATTTTATGAATGATAAGGAGAGGGCTTCTCAGGAGCTGGATATTGAGAAGATTTATGTTGATATCGGAGCAGTCAGCAGGAGAGAGGTGGAGGAAGACTTTGGAGTTTCCATTGGGGATCCGATGATGCCGGAGGTAAGCTTTTCTTATGATGAGGAGCACGGAGTCTGTTTTGGCAAGGCGTTTGACAACCGGGCGGGATGTGCCTGTATTGTAGATACCATGAAGACACTGTATGCGGAGCGGGAACATCTGGCCGTTCAGGTGGTCGGGGCTTTTGCGGCTCAGGAGGAGGTGGGCATGCGGGGCGCCACGGTGACGGCCCAGGTGGTGAAGCCGGATTTGGCCATTGTGTTTGAAGGATCACCCTCGGATGATTTCTATTTCAGCGCGGCGCTGGCGCAGGGACGGATGAAGAGCGGGGTGCAGATCCGGCGGTTGGACAAGAGCTACGTCTCTAACCCGGCATTTATGGAATATGCGATGGAGCTGGCAAAAACGTGTGGCATTCCCTATCAGGAGACGGTGCGGAGGGGCGGCAGCACCAATGCGGGGAAGATTAGCCTGACCGGAAAGGCGGTTCCGGTGCTGGTGCTGGGAGTGCCCAGCCGTTATGTGCACACGCATTATAATTTCTGTGCGAAACAGGATCTGGAGGCAGCGGCCGGCCTGGCAGTGCAGGTGATTCGTAAGCTGGACGAGGAGCGGTTGCGGCATATTTGCCGGCAGGATATACTGGAGGGGTAAAAAAGATGACAAATCGGAGAAAACCTGTGATAGGCATCCTGGGCCTTACCAGGAGTACAGATCCGGGACTGTATATCAGTGGAGAACATGTATTTACAGGAAGCACCAATGTACGGGCGATTCAGATGAACGGCGGGGTGCCGGTGCTAATTCCGGCGGCCATGGCTGCAGAGGATGTGGAAGCGGCGGTATCCTTTTGCGACGGGATTCTGATTCCTGGCGGAGACGATGTGACGCCCTGGTACTACGACGAGGAGCCGCTGCCAGTGATTGGGACTTTCCGTCCGGAGATCGATGATGCCTGGCTGAAGGTGGGGAGATATGCTCTGGAGAATAAGATTCCCATGCTGGGAATCTGCAAAGGTCACCAGACGCTGAATGTATTGATGGGCGGAAGCCTGTATCAGGATTTATCTCTCCAGGGAGGGGAGCTGATTCAGCATTTGCAGAGGTTTAACCGGACTTATCTGACTCACCATGTGGAAGTGGTGGAAGGAACCCGGCTGGCGGGGCTTTTTGGCGCCGGAAAACTAAAGACCAATTCTATGCACCACCAGGCAGTGAAAAAGCTGGGGAAGGGATTGAAGATCTCGGCCCGGGCCTGTGACGGCACGGTAGAAGGAATCGAGGACGAGGAGGGCCTGATCATGGGGGTACAGTGGCATCCGGAGGATCTGGTGGACTCGGCTCCGGTGATGAACCGGCTGTTTGCGGATTTGGTGGAGCGGGCTTTGCGGCGGTAGGGTAACTTAAGGAATTTATAATAAAAAGCAGAAACGGAAAAGGCACGTGGAATGAAAGCGTGCCTTTTTTATGGGCATGAATGAAAAGGAATAAATTGGAAGCATATAAAATTACAGAAAGGGAAAATGGTCTTTCCTAAGTCATGAATCTATGTTACAATATAAAAACGGAAAATCCTATATTATGACTATTATTTTGGAAAACAAGGGGGAATAAGAATGGCAGGAAACCATATCTCTAAGAATGAAAAAAAGGGAAAGTACAAAAAAATCGGGATGAAAATCGGAGGCGTTGTGATAGTCTTGCAGGTAATTTCTGTCCTGCTGGTGATGCTTGTCTGTATTTTTATGTACAATTCTCTGATTACAAAGATGCAAAAGGTCCGCTGTACAAACGGTACAAATATGCTGTCCTATTTGCTGGATCAGGCGGCTGGCGATGAGGATATGAATCAGCTGCTGGATGGCCTGAAAAGTCGTATGGGCTGCGAATTCACTATTTTTGAGGGGGATACCCGGGCGTACAGCACGGTGACCCAAAACGGCCAGCGGGTAGTGGGGACTAAGCTGTCGTCTGATCTGAGTACGATTGTGCTTCAGCAGGGGAAGTCTTATGTGGGAGAGTCAAGCATCCATGGGGAGAGCTATCTGTGTTCCTATGTGCCCACAAAGGGAACTGACGGAAAGATCAATGGACTGATTTTTGCCGGGATTTCCAGGACAGAGGCCAGGCAGGAGGTGGTTATCGTCGTTGCATTGGCTGTTATGGCAAGCTTTATTACCATTGTTCTCGGTACGATACTCCTGACAGCTTATTTAAAAAAGCGGGTTTCGGATCCTCTGGGCGAGATTACCCGGATAGCCGGACAGTTGGAGAAGGGTGAGCTGGGCCTGGCCGGTAATGAGGAGATTCGGATTAATGTTTCATCTAATGATGAGGTCGGTATGCTGGGAGAGATGTTTGAGGATACCATTCACCGGCTGCGGTCTTATATCGGTGAGATTTCCAGTGTGCTGGGTTCCATGGCGAATGGCGACCTGACTCAGAGTACGCGTCAGGATTATATGGGTGATTTCCAGTCTATCAAAAGATCTCTGGATGGCATCCAGGCAGCGTTTAACAATGCTATGGGCCAGATTACCAGCAGTGCCGGACAGGTTTCTTCCGGAGCAGATCAGGTATCCAGCAGTGCACAGGCGCTGGCTCAGGGAGCTACTGAGCAGGCCAGTTCCATCGAGGAGATTTCCGCAACGATGATGGATATCTCCAAGAATGCCAAGCAGACTTCTATGGCGGCTGAGGAAGCAGGTGAATATGTTAATCAGGCGGGGTCCCATCTGGGAGTCAGCATAGGCTTTGTCAAGGAGCTGAACGAAGCCATGGAAAATATTTCCGGTTCTTCGAAGAAAATTGGTACGATTATTGCCACTATTGAGGATATTGCTTTCCAGATCAATATTCTGGCATTGAATGCGGCTGTGGAGGCGGCCCGGGCAGGTTCTGCTGGCAAGGGTTTTGCTGTGGTGGCCGATGAAGTAAGTAATTTAGCGTCCAAATCGGATGAAGCGGCTAAAGCTACCAAGAAGCTGATCGAAAGCTCGATTACTGCTGTTACCGAGGGTGGGCATATTGTGAATAAAGTGACGGAAGCTTTGGATCAGACCAGCCAGAGTGCAGGACATGTGACTACGCAGATGGCGATCGTGGTGGAGGCTGTGGAGAAGCAGACAGCAGCGCTTTCTCAGGTTACCGATGGGATTGATCAGATATCTTCTGTGGTTCAGACCAATTCTGCCACCAGCGAGCAATGCGCTGCTGCCAGTGAGGAGCTGTCGTCTCAGGCCAATTTGCTTAAGGATTTGATGCGTTCCTTCAAATTGAGAGATATTCGTTAAGATTCAGAAACATACCCGATCAGAGAGACTTATGGAAGGGAGGCGTATTTTTCCCGGACAGAGAGGAAGGATCGGGTATGTTTGTTAAAAAGAAATATTATCTAAAATCTATTTATTTGTCTTTAACAATTCCCATATCATGTCATGCATCCAGGCGATTGTATCATTCAGATGGCGGTTTTCCTCTTGCAGGGACAGAAGTTTCTCTCCTAAAAGTTCTAATTGTTGACAATGAAGACCCGTTTTAGAACAGCAGTCAGATGGATTTATTTCATTGCCGGACTTTTTTTCTGAAGCCAATTTTTCAAAGTAATGATACATTAGCTCGAAAAATTCTTTATTGGTTGGTCGTGTTGTATGAGTACCATTACATATTTCTATCAAAAGTTCGATATTATCTGTTTTCCAAACTGAGTCAACAATGGTTCGGATATTACGTTCCACGCATTTCCAGGAGGTGTGAAATTCAATTGCGATATCAATATAGAGAGATTTTGTGATAAAGGACAGATAATCTTTGTTTTTTAACACTAGTAAAATTCCGTAAGCCGTGAAATGGTAACCTTGATTTGATGTTTTGACACCAAGTCTGCGCAGTACACTTTTGATTTCTTCAATTTCATACATTTTTTATCTCCTACTAGAAAATGTTCTATAAAATATCTTAAAGTGAAGAATTGTAGAAGACAACCTTATTGGTTCGACAAAAATTGTCGAAATTGTAAAAATATGATAATTACTCTTATCATTTGTAAAAAATATATTATTTTTTTAATAAAAAAAGAGAATGCCAAAACAGAAAAGCCTGCCAGCATTCCCTTTTTATTTTAATTAAGATAGTTACATATCACAAACAAAAATATATTATTTTTTATCTGATTTTTGGTGCATGGCAAATTTTCCATCCTGTAGAATCCGGATATATTCATCATGTGCTTTCTGATATACCTCATTAAACTCTTCATCTCGTCCGGAATGCAGCATGGAGATATAATTATGTACCTGATGGTTGATTCCAGGGGTGGCTCTTGCCACGGTTGCCACGCCTATATTGGAACAAACATCCGAGATTCGTTCGGCTTCGGAGAGCAGATTGAAAAACTCGGAGCCATTGAAGACGCCACATTCACCATCTCGCAGCCGTTTCAGGTGGTGGTCTTTTAACAGGCTCACCATATCATCCACTACTTGTTCTAAAGGTTCGATTTGTCGGGCTTCTGCCAGATTTTGCTTCCGGAATGCCTCAGCGGTATGGTTTAAAACCACATCTAAAAGCTGCCACAGCACACTGAGCTCGGACAAGGCATCCTTGGAAAAGGAGCTTTCCTTTTCATTGAGCGTTGCGGCAATCTCCGCAATGTTCAAAGCATGATCACCCAGGCGTTCAAACTCTGTGATAGCAGAAAAGTAATAATTCATGATCTCCACGTGATAGTGGGAGGTAATGGTAGCAGATATCTGAACCAGATAATTGCTGACATGGTCTGTCATATTGTCAATATAATTCTCATCTTCTTCGAGCAGCTTCATGATTTCCGGGTCGTATTGATGAAACATGTCAAAGGCACGGCTGATATTGGTCTTTGCCAGCTGAAACATTACCAGAAGGATATCATAGCAACGTCCGAAGGCCACGGCAGGCGTGCTGATAAATACCGGGTTTAGGGCGTCCAGCATTTCGTCATACTTTCCGGCAGCCACAGGTTCGTCTTTTACCAGCCGGTGACTAATTTTCTCATAGATCCCTACAAACGGGAGCAAAAGAACGGCACAGGACAGATTGAAGATGGTATTGGCATTGGCAATCCCTCCGGAGTAAATGGCCTGGTCCCAGATACCGTCCAACAGATGAAGCCGGTGGAGAATAACCACTACGGTCAGGGTAAGGACGGATTTGCACAGATTAAATAAAATGTTTACCACACCGACCCGTTTGGCTTCCGGCTTTGCGCCGATATTGCAGACAATGGCTGTGGTCACACAGTCGCCCAGGTAGATACCTACCAGCACCGCATATATCTCCCCGAAGGTCAGCTGGCCGGAGGTAGAAAACGCCTGTAAAATACCGACCGTTGCAGAGGAACTTTGAAGTACAAAGGCAACGCTTGCCCCGGAGAGGTAAGCCAGCAGGGGATTCGCTCCCAGACGGGAGAAAAGCTGTTCCACAATGCCGCTGTCAGAAAGGACGCTGACGGCATCAGCCATATTCATGAGTCCGGAAAACAAGATACCGAAGCCAATGATGATATGCCCTACTTTGTTGGAATCACGGGATTTTACCCCCATGATGATGATAATGCCGATGATCAAGGCCATGGGCGCTAAGGTGGATGGTTTTAAAAGCTGCAAGAACCAGGTCCCGGAAGAGTTGATATCCAGAAGCCGGATGATTTGCCCGGTGACGGTGGTGCCTACATTGGCCCCGATAATAATTCCCAGAGACTGATGCAGAGAGATGATACCAGCGCCTACCAGACCAGAGGTAAGGACAATGGTTGCCGTGGAGGACTGGATCACCGCAGTGACAATGAGTCCTAAAAGAAATGCCTTTAAAGGAGTGCCGGTAATCCGTTCCATCGCTTTTTTTAAAGTGCCGGAGGAGCTGGCCTTCAGGCCGTCTCCCATCATGCGCATACCGTAAAGGAACATGGCCAGTCCGCCGAAAAGGGTTATAATGTTGAAAATATTCATGCTTGCCCACCTGTGAATTGTGTACGGGAAGAAAGTGCTTCCCTGTGATAAATGAGTTTCTGCAAAAGGCTTTACTTGGGATTTTACTAAAGTTTGACAGAAATTGCTATAGTTTTTTTATTTTTTGAGGAGATTTTTCGCGTTGTCTTTTCATAAGTGGCACAGCAGATTGGTCAGCCATCCGGTCAGAATGGAGGATGATTTTTAAGGCTCCCAGGTTAGTGATTTCGGTGGACGGACCGGTTATCATGAACACAGCCGCTGAACCGTGTGTTCCCTTGTCCGCTGCGGGTATTTGTTGTATAATGATTGAGTAGTGACAGATATATTACCAAAGGAAAAAAGGAGAAGGTATTATGGAATGCAAAACATTATTTCAACCGATTTCGATTGGCCCCATGACCGTGAAAAACCGGTTTGTCATGCCGCCTATGGCGAACAATCTGGCAAATACGGATGGTTCTTTGAGTGAGAAATCGAGAGCTTATTATGCGGCCCGGGCAAAGGGTGGCTTCGGGTTGATCACGATTGAGGCGACGGTAGTGGATCCGGCGGCAAAGGGCGGGTTGCGGAAGTCCTGCCTGTTTGAAGACTCTGTGATCCCCAGCTTTGCGGCGGTGGCAGAGGCATGCCATGAATGCGGAACAAAGATTTCCGTACAGCTTCAGCACGCCGGGCCGGAGGGGAATGCCAGGGCAGCCGGTGCGCCGTTGAAGTCGGCAAGTGCGATTCCCGCCGCCTGTGGCCGGGATATTCCATTGGAAATGACCACAGAAGAAATCTATAGCCTGATTGAACGATACGGGGACGCGGCGCTGCGGGCGAAAAAAGCCGGGATCGACGCCGTGGAAGTCCATTGTGCTCATGGCTATCTGATCAGCAGCTTTCTCTCTCCGCGGACGAACAAGCGGGTGGATGAATTTGGAGGAAGCTTTGAGAACCGGCTTCGTATTGTCAGGCTGATTGTTGAGAATATTCGAAAGAAAGCAGACGGTATGGCCGTCCTGTGCCGGATCAACTGTCAGGATGAGATGCCTGGCGGACTGACGGTTCAGGATTCGGCTGCTGTCGCCGCTTATCTGGAGGCGATCGGAGTGGACGGCCTTCATGTCTCCCGGGCAGTACATATCAAGGATGAGTATATGTGGGCGCCGACCTGTATTCATGGCGGTTTTAATGCAGATTATGTGACGGAAATCAAGCGGGCGGTAAAGATTCCGGTGATGATTGTGGGCCGCTTTACCGATCCCTATTATCCGGAACTTCTTATCCGGGAGGGCAGAGCTGATCTGATCGTATACGGCCGCCAGAGCATAGCCGATCCGGAGCTGGTGAACAAAATCCGGGAGGGCAGGATGGAGGAAGTCACGCCGTGTATTGCCTGCCTGCAGGGGTGTGTTGCCAATATGTATCAGGGAAAGCCGATCACCTGCCTGGCAAATCCGCTGATTGGCCGGGAGTCAGAATTGATTCCGGCGGAAAAACCGAAAAAAGTCGCTGTGATCGGCGGCGGTGTGGGCGGCCTGATGGCGGCAAGGATCTGTGCATTGCGGGGACATCAGGTAAATCTATATGAAGCCTCTGACAAACTGGGCGGCAATATGAGGCTGGCGGCTTACCCGCCGGGGAAGGGAGATATCACCGGAATGGTAAGAAGCTTTATCGTACAATGCGAGAAGGCCGGAGTGCAGATTCACTATCATACGAAGATTACGGAAGAGAGACTGAAAGATATACCGGCGGATGCCATGATTCTGGCGACAGGAGCAAAGCCTTTGCTTCCGTCCATCCCGGGAATCCAGGATAGCGGTGCAGTGACGGCCGGCGATGTGCTGGAGGGGAAGGCGGCCTGCGGCCGGAGAGTACTGATCATCGGCGGCGGCATGGTAGGCTGCGAAACGGCGGATTTTCTGGGAGAGCTGCTGCATGAGACGGTAATTGTGGAGCTTAAGGATTCCATAGGATCCGACATGATCGCTGAGCATCGCAAATTTGTCCTTAGAGGCTTAGAGGAGCATCATACCCGGTGTATTACTGGGGCAAAGGTCACCCGTTTCTATCAGGATGGGGTGGATTATACCTGGCAGGACGGGAAAAGCGAAAGTCTGCGGGGATTTGACACAGTGATCCTTGCTCTGGGATACCAGGGCTATGACCCGCTCAGCCAGGCGGCAAAGGCAGTTTGCCGTGAAGTATACGTGATTGGAGACGCCGTTCATGCCCGCCGTGCCCTGGAGGCTACCAGAGAGGCATTTGAGGCGGCTATCCGGATATAGTGAGATGTAATAAATATTCCACGGCATGTAAAAGGCCGTCCTGTTCAATGGAATCTGTGACATAGTCGGCCGCCGCCTTTACCTGTTCATTGCCGTTTCCCATGGCAATGCCGATGCCGGCGTAGCGAATCATGGGAATATCATTATATCCGTCTCCGACGGCGGCGATTTCGTCCCGGGAATATCCGTAGTGTTCCATTACTTTTTGGATTCCCAGTTTTTTGGAACCGCCTTTTGGTGTGATGTCAAAAGCGCCGCCGTCGTGCCAGCGGGTAATGTCGCACAGCGGAAGCCGGGCAGCGAGGACATCCGAAGTTAGCTCGTCGGAAAAGGGGCTCATCTGGTAAACCGGGTTTGTAAGTCCTCGCTCCATGCGAGGTTCCACAGGAGGAATTGCCGTGCCGATCTGGGCCTGCAGCTTTGCCAGCTGAGCGGTGATATGGCTGACATACAAAGCGTTTTTTTCCATAAAAAGCAGGGAAAAGCCGAGCTCGCGCTGGAAGGCAAGCATGGCTTGTATCTGGGATACCGGAATAGGGTTTTCATAGAGAAGGGATAAGTGATCATCCAGACAGAGACTGCCGTTTAACAGGATATAGCCGTCAAATGCGAGTCCGTCGAGAAGGTTCTCTTCCTCGATTTCCAAAAGATGTCTTCCGGTGGCAATCAGGCAGCGAAGCCCATGTTCCCTGGCCAGACGAATGGCCAGACGGGTTCCGGGGCGGATACCCTTTTCCGTGAAATCTCTCAGGGTTCCGTCAATGTCAAAAAATACAGCTTTTATCATAAGGAACTCCCTTCTGTTGTTTGCTGGAGAAGCGCCTGGTTCCGGACTCGTTTTTGTATCTGTTTTTGAAAGTCTTCCGGCCCAAGGACCTTTATCACCGGCCCAAAGGAGAGCACCTGGATCAAAAGCTCGGTCTCCCAGCGCTTGTCGTAGTAGATGGTGCAGCGATAGGTATCTTTCTCTTTTAGCCGTTCTACCCTTTTCTGATAGCAGGAGAAGTGCAGAAGAGCCCGCTCCAGAGCATTCCGCTCGGTGGTAATTTCCAGCACAAGCGGCTTTTTACACAGAGCATGATCCAGGAAACAATCGACATCAATACCGGCAGGATAGTGTCTGCCGGTATTTTTGACAGACAGGATCCGGGCTACGTTTAATACATCGATCCGTTTTCTGCCGGTTTTGCCAAAGGTCATGGCATAGAGGCGAAATTTGCCGTCCCGCTGCCCGTATTCCAGACGGCATGGCAGCCACGTGTGTGAGAGAAGCTTTCCTTTTTGAGAAAGATAGGATATGGATAAAAAGCGTCGATCGCAGATGGCGTTTAAAAGGAGCCGGAAGTGCTGCTGGTACATGACTAAGGAGAACGGGTCAGGATCTCCGTATTGGTCAAAGAGGAAAAAATCTGATGTACAAAAAAGAGGTGTGACATCAGAGAGCATTTCCGTCAGCTCCGCCAGCTGGGAGTCCGTAAAAAACAGCCGGAACCGGGAGTCGGACATCAAAGCCTTCAGCCAGGATTGCTGCAGCCTGGTGAGAGGCTGAGGAAAGGGGGGATGCCTGAGAACCGTGACATAGGCAGCAGAGGTGTCATCTTGCCGGAAAAAGGGCCATGTTCCCTCGACGAGCCGGGGAACGATGGAAAGAACACTTTCGTCATAGCCGTATTGACGGGCCAGCATTTCCATCTGGCGGCGGGTAAGAGGGTGGCGGGAGGCTTCATGAAGAATCCTGCCAACCACTTGGTAATAACAGGTATACAGTTCGGAAAACAAAGAAAATTCAGGGCTGTTCATGTTGAAAGACTTCTCCTGTAGTGAAATAATACTCCTGCATTTTTTGCATATCATCCCAGAACCTTTTTTCTATGGCAGGATTGGAACAGCGGAAAGAACGGATTCTTCCGGTAAAGCTTTTAGCCCAGGGCAGGAGTTCTGCAGCGTCGGCGCAAAGCCGGGTATATTGATACAGACCAGGCTTTAGCTGTTTTAAAGAGTCGCCCCGCCCCTCCCGTTCTAAGCGGGTAAGAATGAAGGTTTCTTCCTCTTCATCGAGAATGATTTCCATGGTGACAGTTTCCGAGCCGGTTCCGGGAAAGCTGCCAAAGGATACTCCCCAGACGAGAGGGAGGATGCGCTGAAATAATTCTATGTGTTTGTCATAGAGTATGTCCGGTTGGAGCCGCTCGACGTTTTGGATGGAGTCAAGGCGGAAGGTGGCCAGGCGGCGGGAGTTTTCCTGCCAGGCGCAGAGGTATCTCCGGCCTGTCTGGGTGCTGGTGAGGATTTTTAAAGGGGTGACAGCCAGAGTGCTCATGTGGTGATTCTTGGTGCTTTTGACGGTAAGGCGAATTTGATATTTCTGTTCTATGGCATATAAAATAGGAAGAAGAATCTCATCCTCCAGGGTGTGAATCAGATAATCGCTGCGGAAGCGGAAGAAATCATTTTTTTTATGCCAGAAATCCAGAATAGTACTGCCAATGAAGCCAAACGGTGCAGCACCCTGGAAAAAGCTCACGGCGAGCCAGAGAGCCGGAAAAAGGTTGGGATGCGTATGAGGGAGGGGAGATATACCGCGATAAAGGTATTGCTTTCCCTCCTTTTTTCGGAGGATCAGCCCTTCTTTCTCATAAAAGGCCAGCTTCCGGCGGATGGTCTGGGAGTCAAACAGACAGTGGTAATATTCCTGAATTTCGTCGGTAATAGTTTCTAAACTGCGGGGCTGGCCGTCGGCGAGGAGGTCGGACAGGAAAAAACGCAGGGAGATGTCATTGTTAGTGAAGGTGTGTGATTTCCAGGCCTGATACAGAGGGTTGACGGCCATGCGGCTGGAATCCAGGGTGAGGAAGACCGACTTTTTGTGACCGTTCTGGCCGGTGCGTATGTAGTCGGAGAACCAGCTTTCCATGCGGCGGCGGTGATTGTCATAGGTCCGGCCGCTTTTTTCTTGGAAATCGTCGCGGGTTTTGAAGCCGTAGATGTAGAAATCACGGACATAGGAGCGTATTTTATCAAATTGCCGGATGAGTTCGTTGTATTCGGACATGGATGGCTTCCTCCTTGATTTCAGTATACAAAAAAGCGGTTCTAAAAACAACATAAAACTTCGCAGTATTTTTGAAATGATCATTTTTTCCTCTTGTGGTAGGATAATGCTACCGAAAGGGTGATGGTTCCGGCTTACAGTTGTGGCATCCAGGCCAGACGGTACCGTTTGCGATGCAGTACGGTATGCCGCCGGAAGCGTGAAAGAGACGCTCAGTCAGGGACTGAGGCTTGTCAAAAGACTTGATTTACGCGGGTTCGAATCCCGCCGGTGAAAACCGTTGCTTAGTGGTAAAAGCGATCAAACGACACCTGTCACGTGTCTCTTAAGAAGAGGAAGACATGGAATTCACCAGCATACCTGGATTTCCGAAGGAAATTACAGGAAAACGATGCGGCAGAGAGCCTGCCTGTGCCGCCAAAACCGTTAGAATCAGACAATGTCCCATGTCCGGGAAGAGGAAGCATAAAAATTTTACGTCAATCGTTATGTCCCGGCATACGGCGGACAGAAAATAAAATGCTTTTTACAGACAGGAAGCCGGATATTGTAATGATTTTGCCGGAGCGGATGGTCCGCAGAGCTTTCTGTGGTGGATTCCAGGTTGGAATCATCAATGAGCAAAGAACGAAAAGTCAGAAGGAGGGAAGAATATGAAAGTTCAGATCAATCAAAAACAATGTGGGTTTTTGTTAAAGAACGGATGCTTTTTAAGGACGCTTGCCAGCGGAACTTATTATTATATGAAGGCTTTGGGCTATGAAGTGGCAGTTGAGGATATGGAGGGCGCCGTGATGTTTAACAAGGTGCCAAAGGAAATTTTGTTAAAGCAGGATCCGGCATTTGGTGAGAAGGTGCTCTCTGTCATGGTTCCGGAAGGCCATGTCGGGATCTTAAAGGAGAACGGAGTAGTGGCTCAGATTCTTCCGGAGGCGGAGTATCTGTACTGGAATGTGTGGAACCATTACAGCGTGGAGCTTTTGGATATGAGGGAGCCGGAGGCGGCAAATAAGGTTAATAAAGCTTATCTGGTGCGGATTCCTTTAAAATACTACAAAAAGATTGAGATACAGCCGGGAGAATTGGGAATCCTGTATTATGATAACCAGGTGGTAAAAGAGTTAGGGACAGGGACCTACTATTACTGGGTGTATTCCAGGGATGTGTTGTGCAGGATTGTGGATTTGAAGGTAAAGCCGCTGGAGATTTCCGGGCAGGAGATCCTGACAGCAGATCGGATCGGGGTGCGGATCAATTTGATGTGTACATACAAGGTAGTGGAGCCAAGAACCATGATCGAGACGATCAAGAATCTGGAGAATCAGGTGTATGCCTGCGTACAGCTGGTGATCCGGGAGTATATCGGAAAATACCGCTTGGATGAGCTTTTGCAGCAGAAGGATGAGATCTCTCAGTTTATTTTCAAACGTCTGAAGGAGGTGGAGGGAGATTACTGCATCGAGTTTCGCAGCGCCGGGATCAAGGACATTATCCTGCCGGGAGAGATTCGGGATATCATGAATACGGTGCTGGTGGCAGAGAAGAAGGCCCAGGCCAATGTGATTACCAGGAGAGAGGAGGTGGCTTCCACCCGGTCGTTGCTCAATACGGCGAAGCTGATGGATGAGAACCAGACGCTGTATAAGCTTAAGGAGATGGAATGCCTGGAGAGGATCTGTGCCCAGGTCGGGAATATCCAGGTGGGGGGAGGTGCGCTGCTGGAGCAGCTGCAGGCGCTGGTGAGATGACCGGCGGCTGCAGCTGACAAAGAGATTTTCAAAGATAATCTTTTAGAGGCTGCGGACAGACTGCCATAATCATATATCCGTCAGTTTTTCAATCATCAAGAGAGCATAGGCTCTCTTTTTTTCGTCTAACAGACTCCAGAAATCAAGAAGTTGCACTTGCTGAAGGGTCAGATCCGGATAATTCTCTGATTCCGAAAAAAATTGTGCCAAAGAGATGCCGAGAGCGTCGCAAATACGCTGAATCGTTTCTAAGGATAGGGAGGACTGCTGACGTGCCATTTTAGAAAATGCAGACTGGGAAATTCCTGTAATCTGAGAAAGGCGGTATTTGCTTATATTGCGTTTTTTACAAAGTTCATCAATACGTTCCATAATATTCATCTGATAATCAATCACTCCATTTCTGATGCAATATTTTCGGAAATTACAGGTTACAATAGTTTTATTGTAGATGGAAAAGGAATATGATATTAGTTGTCAAATAAAGAAGTAAAATACTTTCTGCCATTATAGTTGGCAGAATGTAGTTTTATTATAAGGAAAGTTTTGGAAAGGTAGTTTCTAATTAGAAATTCATTTACTTTCTATTTAGAAAGTGATATAATTTTTAAAATGTTATGTTGGATTGGGGGAGGCGGTATGATGAAAAAGAAGATGATACTTGCGGATTGTGATGAGCGGTACATGAAAGAGCTTGCGTATTTTTTTATGGAGAGGGTTCCCCAACTGGAATTGGTTACGTTTACCAAGAAGGAGAAAATGTATCAGTATCTGGAACAGGGGAATGCTGTTGATATTTTGGTGGTTGACGAAATGCTCGCTGGGGAACGGTTAAAAGGGCTTACGCCGGATGTGACAAGGATTGCCATGTCCGTGAGCATGTCTGGAATCGATGGGTTTGAAGTGATAAAGAAGTATCAGAAGATGGAAAATTTGTCAGATGCTATTTTGCTCAAATATGCAGAAGAAAAAGGTACA
Source organism: uncultured Lachnospiraceae bacterium (assembly GCA_910588125.1). Classification (GTDB taxonomy): domain Bacteria; phylum Bacillota; class Clostridia; order Lachnospirales; family Lachnospiraceae; genus Brotaphodocola. Next base: position 68,117 of record CAJUPI010000004.1, read on the forward strand.
TTGGAAACGGTTAAGGGAGATAATGACACGAAGATTGCTGCTTTTTTTAATCCGGCGGGAGGAACCGGCAAGACGGCTTTGGCTTTGGCGCTGGCGACGGCAGGTGCCAGGGCAGGAATGCGTGTGCTGTATCTGAATCTGGAGGAAATTGATTCCACAGACGATGTTTTAGGTAAAACGGAGGGGACTCTTTCGGATGTATTTCTTGCTTTAAAAACAAAGGGCATGAATGCAGGAATTAAATTGAAAGCGAGTGCTGGTATGGAGGAAACGGCCGGATTTTATTATGTATCCGGGGTGGAAAGTATCTCTGAGTATGAAGAAATCACTGGCAAAGATTTGCAGAAGCTGCTTCGGGCGACGGCAGAGCTGGCTATTTATGATCTTGTGATTGTGGATCAGGCTTCTGGTTTTACAGAAAGGACCAAGGTGATATTAAAGGAGGCGGATACCATATTGGTGCCGGTTATTTTGGAAGAAGACAATATGGCGAAGTGGCAGCGGCTTTTGGGAGAAAGCAGGCTGCATGATTCTTATGACGGGCTTTTTCAAAAAATGAAAATGATTTTAAATAAAGCAGGGGCAGCAGGATGGGGGAACGAACCGTTTTTTAATGAGCTTTGCAGCAGAATGCCTTGTTGCGCCAGCATTCCGCTCACTGCTGTTTTAGCCAAAAGAAGCAGTATTCTGCATGCCGGGGATGCAACTTGGCAATTCATGAGGCCAATACTTCAGGTGGTGACAGGAAGGGAAATCAATGATTGAAAATATGCAGGAGTACATAAAAAAGATTCGGGAAATGGTATCGGATCGCCTGGATCTGACAAGGAATGTGGAAGATGACGAGATCCGGGAAGTAATTGCCAACATTGTCATGGAAGAATCCCGAAGGCAGTATCTGTCTCTCACAGAAAAGAGAGAAGTGATGGAAGGCGTTTTTAATTCCATGAGAGGGCTGGATGTGCTGCAGCCACTGGTTGATGATCCGACTATCACGGAAATTATGATCAATGGGCCTCACCATGTATTTGTCGAGCAGGCGGGACGCCTGTATCAGAAGCATGTCAGTTTTGAAACCAATGAGAAGCTGGAAAATGTAATTTTAAATATTGTATCAAAAGTCAACCGGACAGTCAATGAGGCAAATCCGATTGTGGATGCCCGCCTTTTGGATGGGTCACGGGTAAACGTGGTGCTCCCCCCGATTGCCCTGGACGGCCCGACGGTGACGATCCGGAAGTTTCCGGAGGATCCGATGACAGTCAAGAAGCTGATCGCCTATGGCTCGATTACCCCGGAGGTGGCAGAGCTGCTGGAACGTATGGTAAAGGCAAAATACAATATTTTTATCAGTGGCGGAACCGGGTCCGGCAAGACGACTTTTTTAAATGCGATATCCAATTTTATACCGAGAGACGAACGGGTGATTACGATTGAGGACTCGGCAGAGCTTCAGATCAAGGGTGTGGACAATTTAGTGCGCCTGGAGACGAGAAATGCCAATATGGAGGGCAAGGGAGAGGTGACGATCCGGGATTTGATTCGCTCTTCTCTGCGTATGAGGCCGGAACGGATCGTGGTGGGCGAGGTGCGAGGTGCGGAGGCGCTGGATATGCTACAGGCGATGAATACCGGACATGACGGATCTTTGTCTACCGGGCATGCCAATTCAACCAAGGATATGCTGAGCCGGTTAGAGACGATGGTGGTGTCCGGAAACAATATTCCGATTGAGGCGATCCGGCAGCAGATTGCTTCGGCAATTGATATCATTATCCAGTTGTCCAGACTGCGGGATAAGTCTCGCCGGACGATTGAGATTACCGAGATGGTGGGATACGAGGACGGTAAGTTCCAGATGAATCCTCTTTATCGATTTGTGGAGAGAGGGGAGGATGAGAACGGGAGAGTAATCGGACAACTGACCCGGACGGAGCATGCTATGGTACATACAGAGAAATTTCGGAATGCCGGCTTGCCGGATCAGGTGTAGGCAGGTATGGCGCGCTGATGGCATGTGAACGGTGAAAAGCAGGAGGGGAAGCTATGTTGGGAAAAAAGCGGGAAAAGCTGAAGATGACAGAACGGGAGGACGGACTGACCGATTATGACGTCTATGTGATGGGAAAACAGGAAAAAATACTGAACCTTCTTCTGGCGGCCGCCGTGTTGTTTGCGGTGGGGTATGTGTTTTATCACAGTAAGATATTGTCTTCGATTTTAATGCTGTTTGCCCTCAAATGGCCGGCGGTTCGTACCAGGCAGATCATAGAAAAACGGAAAAATCAGCTGACTTTGCAATTTAAGGATATGCTCTATTCCCTGGCGTCGGCGTTATCGGTGGGTAAGTCGGTAGAATCCGGAATCCGGGACGCCCTTGAGGATTTGCGGGTGATCTATCCGGATCCGCAGACTGACATTTTGGTGGAAATGGAGTACATTCTGCGCGGGATCGGGATGAACAATACGATCGAGAACATGTTCGGCCAGTTTGCAGAGCGTGCGCATCTGGAGGATATTGACAACTTTGTGGATATTTTTGTGACCTGTAAGCGTACCGGCGGCGATTTGATGGAGGTTATGCGGTCGACATCCAATACTATTGGCGAAAAGATAGAGGTCAAACAGGAGATCGAGACTACCATATCCGGGAAAAAATATGAATTTAATTTTATGATGGTCCTTCCGGTTGTCATGGTGCTGTTTTTGACGGTTACCTCCGGAGAGTACATGGAACCGGTTTTTACGGAGATTGTGGGCCGGATAGCAATGACTGTTGCCATTGTCATTTTTGGAGTGGCATATCTGGTGGGATCGAAGATTATGAAGATTCATGTGTGACAGAAGAATGGATTCGATGATATAAGAGGTTCCATTAAGGAAGAAAAGGATGGGGATAAGTATGGCGGCAATGATTCTTTCGTCTGTGGTCTGTGCAGGCTGCGTACTTGCTTTTATCGTGTTTTATATCAAATCGAAAGGGCAGTATGACGAATATATTGAGTATTTGGACAAAGAAGAGTATGGGCTGAAGGATTTTATTCCGCTTGGCCTGGCCATGGGGGAAGTGAAGATATTTCAGAAAGTGCTTCCTCTGTCGTTACGCTCGGCACTGGCCCGGCACAAAAACCAGGTCTATCAGAAAATACTGGAAATCCGGGGGCCGAAGAATGCGGAATTCTATCAGTTCATCCACCAGGGATACCGGCTGACCGTCGCATTGATAGCGGCAGTGGGAGCTTCTGTGGTCGGCATGATTCAGGTGTTCCAGGGAAGCTCTGACGGGATTCTATTTACCGGGGCGGCAGTCGCGGCGTGGATAGGAGCGCCATTTTTAGTGGATACCAGCCTGAAGGGGGAGATCGAGAAGCGGCGGCTTGCCATTCAGATGGAGTTTCCGGAGTTTGTAAATAAGCTGACTTTACTGGTTAACGCCGGCATGACAATATCAAAGGCATGGGAAAAAATCATTAACGAAAACAAAAGGGAACATATTTTGTATGATGAGATGCGGTATGCCCTGGCGGAAATTAAGGCCGGAAGGCCGGAAGCGATTGCTTATGAGGAGTTTGCCAGACGATGCCATGTGAAAGAGGTGACCAAGTTTGTATCGGTCATTGTGATGAATCTGAAGCGCGGCGGTTCCGAGGTGGTTCCGGTTTTAAGAGAGCAGGGACAGGAATGCTGGGAGATGAGAAAAAATGCGGCAAAAGCCATGGGGGAACAGGCCAGCACCAAGATTCTGATTCCGATGATGATCATGTTTCTGGGGATTGTGCTGATCGTGGCGACGCCGGCAGTCTTAAGTATGACATCGGGAATGTAGTGCTGGTAAAAATACCGGTTTGCCGGTACTTTTATATAAGTAGGTTTCAAAAGAAGTTTCAAAACAACAAAAAGGGAGGTGGAAAAGATGGATATGTTAAAGCAGTTTTATGAGGAAGAGGATGGCATGGGAACGGTTGAGCTTGTCATGATTATTGCGGCGCTGATGTGCATTGCCCTGCTGTTTCGAGAGCAGATTTTTAAATTTGCCGAGGGCATTATGAAAAATGTGTTCAAAACGGATTATGTAAAGGATCCTGGTGCCGGGGGCTGATTCCTGAGAGCAGAGAGGCATTGTAAAATAAGCCATCTGCCATTTCCCGGTCAAGACACTGGCACTGTCGTGCAAAAATTCTGTCTGCTTTTGGACTATACAGGAACCGTCCGAATGTGGGGCAGGGAAATGGTTGGTGGTTTATTTGGCAATTGCCGCTGTATGTTATGGCCAAGGGTATTTGAGGAGAAAACATAGGAGAGAGTACAAGAATGGGAAGGGTTCGAACGTGGATACGGAATATTTTTTGCAGGCTTTTGGAAAAAAACGCAGGGTATTTGACGATTGAGCTTACTATCATATTTCCGGCTATTTTCTTTTCCCTGCTGCTGATTTTATTCATGGGAATGGTTTTATATCAGGAGGTAAATCTGCAGAGCCTTGCTGTGCAGGCATCTGAGCGGGGATCGGTAGTGTACAGCTCCCGGGTGTCGGATATGACCACGGGAATCAAGACTTTGGAGGATTTTAAAATAAGGGATCCTTATCGGAATGTTCCCTTTTTAGGCGGAGGAAAAAAGGGAGAGTATACCTCTCTTGTAAATAGATATGTGGCGGAACGAATGGGGAAAAGGGATATTTTGCAGGCGGACAATCAGAATGGCGGAAATTACACAGCCGTGGAGGATTACCTGATTGCCAAGCGAATCAAAGTAAATATCCATAGCACCTATCATACACCGGTAGACGCCATTGCGAAAATGTTTGGGCAGAGCAGCCCTTTTGAGGTAAACACAACAGCAGTGTCGGCAGTGGTGGACGCGCCGGATTTTGTGCGCAATATGGATATTATTGTCGATGTAGCCAGCCAGACGGAAGCATTTGGCACAATTCAAAAAGGATATGGCAGGATAAAAGAAGCGATTCAGAAGGTCGCTGATTTACTGAAATAGGAGTATGAAAAATAATCGGGGGAAGGTATGAAGAGCTTCAGGAACAGAAATGTAAAAGGTGCAATCTCCGTGTTTTTGATCATAATTACGATCCCGACTATGCTGCTTTCGGCGGTGTTAATCGATGGGAGCCGGATCATCAGCGCTAAGGCAATGACACAGGAGGCCACGGATTTGGCCGCCAGCAGTGTGTTGTCAGATTATAATCAGGTTTTGAAAGACGAATTCGGGTTGTTTGCTTTAAATGAGAGTGACGCCGATAAGCTAAAGAGCATTTATCTGGAAAGCCTCAATGCGACGCTGTTAGCTTATGGAATGTCTGGTGACGCCGAGTACTCCGAGCGGTTGTGGGATATTATGAAAACCACTGTGACCGGACAAAAATCGTATATGGAGGAGTCCTTTTTAAATCTCTATGATTTTCAGGTGGACGGCTGTACGGTGGAACCGCTGTACAGCCTGGCCAACCAAAGTGTACTGGAAAATCAAATGGTGGAGTACGCCAAATTCCGTGGGCTGTATGTGATGGCAGATCGGATGGATATTTTCAACAGCCTGGGAAACTTAAAATCGGAGGCGGAGAAAAACGAAGTCACCACAGAAGTGATGGAAGACAAAATGGGAGTGGATGAAATCAATGCGGCCGCCGATCAGGAGCTTGTGAAGCTGCGGACGGAAATAGATACATTAAATACCAGAGTGGCAGCAGTCAAAACAGCCCGGGATCATTATCTGGCCTCTTTAAGGGCGAGGATGAAAAAAATCTATATTGAAAATACTGATGAAACGGAGGATGACGAAGACGATGAAAGCCGGGAACTGACTCCGGCGGAGAAACGGGCGTCAAATGCTTATGAGAGCAACCGGAACACATTGAAAAGTTCGGCAGAGCTTGCTTGCCGGCAGGCGAAAGCAGTACAAAATCAGGCGAAGCAGGCAAAGTCAGAGGTGGAAAAGGCAATTGGACGTCTGGAAGAATTTCAATCCCGGAATCAGGGAAAGACCGCCGGCAATGAATCTGTGACAAATTTGCTTCAGGATGCCAGAAATACGATTGAGGATTATCAGACACACTATTTGCCAGGGATCCAGCGTTTGATTGATGATCCGGTGCTCAGCCAGATGGCCCAGGATTCATCGATTCAGTCCAACCTGAACCAGGTTATGGGGGACATCCATGAGGGGATCACAAAATATATTTCCGAGATAGAAGAAATGCGAGAGGAACAGGAAGAGGGGGAAGACGGCGAAGAGGAGGAGTTGGAAATCACGGAATATTATTATTACTATCTGAACAGCTCCACTCAAAAAACTACGAGTATTCATTCGGTTATCACCTCAGGAGGAAGAACCCGGGCATATCAGCCGGCACTGCAGCAATATCTAAGTTATTTCATTACCAAAAGCTGGGATCGCAATCAGGTGGATCCTTCCCGAAGATATACGAATACGTTCAGCAATGAGATTGACGAGAGTTTTGCCGAAAGTCAGTCTGGAAAAACTGGAAATCTGGAAAGCGGACTGGAGGGAGAGGCTTCAAAAGGAACCGTTGAGGAGGCCGTCTACCGAACAAGACCGTCAAAAACGTTTTCTTCTGATACGGGGAAGAGCAATAATACCAATTTTTATAATAAAAATAATGATCTGACAGCATCAAAAAACATATTGAATCAAGGAAAACACAGCATGATTCTCGATATGGGGGAGGCCATGAGAGATGATATCTTGTGCCTGACTTATATGTTCGGGACTTTTAAAACCCGGCTGACCGGAGTAAAAAAATTCTCATCCGAAGGGATGGCAAGTTCGGATAAAGACAGCTTTTATATGCCGGAGTGGCGTCATGCCCATCCCAATGGGGAATTGGATATGCGCTTTGATCCCAAAAAGGATCGCAGTACCGTTTTGCGCAGTGAGATAGAGTATCTGGTTTATGGAAACCAGAGCGATTCGGCCAATGAAGCAGCTGTTTACGCAACGATATTTGCCGAACGTATGGCAAATAACATGGCAGTCATGTACGCCAAGGACTCGATCAATACTGCCTGCCATGCAGCGGCAGCGGCGGCTTGTGCCGCCAGCTTAGGAACGGTTCCGGAACCGGTGTTTTTCTGGATTTTTCTGACGGCCTGGGTGACAGCGGAAACGATTATTGAGATGGATTATCTGATATCCGGGGGATATAAAATCCCGTTGATAAAAAATACAGAAAATATCTTGCTGACGATATCTCCCAAGGCAACGGGAGGAGATCTGATCGATCACTATGGAAAATCGGGAGTTTTTGTTTCCTATGAGGATTACTTATTGATTCTGTTGCTGATCAAAGGCCGGGAAAAGCGAATTATGCGATCGGCAGATTTGATCGAGATGAATATGAAAAAGGCCGGGGAAACGGATTTTACCATGGCGAAATCTTATACTTATCTGCATGCAGACACCAATCTGTCTATCCGCTATCTTTTCGGCAACGTGATGCCGTTTGGCGCATCTTATGAAAAAGAGGGCTATACTGGGCGGCTGCATTATACCAACACGATTTATCAGGGATATTAGGGGAGCTTGTATATGAAAAGAAGAAAAGATGAAAAAGGAGTATTGAGCATAGAGGCCAGTATTTCCTACTCCATATTCCTGATGATTATTGTGACAATCCTCTATATCATGCGGATTGTGTACGTATATGGTTTAATCCAGCATGCGGTCAGCCAGACCGCGAAAGAACTGTCCATGTATTCTTATCTATATCAGGTAGCCGGCCTGAATGAGCTGAATCAGCAGATTGCCGGGGCAACCGGTGAGCGAACCAAGCAGTTTAACGGAGACATTGGCGAGGTGGTGCAGTTTTATGAAGAATTCAGCTCCGGCAATATCACTGCGGAATATAATGGGACAACGGATCCGCGGGAAATTTTTAAAAATATCGGCGCTGCCCTGCTAGGACAGGCAGGCAAAGAAGCCAACCAGCAGCTTTTTGAAACAGTTACCCGTCCGATGATAGAAAGCTATATCGGAGCCGATGCAAAAGGAAACGGGGCCGACGCCCGGCTGCGGGCTTTGCGGGTGGTGGACGGCGTAAAGGGATTGAACCTTAGCAGCTCCAGCTTTTTTGAGGATGGGGCGACCATTGATTTGATTGTGTGCTATACCATAGATCCGATCATGCCGGTGAAACTTCTGCCGACAATGAATCTGGCGAACCGTGCCTGTATCCGAGGAATGAGCGGTTCTTCCGTTTTTGGGGAAGGCGGAGGAAAAAAAGAGGAAGAAAAGCAGAAAAGCGTGTGGGAGGAAGGGCCGACACGGCGAGGAGAAATGATCCAGGAGCAAGAGCAGGTAAGAAATTTGCCGGATCATTTTCCGGCATTTTCGGCCTATGATTCTGCCAGCGGGAAGGCCACGGCAGAGGCATCTATTGATCTTCGGGATACCAGCTATCAGAAATTGTCAGGAATCAAAGGAAGAATCAGCCGGGAATGCAGTAAGATTGATAATTTTAAGGATACCACATATGACGGGGTGACATTAAAAAGGGAAGATATCAAGAGCCAGGAGCTGATCATTTATATTCCGTCTTCGACCAAAGATCGCAAAATAGATCGGACACTGTATGATCAGGCGGTAAAAGAGGTGCAGGCCCGGTATCCGGATATCCGGATTGTCACCAGAGAAATTGATTGACGGGAACAGGTGAAGAATGAGGGCAGGAGAGATTCTGACATGGATTGCCATATCCATATTAGGAGGAATGAAAAGCGTCTATGGCATCGACTTGTGGAAAGGAAACAAGGCTTCCCTTTCTCAGGTTTGCCTGAAAGGACAGACATATCTGCTGTCCGGAGTCTGGTTTTTCTTATATGGCCTGATTGGGAGCTTTTCTGGGGGCTCGCTTCTTGTCTTGCAATCGGCCGATCTTTTATGTACCTATGGGATACTGGCGATGGTGGATGGAAGAAGAAGGATTGTGCCGGACGGGATCCTGCTCTGCTATTTTGCCGGACAGATGCTTTGGGGGGCGCTTGGTACAAGTCCGGGGATTTTGCTGCACACCGTTGGGACAGGTGCCGTATTTGCAGGGTTGCTACTGCTCTTTGTGTGGCTGTCTGGGGGAAAAATGGGTATGGGAGATGTCCGGCTTTTAGGGGTGACGGCCATGACGGCGGGGTGGCTCTATACTTTGCAAGTTTTGTTTGTTGCAATGGGATTATCGTTTATATATAGTATTTGCCTGTTGTTGCAAAAAAGAAGTTTAAAAACAGAGTTTCCTTTTGTGCCGTTTTTGGCGGCAGGAATGGTGATACAGATGATAGCAGGGGTTTAAAAGCTATCAGATAATAAAAAGGGAGGTTTCAATTATGAATGAATCTTTGAGAATATCGTATGAGACGATGGGGGCTTCCAGCTATGTGACGGCCATTTTTCCGCCGTCAGCAGATATCGTTCATTATCAGCTGGAGATGCTGCTGTCAAATAATATTAAGAATCTTCTGGCGGCATCCCGGCAGCTCATGGATGGAGAAATGGTGATTTACTATAACATTACCTCGAGGATTCCTCTCAGCCAGGTTTTGGAAAAACGGAAGCTGAAGAGAAAGGAGTTAATTAACCTGATCGAAGGGGTGATAACAGCGATCCGGGATGCATCGGCATATCGCCTTCCGGCGGAAGGGATTTTGCTTGAGCCGGAATACATTTATGTGAACCCGGCTTCCTGTGCACCGGAATTTCTTTATTTGCCTGTAGAGCATGCTAGCCGGTGGGGGTTGAAAGACTTGCTTTCGCATCTAATTATGCATGATAAAGTGGAGATGTCCAATGATAATCTGATTCAGGTTTTGCTGAAAGAATTGAACAGCCAACCATTTTCGCTTGACCGTCTGGAAAAGAGCCTGAAGTCGTATCAGAAAGAAAAAACGGAACAGCAAAAGGCAGCATCCATACCGCCGCAACCGATGGCTTTCGAATACGAATATGCGCAAAACAGTCAGCCGATGCTTCAGCAGCCGATCCATAAACAGTCGGATTATCCGGTATTTTCCGATGAGAAGGCGCCGGAGGATATTGCGGATTCTATGGAGAAAAAGAAGCAGCAGGCGGACAGAAAATCGGTAAAGGTGCCATCTGTCCCGAAAGAGAAGCCAAAAAGAAAGGCCGGAAAAAAGGCGGAAAAATCAGATGAAATCCGGGAAAATGACGAAGGCCAGGAGAACGAATGGGATCCCGAGAAGGCTAAAAAAATGTTTTTGCTTCCTCAGGCACTGGTGATGGTGATTGTGGCAGGTTGTGTTTCTTTCGGGGTGTTTGTGGATGAAGCCGGTCAGATCGTGGTAAACAATATTCTTGCCGTAGTGATTGTAATCGTGTTGGCAGAGGTGATTTTATACCGGGAAATCTATGTCAACAGAAAAGGAAAAAAGACAGAAGGAAAGAAGAAGCCGGAAAAGGGAAAAAAGCAGGGGAAGGACAGAAAGCCAGCGGGTCCAAAACCACCGATCCCAGGAAAAAAACCAATGACAGAGGCGGCATCACAGCAGAATCCGGTGCTGCGGACTGCGCCACAGGCAGAACCGCCACAGCCGTCATTTGCGCGGCAGGCGGAACCGCCGCAACCGTCATTCGCACAGCAGCCGGAATTACGGCAGTCACCGGCGCCGCTGCCGGAGTACCGGCAGCAGGGCACGCCAGGCTTTCCATCACAGCAGCAATCGTCCGGGTTTGGGCTGCAGGCTGTCCAGCAGCCAATCCCACCGTCTTCAGGCAATGCCGGATGGGGAACAGCCGGAGCATACTATGGGATGGCACCGGAGCATAAAGATGATTTTTATGAAGCAGACACGGATTTAGGAGGCGAGACGGAGCTGTGGGAGGATATGTCAGCGGCCGGCGCAACGGCGTACCTGGAATATTATGAAAATAATAATCTGATCAAGATTCCGCTAAACAGCCCGGCGGGAGTCGTGATCGGACGTCTGGAGAGCCAGGTTGATTTTGTGGTAAAGAATGCGAAAGTGGGAAAGGTACATGCCAAGGTTTTCTGCCGGGATCATCAGTATTTTGTAGTGGATATTAATTCTAAAAACGGAACTTATATTAATGGGAACCGGCAGCGGATAGAGAGTAATATTCCTTATCCGCTCCATGACAAGGATCGGATCACGCTGGCAGATGCAGAGTTTACAATCCGCTGCGCAGAGAATTAATGTGAGGTTGTACATCCAATATCATTAAGTTAATTTTTCCATGGCTGAGCATTCTCAGAGATAAACGTAATGACATTGGGCGGTATACTAACTTGTCAGTACAGTGAGCAGAGGTGTTTATGTATACATATACCTGTGGAATGGTCAGCGATAAAGGAGATGTCAGAACGGAAAACCAGGACAGTATTCTGGCTCTTTGGGGGAAGGCAGAAGGGCGGAACACTGCGCTGTTTGTGGTGGCGGACGGCATGGGAGGACTTTCTTATGGAGCTAAGATAAGCCGTTATATTACAGAACAATTCCAGTATTGGTGGAGAGAAGAATTTCCGGCAATTATCCGGGAAAACATGGATCGGGAAGAAGATATCCGGGAGCTTTTAGAACAGGAAATCTGGGATATTAATCAGAGTATCCTTGCGTTTAACAATCGAATGAGCTGCCGCTCTGGTTCTACCTTATCTCTTCTTTTGCTTTATGAAGACCGGTATTATATTGAAAATATCGGTGACAGCCGTGTCTATTTGATGCGGGATCAAAGCTTATATCAGGTGACGCAGGATCAGTCGGTGGCAGCTCAGCTCGTAAGACAGCATCGTATGACAGAAGAAGAGGCGCAGCATTCTACTATGAAAAATAAGCTGACCATGTGTATGGGAATGTTTGCCGTTCCTAAAAGCAATTATTATGCCGGTAAGCTGTTTGCCGGAGATTGTTTTTTGATCTGCAGCGACGGTTTTTATCATCCGTTGAAAAAAGAACAGATGGAGAAAGTCTTGAGGGAGCCGGAATTGAATGCTAGGGAAAAGGCGGAGTATCTGCGTCATTTAATGGAGCCGGGAGCCGCCAGAGACAATGTTTCAGCGATCGTAGCAGAGATAGCGGGAAAGGAGTAACAAGATGGCAGTACATGTTCCTGTATGGTATCTGTCAGCCGTTCTGGTGGCAGGATGGGGGGCTGTCACGGATCTGCGCCATCATAAAATCTACAATAAACTGACAATATCTGCAATGATTGCCGGGATTCTTTTCCATGTATGCTTTTACGGTATCCGTGGCTGTCAAAGCAGCCTGTTGGGGATTCTGCCGGGAATGGCATGTATCTTGTTTTGGCTGTCAGGGATGTTGAAAGCCGGCGATATCAAGCTCTATATGGCAGTAGGAGCATTAGCCGGGTGGCGGTTTTGCGGGTATACAATAGTTTCTTCTGTTCTGATCGGCGGAGTGATGGCTGCGGTTCTGATGGTGGTAAGGAAAAACGGCCGTGTTGCCGGCAGGCGGCTGTGGATATATCTGATGAATCTGATTTACACCAGACAATTTCATCGCTATCGTCCGGAGGAACCGAAGTCATATTTCAGCTTTGGATGCTGCATTTTTGCCGGGACGTTGGTGGCTTTGTGGAAGTTATATTAATTTTTGCGATAAATTTCTTTTATTAGGAAGAGGATGGGAATCTGCGGCAATGCCGCTTGTATTCCCTCCGGAGGCCGAAAGGCCACGGAGAGATTGGTATCAAAAGAAAAAGGAAAGGAGAGTGGGTAAATGAAAGCTATCAAACGAAGGCTGGCCATCATTTTGGCAGCATTGTTGATGGTTCCGGCACAGCCAGCCCTGGCAGCAGAGCAATTGCTTCCGGAAGTGACAGAAGTAAGGGAGGCTGGGGAGTCCGGCGGGGAAAACAAAAAGGCAGGCCAGGAAGAAAGTGATGATGTGGCAGGCCAGGATTCAGAAAGGACAAGTGAGGAAGTAAGAGGAGACGATTTGGAAGAAGGGGCAGCGTCTGAGGAGGAAGGCACATCAAAAGAAGATGTGGTATCCGAGGAAGAAACGGCATCTGAGGAGAGAGAAATATCCGGAGAAGAAACGGCATCTGAGGAGGGAGAAATATCTGGAGAAGAAACGGCATCTGAGGAGGATAGAGTATCCAGAGAGGAAACGGAGTCTGAGGAGAAAGAAGTAGTCGAAAAGGAAACGGCATCTGAGGAGGGAGAAGTGTCCGAAAAGGAAACGGCATCTGAAGGAGGGGAAATATCTCGGAAAGAAACGCCATCTGATGAGAAAGCCGTATCCGAAAAAGAAGGGCTATCCGAAATCGATGAGGGTTCAGAAAATGAGGAAGAACCTTTTGAAGAAGAGCTTCTTGATGATGATGATTTATGGATGAAAGATGTCAGTTTGGCGACTGGGGCAAATGCAAAAAAGGCAATCGTCCGGTCAGAAGAAGGAATCTTGTTTAATACGGGAAATCATGTATACCAGGTGGTCAGCAGAGAGGATTTTTTTGACAATGAGCTGGGAGATGCCTTCTTTGAAGAGGATGGAAGCTATACCATCAATATTCCGGAGATGAATCCTTTCTTTCCTTATGAGGTGGAATTTACTTATGAGGGAAAAAAGGTAAGAGAATGGTTTATGACCCCGGATGATTGTGTGGAGATTGGCGGACATGCTTTCTATGTGTCGGCTTGCTTTGACGGGACTGTGGTGACACAGATGAGCCTGAAGGTAGCCGGAGATACGGTGGTGGTTTATCCAGAGGAGAAAGAATTTACGGATGAAGAACAGGGAGAAGTGAGTCCGTTGTCATTGTTGCCGTTGGATCAAAGGACATATAATATCGATTTGGTAGGTTATACTCCAGCGGAATTGACAATGGTATCTTTAGATAAAATTTTCACAGGAGAAAAAGTTCTGCAGGATACAGATAAAATAGCATGGACGAAGCAAGGGGAAGAAAATTTTACTATCAGTTCGCCGGGAGACAAAATAGATTTAAGTTATGAGACCAGTTATAGTTATGGATTGTTTAATATTCATAATATAGACTGGGCTATGATAGTAGGGGATGCAGATCAACTGAATAAGGATAACTTTCGTTATAACTTTTGTATATATGTAAAGAATTCGAGAAATTGGATTAATGCAGAACTCTATACTCAGGACAGTTCAGGAGTAAGAACCAATATTGAATTATTGGGAAATGATGTAGAATATCAGGATAGCTATGGTTGCGAAAGAGAATTGAACATATGGGCACATTCGGATCAGCTAAGGGAAAATCGAACAGCATATGTTGGGCTGGATATTAATAATACGGGTTTTTCTGATATGGAATATGCAGATCTTAAAGTCTATGAAGGAAAATTCACATCCGCTAAAGAGGCGTTGTCCGGAACTGATATCACAGACAAGATATTTGGCGTTGAGATGAATAATACCGATGCCGGATATCAGATAGAATTATATGAAGATCTTTGGATTACCATGGTAACCTTTGATACCACTGGACAACCGACAGGATGTTTGCCTTTTATGTTATATCTGGGAAGAAAAAATACGGAAAACCATGTCAGCAGTGGTAATCTATTTACCGTTTCAGGAGATAATAATATTATAGATATTACAGATAGGCAACAAAACAGAAAACGAGATAAGTATAATGAAGTTACTTATACATTGTATAAAGGATATAAGGCAGAAGAAGTATATTATCTTAAATTGAGCTACTATACAGAAGGAAAATATAATGCATCAAAGGTAACAGCTGCTTATGTGGGAAACTATTCATCTATAGAAGAGTCTGTGAGAGCCGGAGGAGTAAATATCAAGGATGAATTGTTTGGAAATTCAAAACTTGGATTTCAGGCGGATTATAGTAAAGGTGTTGATTTTACTATTTTTGTAGGTGAAGATAGTACAGAAAATCAAGAGGTTTATCATTATAAGGTTAAAGCTGTAGAAGGTATGAAGGAACCTCCCCTGAGTAGTAATACATCAGTACAGTTTTTGGGTGTAGTGGATGAAAACGGAAAAAATATTGAGGCTCGTGTTCTGGAAACAAATAAAGATTCATATGCAGAAGGCTGTTATATCACAATTCTTGTGGGTAGAAATGTAAAACTCACAAAACTGGCATTAAAATTTTACGCTAATGATTTGAATTTATATGCAGAGGATAGTAGTAGTCCAGAGGTCAGTGGAAAAAGCTATCATGATTATTCCCAAGGTGTTGTACAATTTACAGCTTCAGCGGAAAATGGAATAGGTTCAAGAAACTATTGGGTTCAGGTGGTACCGGCTGGAATAGAGGGAGGAAAGCTTTATGTCAACAGTTTGGCAGATAAAGAGGCAAAGACGAGGGTAGAAAACGGGATAACTTATTCTATTCGAGAAATGTATTTGGATGGCCGTTATAATTATGTCCATGATATTTTGCTGGTTAATATAGGGGAGGAAGAACTGCCTGCTCTTTCGGCGGAACTGGTATCAGAAGAGGTAGTGCTTGATGATTATTGGTCTTTAACCGGAAATTCTTCATTTATGGGAATTGATACTAGTCCAGTGTTTGAAGAGCATTTTGATATTTTATATGGAAAGTTATGGAACCAGGCAAAACTCCGTATCCGGGCGAGAGACGGAATGGCAGACGGACGGGATATCACGGGCACATTGACGATTAAGTCAGGGGAAAATATTTTGATGGTGCTGACATTGACGGGTACTGTCGGTGATCCGAGTATCACAACAAAAGAAATTCCTCAGGCAGTAAAGTATGTTCCCTACGGAACGATGATTCAAAATAATAATAAGTATCAATGGAATACGGTAAGCTATTCTTATATAGGAGGTACGCTTCCCGGCGGGATGGAGATAAGGCCAAACGGAGAGTTGTACGGCGTTCCCACAGAGACAGGAACATTTACCTTTACCGTGAGAATGGATAATAGCTACGATGATTTTTCATCCAGTGAGCGAACTTTTACATTGACGGTAATTGAGAATACGGATGGCAATGTGGAGTCAGCCACGGATCAGGGATATTACCTGACAGAGCGGATCCAGAATATATCTATGAATTCGAACCAGGATCAGACGATGGTCTCTGAGGGTGTTTTTGACGAGTTTGTAGATCTCTTCCTGGACGGCGAAAAATTGGTGAAAGGCGTAGATTATGATGCCGAGTCAGGCAGCACGAGGATCACGATTCGGGGGCAGACGCTGAAAAAATCCAATACGCCAGGAAAACATACGCTGGGAATCGAGTTTAGAACAAAAGATACAAATACATTGAAACGTGCGGCACAAAACTATGAGATTACCAAAAAGAGCGGCGGAAGCAGCAGTGGAGGCAGCGGTGGCAGCAGTAGCAGCGGAAATACCAGCAGTAGTGGTTCTGCAAAAGCTTCGGTAACTAGTGATGCAAAAAAAGGACAAATGAATTCTCAGACAGGGATTATAACCGGAGCGGGTGCTGGTTATGCTCACTGGCAGCAGAATGAAGAAGGCTGGCAGCTGATATATGCAGATGGGACTATGGCCAAAGGCCATATGGCAGAACAGTCAGATGGAACAGTGGTAGAGCAGATACTTTGGGAGTTGATCAATGGCCGGTGGTATGCTTTTGGCGCCGACGGCAATTTGAAATCCGGATGGGTATTTGACTATGCGCTGAGCGGATGGTATCTTGTGTCGTCGGAAAACGGAATGCAGTCCGGATGGTATCAGGATCCGACGGATGGCTATTATTACTATCTGGAGCCGGTAACGGGAAAGATAGCAGCTGGCTGGAAGGAGATTGACAGAAAATGGTATTATTTTAATGAGATAATATTGCAGTCTACCTGGAACTATGATGTGAAAACCGGTTCGTGGTATTATGACACCAGAAGTAAGAATAAACCGTATGGTGCTATGTACAGCGACGAAATGACGCCAGATCGATATTTTGTAGGAAAAGATGGCGTCTGGGACGGGCAGGAGAAAAACAATTGAAAACCGGATCCAATATCCAGGTTTTGAGCAGGAGGAGGGTGTTGTAAAATAAGCCGCCTGTCATTTCTCTATCCTGTGTTCGGATGATTCATGTACACATAGTCTGATCTTAATGGACACAGTCCGCCAATATCAGACAGTATGTTCGTGAACAGCCGGACACAAGATAAGAGAAATGACGGGCTGTTTGTTTTTTAACGCTTTCTATTCTTTGTATGAAATGAGTTAGGGCACTTTGCAAAAACTTCCGCATTTTATCACAGAATAGGACAGAATAACAAGAAAAAAGATTGTCTAATATTAAAAAATATGATATGGTAAATAAATATCATTAAGTTTATCTCTGAGAAAATTAGCTTAATGACATTGTATGGTAATTTATCTATTTCCAATACCCTGGTTTGTGAGGGGTATCTTATGAACCCGAAATCTAAAAGTCGGGAGTTCATTCTTCTATCATATCCGGACGGCTTTGGCTGATCAGGAAAAATCTCAAGAGGAAATCAAATTATATCAGGAGGAAGTGCATATGAAGAAAAACAAAAATTTTCAGGCAGACAGAACTTCCGTCTCCAGGAAAAAGCAGATGGGGAGATCTCAAAAAAGCTTAAGAAACCAGGAACCTTTGGCAAAATATTTTCCCAATATAAGATCTCGAAAAGAGGTTTTTGAGCTTATTTGTTCCAACAAAGAATTAAAAGATATCTTTTATCAGTGGAACGAGAGGGAGCAGAGTGCGTTTCTGGACTGTTGTACAGGTGCCAGAGGGATGAAAGTGTTGTATGACGGGATTTTTAAGGAGGTTTTTAATCCAGAAATAACGCCGGAAAGGCTGGAAGAACTGCTATCTTTGCTAATAAAAAGAAAATTGAAAATAAGGCAGGTGCTTCCTAATGATTCCGTCCGTCTGGGGGCAGAATCATCACTGTTATATACGGATATTATTATTCAGCTGGAGGATGGCAGCCTTGCTAATGTGGAAATTCAAAAGATTGGATATGCATTTCCCGGAGAAAGATGTGCCTGTTATTCTGCCGATCATTTACTGAGACAGTATAAGCGGGTTCGTGGCGAGCAGGGAAAAAATTTTAATTATCGCAGTATCAAAAATGTCTATACTATCGTGTTTTTCGAACAATCTCCTAATGAGTTTCATAAATTTCCCGATCAATGGCTACATATATTTCGTCAACAATCAAATACAGGGCTTTTCCTGGAGCTATTACAAGAATATTATTTCATTCCTCTTGACATTTTCAGAAAAACAATGGAAAATAAATGTATTGAAAATGGTTTAGAGGCATGGCTTGCATTTTTATGTTATGATGAGCCGGAGCGGATTGAAGAGTTAATCTGTCAATATCCAAAGTTTAAAACCATGTACCAGGATATATATGAAGTTTGCAGAAATATGGAAAAGGTGATGAATATGTATTCGAAAGAACTTCAGGAGTTGGATCATAATACAGTGTTGTATATGATAGATGAGATGCAGGAGCAATTGAATAAGAAGACTGCAGAATTAGAGAAAATAAATATGCAATTGAAGGAAAGAGGGATAGAATTAGAGAGAAATATTGCCCAGCTGGAAGAGCAAGGTATTCAGCTGGAAGAGCAAGGTATTCAGCTGGAAGAGCAAGGTATTCAGCTAGAAGAGCAAGGTATTCAGCTGGAAGAGAAAGATGTTCAGCTGGAAAAGAAGGATGCGCAGCTGAAAGACTTGGAAGAGTTGGTGCGGCAATTACAGGAGCAGATATCTGCTCTGCAGGGATGTAGCTGATTTTAATTATGGAAGAAGGTGCTGCAAAATAAACCGGCCGTTTCCCGCTCCTTTTTCCCTGGCGTACCTTCTGAGAAAATTAACGAAATGACATTGCTGCTCTTAACGGACTTTTCCCGTTAAGAGCAGGTTGTTTGTATGTGAACCATCCGAACACAGGATAGGGAAATGACGGGAGCTTTTGCAATACCCTTTTTAATAATGGAATTTTTTTTGTTTGCTTACCAAAAAAATCCCGGCTACCAGTACCGATAGAAATTCAGCTGCCACGATGGAGAACCAAATGCCGTCCAATTGCCAGATGAGAGGCAGAAGAAGCACGGCAGCAATCTGGAACACCAAAGTCCTCAGAGACGAGATTAGGGCGGAGGTCAGACCGTCGTTTAAAGCAGTAAAGAATCCTGAGCCAAAGATTGCAAATCCGGCAAACAGGAAGGAAAAAGCAAAGATCGCAAATCCATGAAGAGTCATTTCCAGTAAGCTCTTGTCATATCCGACAAACAGACGGGAAAGAGGGCGGGCCAAAAACAGGGAGGAAGTAAACATAAGTAAGGCAAAGATACTGATGATTTCCAGGCTTTTTTTTCGAAGATTTTTCAACTCGCTGTAATTTCCAGCACCGTAATGATATCCGATCACCGGAGATACTCCTACGGAAAATCCAATATAGGCAGCTAAAAAAATAAAATTCACATACATCAGTACCCCGTATGCGGCAACGCCGTCTTCACCGGCATAGCGGAGTAATTGCACATTGTAGAGCATGCTTACGAGAGAGGAGGAAATATTGCTCATCAACTCGGAAGAGCCGTTGGCGCATATCTTGAAGAAAGCCCTGCCGTCAAATCGTGCTTTGGTGAGTTTCAGCAGACTGGTGTTAGGACGGGCAAAGTAAAACAAGGGCAGAATTCCGCCGATACACTGGCCAATTCCGGTAGCGGCGGCTGCGCCTTCAAGACCCCAGGAGAATACCGCAATAAAAAGGGCGTCCAGTACAGCGTTAGTAAGCCCGGCCGCAAGGGTTATGTAAAGCCCAAGCTGTGGTTTCCCGGCTGTGGCAAAAAGACATTGAAATTCATACTGGAGAATCGAGGCAGGAATTGCAAGCAGAATTACTCTGCCGTAAACGAGGCAGTCCTCCAAAAGCTGTCCTTCCGCTCCCAAAACTATGGCAATGGGTCTGAGAAACAAAAAACCAAGGATCGTCAGGATAAAGCCAAAGGCCAGGGAGAGATAGATTAGCATGGAAAACAGTTCATTTGCTTTTTCAATTTTTCCTTTTCCCAGAGTCAGGGCAATCAGGGCCCCGCCGCCGGTGCCGAACATAAAACCTGCGCTCCCTAAGATCATCAGTATGGGTATAATAAAATTGACAGCAGTAAATGCTGTTTTCCCGACATAGTTGGATACAAAAAATCCGTCAACCACCCCGTAAATGGATGTAAAAATCAGCATGATAATGGATGGAAAGGTGAAATAAATCAATCGTTTGAAATTAAAATGGTCAGATAATTGTATGACCTGATGGTGTTTCCTAAACATAACTTTCTCCTATAGATTTTTAGCTTTGCCGCGAAGGGCAAGTAAAAAGGCTTCTGTCAGCTCGAGATATTTTTCCACATCTTCTCGCGGCCAGGAGGCAAAGATTTCATTTTCAGCCTTGATCACCTGGCCTGCCGTCTGCTCGGCCAGCAGTTTGCCGTGCTCAGTCAGACAGACCTTTTTTGATTTGGGGGTTATGGATTCCAGATAAAGGATACCGTTTGCCTCCAGCTTCCGGATGGAAGAATTGATTGTCTGTTTACTAAGGCCGGAACGGCGGCAGATATCCTGCAAAAGGCAGCTGTTTTTGTTATCGTTATCGCATATGGTGTAAAGAATGAGCATGGCACTGTCAGAAAGCCCAAGCTTTAAAGATATCTCATGGTAGGCGGCGTCGATCTCGCTTAAAAGATGATTGAAGCGTTTCATTTCTTTTGAAAAACTACAGTTCATAACAATATCCCTCCAAGTAGTATGAAATCGTACTAGGGATTATAGTATGATTTCGTACAATTGTCAAGAAAAAATATTTCATCGTGCATGAAAAATAGAAGAGGGATTGAATTTAAAGATAGGATGTGTGATAATAGAACGATATCAGGGATAGGGAATTTCTTCAGTCCCCTGTTGCCAAAAGATGGTGCCTGGGGCGTGCATCCCCTTGTTCACCGAGGTTGGCATTCTATAATAAAAAAGAGAAATCTGTGATGACAGAAAAATTTGAAAGGGTTTTGGTGATGGAACAGAAAATAAAGGGCGCGGTGCAGGATAATTATATGCGGGGAGTGGTGATGATTATTCTTTCTGCCTTTTGCTTTGCCTGTATGAATGTCATGGTTCGTCTTGCCGGGGAGATACCTTCTGTTCAGAAAAGCTTTTTCAGGAATCTGGTGGCAGCAGGATTTGCCGGGATGATTGTAGCAAGAGAGCATGTGCCTCTGCGGGTGGAAAAAAGGGGCAGGCTGCCTCTGACGGCCCGGTGCATTTTTGGAACGATTGGCATTCTCTGCAATTTTTATGCGGTGGATCATCTTTTAGTGGCAGATGCTTCTATTTTGAATAAGCTTTCCCCATTTTTTGCCATTATTTTTTCTTATTTGTTGTTGCGGGAAAGGATTGCTTTTTTTCAGGCTGTCTGTGTGGGAACGGCTTTTGCTGGCTGCCTGTTTGTTGTAAAACCGGGTTTTCAGAACACGGTGTTGCTCCCGGCCCTGATTGGAGTAGGCGGCGGACTGGGGGCAGGGATTGCCTATACCATGGTGAGAAGGTTAGGAACGATAGGCGTTAAAGGATCCATTATTGTGTTTTATTTTTCCGTGTTCTCCTGCCTGATTGTGATGCCATGGATTTTGTTTCATTTTGTCCCCATGTCCCTGAAGCAATTTGCGGTGCTTTTGCTGGCGGGAGTGTTTGCCGCCGGAGGACAATTTTCGATAACATCGGCTTATACGTATGCGCCGGCAAAGAAGATTTCCATTTATGATTATTCTCAGATTATTTTTGCCACAGTGTTAGGGTATGTGGTATTTCAGGAGATACCAGATGGCTATAGCTTGATAGGCTATACTTTGATTGTGACAGCCTCTCTGATGATGTTTTTTTATAATCGAAGAACAGAGGCTGATGAAAAGGAAAGGTGATTGGATATGGGAAAAAGACAGGTGATTCAATACTATGATATCGGGTTGAATCTGTTTTGTAAGCAGTTTCCGGATCCGGGGACGATTATCGAGAATGCTGCCGCTGCCGGAGTTTGCTGCATTCTGACAGGGACAGACCGCCGTGAAAACCAGCAGATCGATGCATTTGTCAGAACGCACCCGGTGTTTGGCACAGCCGGGATTCATCCTCACAGCGCCGATTCAGCAAAAAAAGAGGATTTTGAACAAATAGAACGTTTGCTTGTGCAAAACGAGAGGATTTTGGCGGTTGGGGAGTGCGGGCTTGATTTTGACCGGATGTTTTCAGCCAAGGAGAACCAGATCCGATGCCTGGAAAAGCAGATTGTGTTGGCCGAACGTTTGGATAAACCGCTGTTTCTTCATGAAAGAGCAGCTGCGGACGAATTTGTCCGGAGATTTAAGAAACACCCGGATATCTGTAAAAAGTCGGTGGTTCACTGTTTCACCGGGGACAAAAGAACGTTAGAGCAATATCTCTCCATGGGATTTTCCATCGGGATTACCGGATGGATCTGCGATGACAGAAGGGGGAAGGAATTGCGGGAGGCAGTGAAAATCATTCCTCTTGACCGGATATTGCTCGAGACAGATGCTCCGTATCTGACGCCAAGAAATATCGAAGGGCTTGGGAGAATCAATGTACCGGAGAATATTGTGTATGTGGCCAGAGAGCTGGCAAAATACAGAAAGGTCTCAGAGGAAGAGCTGATTTCCCATGCCAGGGAGAATACTGAGAGACTTTTCGGAATTTTGCAGTAAATTTCGGTTTGTTTTTGTGCTCATACTGTTGAGGTATGAGCTTTCACACATTGCTTTTGAAAATAATCGTCAGTAATATCCAGAAAATGCTTCATAGCAGTGGAAATGTGATTGTCATTATAATAAGCGACTACCACTTTCCAGGCAAAATCGACATCTGGTTCCAGATAATAACAATCGAGATAATCAAAGGATCCGAAAATTTCTAAATAATGTTCCGGAATAAAAGTATAGCCGATATCATTGGCGACCATGCGCTTGATGGTTTCCTGATTGCGGCTGGTCATAACAATGCGGGGAGTAATCCTCGCCTTTTTAAAAATGGTTTCATTGATTGTGCGGATGCGCTGTCCTTGATGTCCGATGATAAAAGGCGCGTTGTCAAGCTGCGTGATATCGACGTAGGAAAACTGGTCATGCGGGCTTTTGCGGTAGCATTGTTTCCGGATCTCGTTGTCACGGGAAGCAAGCAGTACCATTCGGCTTTGCAGGAACATGTGATGGGGAAAGGCGTTGAATTTAAAGGGGAGCGGAATGACGCAGATATCGATGGCCCCATCCATCAAAAGCTGCTCTAACTCGGTGGAGGAGGATTCTACCAGCTGCAGGTCAATCTGCGGAAAACGCTCCCGATAAACCGGTATAATGCAGGCAGCAACCAGAGTGCCCAACAGATAAGGAACCCCCACAGTCAGCTTCCCGCTCTCCGCGTTGGAGAGATGAGAGAAGGTATTTTCCAGATCGTTTAGAATCTTTTCAATTTCTTGGCCCGATTTTACGAAGACCTCCCCTTCCGGAGTCAGCTTTAACCGGCCTTTAACACGGGTGAACAAGGAGACGGAAAATTCGGATTCTACTTTTTTCAAGGTCTGGCTCAGTGATGGCTGGGCCACATAAAGCTTCTGGGCAGCCTTGGTGATGCTGCCCTCGCGGGCGATAGTAAGGATATATTCAATCTCTCTCAGATTCAGGTTCATGAAAAATTCCTCCTGTGTAAAGTGCAGTAAATGGATAAGCATTCTGGTGGCCGAAGCTTGTGACAAAAGCAGGCGAAGGAATGACGTTTTCTATAAGTTTAGGAGAACTAGCGAAAATTGTCAAGGCGTGATCGGGGCAAAAAGGATATAAGATTTGTTAAAAATTAAGATAATGTTAGATAATTAAAAAAACAAATAGGTATTTTGAATAAAATATATATTGTTTATCTATTGGATTAAAAAAGTCAGAGCATTTATAATGGAATTAGAAAAAAACAGGATAAGGTGATGGAGATGAAAACAGTTTCTGAAAAAATAGCTGAATTTGCGTTGCATCAAAAAATAACAGAAATTCCTCACCAGGTAGCAGGTTATGGCAAGCTGTTGCTGATGGATACATTTGGTGTGGCGATGGCAAATCTGGAGTTGGAACATGCACAGGCGATTCACAGTGTCGTACTGAATCTGGAATCCAGGCCAGTCAGTACGCTTTGGGGAAGCAGGGATAAGGTACAGGTGTCGGAGGCTGTTCTGTACAATGCCGGATTGATTCATGGTTCGGATTATGATGATACACATGTGGCAGGAATTGTTCATCCCAGCGCTGCCATAGTCAGCACGGCCGTAGCCGTGGGAGAGGCTTTGGGAGCAAGCGGAGAAGAAGTCTACGGGGCAATTTTGATTGGGTGGGAAATCATTGTCCGTCTGGCGTTGGCTGCCAGAGGGAGGTTTCACGATGTGGGGTTCCACGGGACAGCCATTGTAGCTCCTTTTGCCGCGGCCTGTGTAGCGGGGCGGCTGATGGGAGTGTCAGAGGATGTGCTGGTCAATGCGCTGGGAATCTGCGGCAGCCAGGCGGCGGGACTCCAGGAGTTTTTAAGAGACGGAAGCTGGGTCAAAAAGCTCCATCCGGGCTGGGGAGCGCACAGCGCCATTTATGCGGTGAATCTGGCTAAGGCAGGCATGACCGGACCGAAAAAGGTGCTGGAGGGAGATTTCGGCGTCTGGAAAACTCACTGTGGGACTACGAAAGGATTGGAGGAATTTGCGGATCTGGGCAAGGTGTGGCATACCTTGGAGATTACCTTCAAGCGCTATCCGGTCTGCCATATGACACATTCCTTTATCGATTGTATTTTGAAGGCCAGAGCGCAGGAACAGCTTTGGCCAGAGGAGATTGAGCGGATCGAATGTCGGATTGAAAATCGCTGCTATGGGATTGTCTGCGAGCCCGAGGAGGCCAAGAAAAACCCAGAAACCGACTATATGATGCGGTTTAGCCTCCCTTATGTAGTAGCGGCGGCTATGGTGCAGGGAAGGGTGAGCCCGTGGGAAATTGATATGAGACTGGTCAGAGATTCCCGCATCCAGGATCTGATGAGCAAGGTAGTCTGCATTGCCGATGACAGCAAACAAAATCCGGGATATTTTCCGGGGTGGGTAAAAATTATTAGAAAAGATGGGAGAGAATCGATATTTGATCAGCGATGGGAGATGGGAACACTGCAGAATCCGGTGGACATGGATGCGGTGATGACAAAGTTTTGCAATAATCTGGAGCGATTCTATACCAAAAGACAGATAGAAAGGATTTCGGATTTGCTGCAGAGTATAGAAAAACTGGAGGACATGGGGACGCTAATAGAGAGCCTGGTGGTTTCATAAAGAGTAAACTTTGCATGTGGGACAAAAATAATGAAATTCATAAAGCAGGAAACAGGAGGAGTTTTATGGGACAGACACTGGTAGAAAAGATATTGAGTGAAAAAATGGGAAGGCTGGTCCATGCCGGGGAGACGATTGTCGTGGATGTGGATTTCGCTGCGTTGCATGATGGGTCAGGCCCCCTGCTTGTGCGGCTGATGAAGGAACGGGGATATCAGGAGGATCCGGTGTTTGACCCGGAGCGAATTTTATTTGCCAATGAGTTTGGTCCGGTTCCTACCAGAGAAGTGGCCAATGAGCATGCACTGACGAGAAATTATGCCTGTAGTCATCAATGCCACTGGGAAGAGGGCGGTACGGGCCACGTTCATGCCCATGTGTATGAGGAATATTTAAAATGCGGTTCTGTCTGCATTGTAGGGGATTCTCACACTACCGTCCATGGCGCTTTTGGCTGTTTTGCCACCGGCTGCGGTTCCACGGATATGGTGGCAGTGACCAGGTACGGAAAGACCTGGATCAAGGTTCCGGAGACTTTTCGGATCAATGTGACGGGAAAGCTTCCCCGCGGTGTTTATGCCAAAGATATTATGCTGAAACTGGCAAGCATGATCAAATCCGATCAGGCCATCTACAAATCCCTGGAATTCAGGGGGGATACCATAGAAGATTTATCGATGGCAGGCCGTCTGACAATCACCAGCATGGGGGTGGATGTGGGAGCGAAAACAGCAATCATGGAGACGGATGAGCATACCAGAGAATTTATGGCCGGGTTCGGGAGAGAGGCGGATTACCGGGAAATCCGGGGAGATGAGAACGCTAAGTATGAGAGAGTCATCGATATCGACGCCTCGGCATTGGAACCGTTGGTATCCTGCCCTCATTATGTGGAAAATGTAGATCTGGCCAGAAACTGCCAAAATCAGAAGGTCGATATGGTATTTATCGGCAGCTGCACCAACGGCCGGACAGAGGATCTGCATGTGGCGGCAGAGATTCTCAAAGGGAAAAAGGTGGCAAAGGGACTACGGCTTTTGGTGATTCCCAACTCGACTGCCGTATATAAGGAGTGTATGAGGGACGGCACTTTACTTGCGCTGGCAGAGGCCGGGGCAGTCATCGAGGCGCCTAATTGCGGCCCCTGTATGGGAGTGCATCAGGGAATCCCCGGAGACAATGAGGTGGTGGTAGCTACCCAGAATCGGAATTTTAAAGGCAGAATGGGCAATCCCACGGCCAGTATTTACTTATCCAGCCCGGCAACGGCTGCGGCTACCGCGCTGAGGGGAACCATCACGGACCCGCGGGAAGTTATGTAACAGGAAGAATGCATTGGCAGGCGACGCAAAGGGGCGCGTGATGCTAATGTTACATTGGATATCAGGAGGAAAGGATCATGATCAGAGACAGTATCAGAGGAAGAGCGTGGAAGTTCGGCAGCAATGTCAGCACGGATTCCATTGCTCCGGGACGGCTGATTTCGCTCCGCGCTAATCCGAAGGAATATGCAAAGCATGTTTTGGAGGATGCCAGGCCGGAATTTGCAGGGAACGTGCAAAAGGATGATTTCATTGTGGCGGACCGGAATTTTGGCTGCGGTTCCAGCCGGGAGATTGCCCCGCTAATCATCAAGGAGGCAGGTGTGGGGGCGGTGCTTTCCAAGACCTTTGGCCGGATTTTTTATCGCAATGCTATCAATAACGGGATGTTGCTGATTGAATGCGATACCGATCGGATTGATGAAGGGGATGAGCTTTTGGTGGATGTGGCCGGCCGGGTGATCCGCAAATTGGGCGATCCGGATTTTGCGATGGAGTTCCGGCTTTCGGAGAAGGAGATTAAGATAATTAGCGAGGGCGGGCTGTTGAATTATATCGAGAAACATAATTCGCTGGATATCTGACGGAGGGAGGAGACAGGATTGATGACGGAATTGCGGCATCTGGCGCGTTTTGCGTCTGAGCTGCGCCTGGAGGAGATTCCGAAAGAGGTGGTGAGCGCGGCAAAATACTGTGTGCTGGACAGTGTGGGGGCTGCTTTAGGAGCCGTTGATTATGAAGAAATACCTACGGTTTGCCAGGAACTTAAAGAATGGGTGGCTGGGAATGCGCCCCGGCAGGCAGCCGTGTGGGGGCAAGGCTTTTATCTGGATGTGTTCCAGGCATTGTTGTTAAATGGTATAATGGGACATGCACTGGAGTTAGACGACGTGCACACCCGGTCGAAATCTCATGTGGGAGCTGTGGTGGTGGAGACGGCATGGACGTTGGCTGATGCCCTGGGGAGTAATGGAAAAAATTTCCTGGAGGCAGTTATCGCCGGATATGAGATAATGTCCAGAGTGGGAACGGCCATGGACGTGGTCAGCAGCCGCAAACGGGGGTGGCATGGAACCGGCGTGATCGGAACCTTCGGGGCGGCGGCCGCGGCCGGGCATCTGCTGGGACTATCCGAGGAACAGATGGTGTGGGCCTTTGGCATGGCCGGTACCCAGTCCTCAGGGCTGTGGGCGTTTCTGGGAGAAGGTTCTACCTGCAAGAAGCTTCATCCGGCCCGGGCGGCAGTGAATGGCCTGACAGCAGCAATTTTGGCCCGGGCCGGCATGACAGGCCCGGAGCATATTCTGGATGCGCCGGACGGCGGGTTGTACCAGGCAGTATCGGATTTTTTCGATATGGAGGAGTTGGACAGGGATCTCGGGCAGCAGTATGAGATTCTGGAAATAGATAAAAAGCCATATCCCTGCTGCCGGACCACCCACCATGCTATTGACGCGGCGCTGGCGCTGAGAGGACAGGCTTCGCCGGAGCAGATCAAAGAGATTCGGGTGGAGACGTATGAGGTGGGGGTCCTGCAATGTGGTTCTCCGGTATATCCGGAGAGCCCGGTGGAAGCAAAATTCAGCATTGCCTACACAGTGGCTGCCGGTCTGGTGAGAGGAAATGTCTCTTTGGCTGAATTTACCGAGGAGGCGTTGCAGGATGAACGGATTCGGGAACTGGCAGGAAAGGTATCGGTGGTGGAAAGCCCGGTATTCAGCGGACGTTATCCGAAGCGCTGGGGATGCTGTATGGTGATTATCAAAAAGGATGGCATGGTCTTAAGAAGGCAGATCGATGATATGTCAGGAAGCCGGGCATGTCCTTTAACTAAGGAGCAGGAGCTGGAAAAATTCCGGGGATTGACAGAGCCGGTGCTTGGTTCTGTGAGAGGGCAAAAGCTGGCAGATGAGATCCTGGCGATTGAGAAACGGGAGCGGATGCCGGAGATGTAGAAAATGAGATTCAAAAGTACAGGAAAAATAAAGGAGGATTTCATGATGAAAAAGAGAATTTTATTGGCAGGTGCATTGGTGTTGGCGATGGCGGTGGGAACTGGCTGCAGCTCGGGCAGCAAGCCAGAAGCACCGGCGCCGGAAGCGTCAGAGGGGACGGCTCAGGCAAGCCAGGAACCGGCGTCAGAGGCGGGGAATGCCGGTGAGCTGAGCTATCCGGAAAAGGATATCACAGTCATCGTTCCCTTTACGGCAGGCGGAAATGCCGATCTGTCCATGCGTGCACTGTGCACGGCCGCGAATGAAGGGGGATTCTTTAACGGACATACCTTAGTTGTGGAAAATGTCGGCGGAGGCGGGGCGGTGATTGGCCAGACCCAGGCATTTGAAGCGGAGAAGGATGGATATACGCTGATGCTCTATACCAGCTCTGTGATCAATAATGATATTTTTAATGAAACCGAGTACCGCTACAATGATTTCCTTCCGATAGCAGGCTATAACCCAGATCCGGAAGTGATATTTTGTCCGGCCAATGCACCCTATGATACGCTGGAGGAATTTTATGAGTGGGCAGCCGGGCAGGAGACTGTGCTGGCGGCGACTCCCGGCCACACGACAGGACATCATATCCGGTTGATGAATATGGCGGAAGATCATCAGTTCAATTTTGATTATATTCATACGGACGGGGCGGCGGATCAGCTGCTGCAGGTTATGGGCGGCCATGTAGATATTTCCATGAATACAGTAGGCGCGACAAAATCAGCCTATGAGGATGGAACAATCAAGATTCTGGCTGCGATGTCAGAAGAACGGGTTGCCGGGATGGAGGACGTCCCCACATTCCGGGAGTTAGGAGAAGAGCTGATTGACGGGGCGGATCGGGGAATCTGTGTGGTAAAGGGTGTGGATGATGCGATCTATCAGTATCTGGTGGAAGAATTTAAAAAGGTGATTGAGACAGACGCTTTTGTGAAAAATATGGAAACTATCAATGGAATCGGTATGTATAAGACTCCGGAACAGTACCAGAGCTATATGGATAATACGTACAACTCCATCAAGGATATTCTGCCAAAGCTGGAGGAAGAAGCATCCAATTAATAGCCGCAGGAAGAAAGGACAGTGATTTATGAAAAAAAACAAGTATGCGGAATATATATTTTCTCTGACTTTATTGCTCATCGGCGCTGCTGTCCTGATCATTGGCAAGGACTTTCGTGGCAATGACAAGTATTTTCCGGTCATCATTGGCGCCGGAATGGTGATAACGGCGATATGGATGGCATGGGAAGACAAAAAACAGGATACGGCTTGTATCGATTTGACCAAGATTAATTTTGCGGCGGTGGGAATTACGATTGCGGCCCTGGCTGTTTATATGGTATTGTTCCGGCTGATCGGATATGTGTTTTCCACTATTTTGCTGGGAACCAGCATTATTCTGGGCCTTCGCTATAATAGTGTGAAGGGGGCAATCCTCTGGCCGGCGCTGATGGTACTGGTAGTGTTTGTGATTTTTAAGATTCTTTTAAAAGTGCCGTTGCCGGTTCTGTTTCTGTAGGGAGGTGAGAGCATATGCAAATGTTGTTAAATTGGGGAATCGGCTTGTCAAATGTATTTTTGACGCCTACGAATTTATTACTGCTTTTGTTGGGGACGCTCCTGGGAATGATTGTCGGCGCGTTGCCCGGGCTTAATAGCCCGATTGCTATGTCTATTATGATTCCCCTCACTTACGGAATGGATCCGGGGGCCGCGCTCTGTATCCTGGCAGGTATCTACACCGGGTCAACGTGCGGCGGCAGTGTCTCTTCGATCCTGCTGGAGGTGCCGGGGACGGGAGCGGCCGTGGTAACTGCCTTTGACGGACATCAGATGTACCGGAAGGGAAAGGGCGGCTTGGCATTGGGGATTTCTTCTGTCAGCTCGGTGGTGGGAGGAATTATCGCCGCCATCGTCCTGGGGGCATGCGCGCCGTTTGTAGCGGCTCAGGCGTTGAAATTCGGGGCGCCGGAGTATCTTATGCTATCGGTGATGGGCTTTGCCTCCGTGATTGGAATGAGCAATGGCAGAATGTCAAAGAATATTATGGCTATGCTGATTGGCTTGCTGATCAGTGTGATCGGGATCAGCCCTCAGGGGGGAATCAAGCGGTTTACTTTCGGGACCCATGCGCTTTTGGAGGGGATTCCGTTGGTGCCGATGTTGATCGGGATGTTCGGAATCGGCGCTATTATCAGCACCATAAGCGACATGAAATTGGGAAAGACAGCTTCCGAGGTGGTGAAGCAGACGGTGCAGCGGGTGAAGATGGAGTATCCGGATAAGGAGATGATCAAGAGCTTTCTTCCCATCTGGGCACAATCCAGCGTGATTGGCAATATCGTCGGAGCGATTCCGGGAGCAGGTATGACCGTGGCTATCTTCATGGCGTATGATCAGGTGAAGCGGTACCGCACGGATTTGGAATTTGGGACAGGCGTTCCGGAGGGAGTGGCAGCGCCGGAATGCGCCAATAATGCGGTAGTAGGTTCTTCCATGATTCCGCTCTTGGCTCTGGGGGTTCCCGGCAATCCGGCATCCTCGCTGTTTTTGGGGGCTCTGCTGATTCATGGGCTGCGGACTGGCCCGAAGTTCTTTGTGGAAAGCTCAGATGTAGCATACACTTTGATTGCTGCTTTTTTCACAGCCAGTATTGCGCTTTTACCAGTCATGCATATTTTCGTAAATTATATGGCGACCTATGTATTGCGGCTGCGGTATGAGGTGCTTAATGGGTTGATTTTGATTCTCTGTGTCACAGGAGCATTTGCGACAGGAAACAATGATACTTATATTGTGTTTGCTATTGTTTTTGGAGTGATTGGCTTTGTTTTAAAGAAATTCCATATACCTTTTGGCCCTCTGGTGCTGGCCACTGTGCTTGGCAGTATGTTGGAGAGCTATTATATTCAAAGTATGGTGACGCTCAGGGGTAACTTTTCCGGTATGCTCCGGCGCCCGATCTGTGTCGGACTCCTGCTGCTGTCTGTGTTTTTCCTGTTGATGCCGCTGAAACGCTTTCTGAAAAAGAGAAAAGGAGGACTTTAAATTTTGAAAATTACCAAAGTAGATGTTTACATGCTGGACGCAACGGTCCAGAGAGCCAGCCGCCGGCCAATTATTGCAAGAGTGCATACGGATGAAGGAATCTATGGAGACGGAGAAGCAGGGATTGCCCTGGGAACGGGAGCTCCGGCCGCCTTTGGCATGGTACAGGATCTGGCAAGACTGATTATCGGAATGGATCCGATGAATACAGAACAGATCTGGCATCGGCTTTTGAAAAGCAGCTTTTGGGGAATGGGCGGAGGCCCGGTGGTTTTTGCCGGTATCAGTGCGCTTGATATCGCATTGATGGATATTAAGGGAAAGGCGCTGGGAGTTCCGGTGTACCAGCTGCTCGGCGGGAAATGCCGCAGTGAAATGAGATGCTATGCTTCACAGCTTCAATTTGGCTGGGCGGAGCGGACCGGACCTTACGGCAAGACCGAGGATTATGTGGCGATCGTGCAATATGCATTGGATCAGGGATATGATTGTGTAAAGATCGATTTTACGCAGTTTGATCGTGAGGGAAACCGAATGGCCACGACAGCGGCAGAAGGAATCCTGACCCGCCCGTTCATGAATATGATTGATGAGCGGATGGGGGCAATCCGGGAGCATTGCGGATGGGATTTTGATCTGATTGTAGAGAACCATTGCCGGACAGATGCCGTTAGCGGCGCTATGATTGGAGAGCTTTGCGACAAATATAAGGTGATGGCATATGAAGAGCCGGCGATGCCGCTCAATCCGGAGATGCACCGGGTAATCCGGGAGAAAATAAAGACGCCGATTGCCACCGGCGAGAGGGTCTTTGGAAGCTGGGGCTTTTATCAATTTTTAAAACAGGATGCCGTCCAGCTGATCCAGCCGGATATCTGTAATTGCGGGGGGCTGACAGAGGGGAAAAAGATCTGTGATCTGGCGGCTGTATTTGATGCAACGGTACAGGCACATTGCGCGGGTTCGCCGATCTCCACGGCGGCCGCCCTGCATTTGGAGGCGGCGATTCCCAACTTCTGCATTCATGAGCATCATTACAGAAGCACACAGCCGGCACTGACTGTACTATGCAAATATGACTATCAGCCGAAAAACGGTAAGTATGCAGTACCAGAGCTTCCGGGGCTGGGGCAAGAGCTTTCAGAGCATGCGATTGAGACCGCACTGATGCATGTATGTGTGGATGAATATTGGAGAGGGTTATAGGTTTTTGGCGTTATTTGGCCTGGAGGAGAGCAAGTTCGACACCGGTTTTCAGATCGGGGGCAGCGGTTGTCGAATCTTGCTCTTTTTTGCTTTCTCTTTGGCAAAGGATATTGTATAATAGATAGACAAAGAAAAGGATAATAAAAAGGGCCAATTTCATTAAGTTAATTTTCTCGGAAGGTACGCCCTGGAAAAAGGAGTGGGAAGAGGCGGGAAATGCTCTGCTGATTTTTCCAGTTTCGGGATCAAGAATCCCTGCAAAGTCAAAATTAGCAGAGCATTTCCCGCCTCTTCCCACTCCTTTTTCCAGGGCTGAGTATTCTCAGAGCTTAGTGACATTGCAAAAAGGGACGGTAAAATGATAAAAATAACAAGAGATCATGTGATTTATGCGTTTAGCCAATCGGATAAACCAGCGGCATTTGTAGATCCGGGACAGTGCGTGGAATTTGAGACCTTTGATTGTTATCAAGGGATGATGCTGGCCGAGGGAAGTACCTTTCAGGACTTTGATCGCCGTTTCGGGAATCCGGCTACGGGGCCGGTATATGTGAATCATGCCATGCCGGGAGACACCTTAAAAATTGAGATTCAGAAGCTTGAGGTCGGATCGGTGGGGATACTTGACATCGGCGGATCCAGCGGCGCGTTAGGAGATGCCTTTGCCGGGAGAAAACCTGTAATTAAACGGCTGTCCGTAAAGAATGGCAGGATTGATTATGAGGGAATATGGGTGCCGGCAAGGCCCATGATCGGAGTGATCGGCGTGGCTCCGGCCGGGGAGCCGGTGGGAACACTGACGCCGATGGATCATGGCGGCAATATGGACTGTACAAGAATGGGGGAGGGGGCTACCTTGTATTTGCCGGTCAATGTAGAAGGCGCTTTGCTTTCCGTGGGAGATTTCCATGCCATTATGGGTGAAGGAGAGGTGGCGAATTGCGGTGTGGAGATTGAGGGGCGCACGATCCTGAAGTTGGACATACTCAAGCAGACAGGTATCACCTGGCCCATGCTGGAAAATGAAGAGCAATGGATTACCATTGCTTATGGAGCCACCCTGGACGAGGCATCGCATAAGGCAGTGGTACAGATGTTTGAATTCCTTTGCCGGAAAATGGGGCTGAGTGAGGTAGATGCAGGGATGCTGTTAGATATGGCCGGAGATCTGATGATTTGCCAGATTGTTAATCCAAAGAAAACAGTGCGGATGGAGGTACCCAAGTGGCTGGTACGCCGTATGCAGGAGAAAGGCCGTGGCTTTGCGGCAACCGCCCGGAGTACTTTTGAGGACGCCTGAGCAATTGCCGTTTACTTCTGTCAGAGTGTGATCCAATATCGTTTCATGATATGGCCGTTTGCTGCCACTTCTTTTTCAAAAATGCCGCCGGCGGCCAGGATGGTTTTTTCGCTGGCAATATTGCCGGCTTTGCAGGTAATGAGTACTTTCCGGATGCCGAGAGCCAGGCAGTTTTGCAAATTTTGCCGCAGCATTTCCTTGGCATAGCCTTTATTTCTCTCTGACGGGCGCACGGAGTACCCGATATGGCCGCCCCAGGTGCTGAGAATGGGGTGGTCGATATGGTGGCGCAAATCCGTGATGCCGACAATTTTATTGTCTGCTTTGCGCACGGCAAGATATACATGGGAAGGAACCTTATCCTTAGGACAGGATTCCTCAGACTTCATCATATTGACAGCATCAATCCATTCTTCGGCAGAAGAACAGGCTTCCAGGCTGCTGCAGCCAGCAAACCGGCTTAGATCATTCGCCTCGAAAAGTTCCTGGCGGAATTGCCAGATATCGTTGGCATATTCTATGGTTGGTTCTGTCAGTTGGATTTCATTCATGAGTTTTTTCCCAATGTCATTCAGTTTACCTCTGAGAATACTCAGC
Organism: uncultured Lachnospiraceae bacterium; assembly: GCA_910588125.1. Classification (GTDB taxonomy): domain Bacteria; phylum Bacillota; class Clostridia; order Lachnospirales; family Lachnospiraceae; genus Brotaphodocola. The sequence continues at coordinate 102,962 of CAJUPI010000004.1, forward strand.
CATGGAAAAAGGAGCGGGGAGAGACCGGAAATGGTCCGCCACTTTTGACTTTGCAGGGATTTTAGGAATTCTTGATCCCGAAACCGGAAAAAGCGGCGGACCATTTCCGGTCTCTCCCCGCTCCTTTTTTATGGCGTACTTTCTGAGAAAATTAACTGAATGACATTGGTCTCCTCCTTTCTTTTTTCTGTTTTGTTCAATAATACGATTTCCCTGTAGATTATTCGGTGCCGGAAATCCTCCCGCTTTCTGCTATTTGTATTGACTGCTTTAAGTAACCAAGGCAGTCAGCTGCCAGACGCCGGTAGGAATATCCTCCTGCCTGAAACACATTTTTCATGGAAAGCCAGACAACGGTCATGGTGGCTTCCATCAGTAAAATGCGGAACAGATTTTCTAATGGGCGGGGTTTGAGCCTATGCAGAGTAAAAGACTGAAATACAATGTGTGGCAGCTCATCCTTTAACATCTGCCGGCAGATGCTTTTCAGGGCGGGAGAAGCAACGCTTTCGGCCAGTGCCCGGTAGTAGGAAAGGGCAATTATCTCGGCAGTTACCAGAACGATAACTTCTGATTTTAGCCCACCAGATTTTCGAAGAACACGAAAAATGTCATTCAAAACGGAATGGGTGCGAACGGGGAGCCGGTGGTAGTCCATATATTTTCTCAAATAGGCAGAGTGCCAGTTTTCTTCCCGTACAAACCATTTCATAGCCGCCAGATATTCCGGTGCGTGATTGCGGATAGCATAACGCTCAGCACAGCGAAGAAGGAAGTGGCCCTCGGAGGCCTCCCCCATCTGAAAACGTTGGACAGAAGGGCAGATCAGACGTTTCTCCTGAGGGGTCAGTACCGGTTCCGCTGTGAAATCAATCTGCAGGCGATGATGGTGGTTCGTTTTAAAATGAGTAATCCAGTCAAATTGTGATAAGTCTTTAATGGGAAGCGAAGACAGTGAAATCATGGCGGAGGTTCTCCTTTTTTCATGGCTGAGTATTCTCAGAGTTAAGCTTAATGACATTGGATAGGGGGGATATGTTTTGTTTATAGAATATAATAAAATGGGAAAATGGTCAAGTTTCATTCCTTCCTCCAAGCGTGAAAATTTTTAACGATTTCCTAAATATTTGTTGCAAAAATTGCGATAGAATAATAAAATAAAGGAAAAATATGGAAGAGCAATATAAATATAATGACAGACAAGATATACGAATTCATATTTGAAGGAGAAGGAAGATATGGATTATGGAAATGCATTCAGGAAGGTCTGGGATTCCTGTGAAAATATATTTGATTTGGCCGTTTGCTGCTATGATAAAATACTTTTATATGTAGAAAATGAACAGAATTTTATTGCTAAATATATGGATCATCCGAAAAGAGATGGAAAGGGAAATCCTAATCTTAAAAATCTGGATGGAATCACGAATGAAATCATAGGAAAATTCAGAATAAGGCCAGAAGAATGTTATTTTGCAGAACATAAAAAGTATATTTGGGAAAGGATGGAGGCTTGTACTTTACAGCCGTTTGAAGACGAAAAAGTAAACCACGTGACACCATTGATGGCTGTTTTAAGGGGACTTGATCAGTATATATATCAATCTCGCACGGACGGAGAAAAGCGATGGAAATCTAAAGGGCCACTAAATACTGTCAGAAAAGATAGTTCTGCTGTCTATTTCAAATCGATCCCTTCTTTGTTGGATGAAAGCAAAAAATCCCTGGTATTCCGCAAAGCTTCCCAATCCAGTGATATAGGAAGCACATTATCTTCTCTAAGAATTGTAAACCGATTGCAGCTGGCAAAAAATGCTTCATTTCCGGAAATAATACATGTTCCATTTAATGCAAACAGGAGTGAAGGCATAAAGCATATGTTGGCGAAGCATGTTCTGCGAATCTTGATTTTGCCATATATTCCGGTTGAAACATTTAATGTAGTTGAAACATATGGGAGCGCATTTGCAATTCAGTATCAACAAAAACAAGATCCGGGAATCGATTATGTCAGGTATATGATGAAATCTGCAGTAGAGAGGGATGCTAATTTTGTGTTGATTCCGGAATTTGCGGCAGAGCAATCCGTGCGGGAAGCAATTCAGGGATATCTGAAAGAGAACAGAGATAGTATCCGCCAATCCTCGCTAATAGCTGTTTTTGCAGGAAGTACTTATGAAAACCATAATAATATTATGCATATTTTTCATTATACAGGGAAGGAGATTGGAACGTATTACAAATATTCACCTTTTACAGAGGCAGATATAGGAGGAGAGAACACTTTTAGCATGTGTGAATATCTTGAGGCGCCAGGAAAGGTGTGTACTTTGCTTGATATAGAGAATGTGGGAAGGATTTTGCCGGCTATTTGTAGAGATATTATTGATGGAGATTACACAGAAAAGCTGGTAAAAATTTTGCTGCCATTGCTGGTAGCTGCGCCAACATATAGCGCCTCTGTCGCTTCATTTGAGTATCCGTTACAATATTATGCCAAAGCTTATCATGCCAGTGCCATACTATGCAATCATTGCCTGGCAACATTAAAGAAAAAGGATAATTCTGTAGTAACGATGGCTGCCATACCACAGAAGAAGGGGAATAAGATGGAAGGGTATATCTGTCGAGCGATACGGCAAAAAGATTGTCAGAATCAATGTGGTGGAAATGGATGTGGTTATATCGTTGATCTGAAATATAGAAGCGCTTCTGAGCTGGGAGGAAATGCCGGGACAACAATTGATATAAAACATATTTTGTAAGGCTATTCAGACTTGTTTTGGACAGAAACCAGTGATATAATGAAGGTACTAAATAATTGTTCAACTATTAAAGGAGGGATAAACGTGAGAGGCCGGACGGTTGGGCAGGTGATCCAACATATACTTTCATGGATAGAAAAAAGAAAAACGATTCCAGACAGTGAATTGTATGATTTCAGTAAAAATATGAGTGATATCCTGGAAGCCTCTGACTATGAAGCGCTAGGAGAGAGTTACCATATTTTACAAGAGGCAGTAGAGCTGTATGAAGAATTTGATTTGCCAACGGAACCGGAGTATCGCTATGCGTTTTCTATGGGCGAGATTCAGGGGATTCTCAGAATAGCAGACGAAATGAAACGGCAAAAGCAGATATCAAATATAATAGATGTAGATTATCAAAGCTATCTGCCCAGATATAAAATATTTCAGCTGGTTGATGAACATCCGGGCATTACCCATAAAGAATTAGCGAAAAAAGGCAGTATGAAAGTATCGAATTTAACACATTTTATGGAAAAGGCAGAAGCAGAAAAGTACTTTTATTCATGGAGAAACGGCAGGAATAAGTATTATCATTTAGGGAAGAAGGGGAAAATTTTACTTGAGAAAATAGAAGAACAACGTCATGCTATTGAATATCGGGCGATAGAAGAACAAAGCATTGCCTGCATTTTAGATGAAGATATCGAATTGGATAACAGCATGGCTGGAAACCTGGGCCAGAATATAAGTTTTCTCATGAATACCAAAAATAGCAGTTATAATAATTCCTTTTTAGTTCCTAACAGAGAGAGCCGAAAGAAAGTAAATGAGAATAAGAAAAGAGATAATGGAGGATATGATAAAAATGAAAATTATTTAAGGATATTCACCGATACGATAGAAAACCGTGAGGAGATAATAGATTATGCATGATCAGGAAAGTGGAATGGACAGATGGAAAGAAATAATAAAACAGAATAATAGCCTGACTAAGATGCAGCTGGCACAGGCATTGGAGAAGGAGCTATCAGATAGTCCCAGAAGGGAGGATGATTTACAGGATTTAGCAGAAACTGCTTATTTACAATTTTTCTGTCAGGAAGAAGAAAATGATGACTTGGAGCTGGAATGGAAAAAATGGCAGATAGAGTATCAGGAGTATTTAAGGGCGACGGTACGTTTTTTAAGCAGAAAGAATATAAGTGCTAAGCAGTTTTACAAAGAGCTGGCTGATGTAATATGGAATTCCGCGTTTTTTAATGAGAAGTCTCGTGTATTTGCATTGCATTATTATCTGAATTCCGGATATTGCCCGTATTTTGAATTAGACAAGGGGATTTTGATGGATGAAGGAGAGTTTCGGGAAAACTTACAAAAAGTTCGTTTGCTTTGCAGCAAGCTTCGCTTTATTATGTTGCAGAGATATGAACAAAAGACAGAAAGGGCAGCACGGGTCAACGACGTAATTGCTCAGGCGGAGAATGAAAAAGAAAAGGCGGTGTTGATGGCTTGGTTTCTTAATTTTTTGGAGAGCCGAAAGATAGAGAGCGGAAAAAAACAATCGTGATTTGTTGCAAAATAGGCCATTTGCCATTTCCTTATCTCGTGTTCAGACAGAGTGTTCGGGAACAGCCGGACACGGAATAAGAGAAATGGCGAATAACTTATTTTGCAACATCCCCGACATTAGCAGATAAAATCAGTGAATCAGAAAGAAAAGGCTTTCAGGAGCAGCCCGAAAATTTGCGGTTGATTTGAAAGTCTTTTTTTGTGTTAAAACTGTAAAAAACGATAATTTATGTAAAAAAGTATAATTATCTAATTATCTGACAATTTATATTAAAAAAAGTCTTTACAAATCCCCACATCCGTAGTATCATCTATAAAAAATTAAAACCACCCGGCAGGAAACCCGGCCAGGGCACAATCAGGAAGGACAGGATTATGAAAAAAATTAAGGAGACGGCAGCCCGCCCTTTTTCAACGGCGGTTCCAGGGCTTTACGATCCCAGGTTTGAGCATGATAATTGCGGAATCGGGGCGGTGGCCAACATTAAGGGGCTTAAGAGCCATAAGACCGTGGAGCAGGCGCTTCACATTGTGGAAAATTTAGAGCACCGCGCAGGCAAGGACGCGGAAGGAAAGACTGGCGATGGGGTCGGCATTTTGATGCAGATTTCCCATCGTTTTTTTAAGAAGGTGACAGCTCCCTTAGGTATCCGGTTGGGAGAGGAGCGAGAATATGGAGTGGGTATGTTCTTCTTCCCCCAGGATAAGCTGGCCAGGAGCCAGGCCAAGAAAATGTTGGAGATTATTGTCAAGAAGGAAGGGCTTTGTTTCCTTGGATGGCGGGATTTACCCATCCATCCTGACCGCATCGGCGAGAAGGCGGTGGAGAAGATGCCCTATATCGTACAGGGGTTTATCGGCAAGCCAGATCGGGTGGCAAAGGGACTGGACTTTGAGCGGAAGCTGTATGTGGCAAGAAGGGTATTTGAGCAGAGCAATGATAACACCTATGTGGTGTCTTTAAGCAGCCGGACCATTGTCTATAAGGGCATGTTTCTGGTGGGGGAGCTGCGCCAGTTCTTTGACGATCTGCAGGATCCGGAATATGAGTCGGCTCTGGCAGTGGTTCATTCCCGGTTCAGCACCAACACCAATCCCAGCTGGATGCGGGCGCATCCCAACCGGATTATCGTCCACAACGGGGAGATCAACACGATCCGGGGCAATGTAGATAAGATGATGGCCAGAGAAGAGACCATGGAATCGGATTTCTTCAAATCGGAGATGCACAAGGTATTGCCGATTATCAATCAGGAGGGCTCCGACTCGGCCATGCTGGACAATGCATTGGAATTTATGATGATGAGCGGCATGGAGCTGCCACTGGCCGTGATGATTACCATCCCGGCACCCTGGGCGCATGAGAAAAATATGCCCCGGGAGGTCATGGATTTTTATCAGTATTATGCCACCATGATGGAACCCTGGGACGGCCCGGCTTCCATTGTGTTCAGTGACGGGGATGTATTAGGGGCAGTGCTTGACCGCAACGGCCTGCGGCCTTCCCGCTACTATATCACGGATGACGGCCAGGTGATCCTGGCGTCTGAGGTGGGAGCCATTGACATCGAGCAGTCCCATGTGGTGAGAAAGGAGCGGCTCCGTCCAGGGAAGATGCTGCTGATTGACACGGTGAAGGGAGAGCTGGTCAGTGACGAGGACTTAAAGCAGCGTTATGCAGCCCGGCGTCCTTATGGTGAGTGGCTGGATAACAATCTGGTGGAATTAAAGTCCCTGCCCATCCCCAACAAGGGGGTGCCGTTTATGGACAAGGAGACCCGGGCCCGGCTGCAAAAGACCTACGGCTATACTTATGAGCAGTACAAAACGATGATTTTACCCATGGCATTAAATGGGGCAGAGGCGGTGTCAGCGATGGGGGCGGACAGCCCTCTGGCAGTGCTGTCCAGGAAGCACCAGCCCTTGTTTAACTATTTCAAGCAGCTTTTTGCCCAGGTGACCAACCCGCCCATTGACGCGATCCGGGAGGAGATCGTCACCTCTACCACGGTATATGTGGGAGAGGAGGGAAATGTGCTGGAGGAGAAGCCGGAGAACTGTAAGATTTTAAAAGTAGATAATCCCATTCTCACCTGCACAGATCTCTTAAAAATCAAATATATGAAGCAGCCCGGTTTTAAAGTAGAGGTGATTCCTATTACTTATTATAAAAACACCTCTCTGGAAAAGGCTATCGATCGGCTGTTTCTCGAGGTGGACCGGGCGCACCGCGACGGGGTAAATATTATCATCCTCTCTGACCGGGATATTGATGAGAATCACGTACCCATTCCTTCTCTGCTGGCAGTGTCAGCCCTGCAGCAGCATCTGGTAAAGACCAAGAAACGGACTTCCATGGCGTTGATTTTGGAGAGCGGGGAGCCCAGGGAGGTGCACCATTTTGCCACTTTATTAGGGTATGGAGCCTGTGCGATCAATCCTTATCTGGCCCAGGAGTCGGTGCGGTATCTGATTGAGAGCGGGATGCTGGATAAGGATTACTATGCGGCAGTGGATGACTATAACTCAGCGGTACTTCACGGGATTGTGAAGATTGCTTCTAAGATGGGCATTTCCACCATCCAATCCTACCAAGGGGCGCAGATTTTCGAGGCCATCGGCATTTCCAGGGAAGTGATTGATAAATATTTTACCAATACGGTCAGCCGGGTGGGGGGCATCACCTTGGACGATATTGCCAACGATGTGGATGTGCTCCATTCTACGGCTTTTGATCCTCTGGGACTGGATGTGGATTTGACTCTGGAAAGCGTGGGCAGCCATAAGGAGCGCGCCGGGCAGGAGGAGCATCTGTATAATCCGCGGACGATACATCTTTTGCAGGAGGCGGCGAGAACGGGGAATTACGAGCTTTTCAAAGAGTACAGCCATGCCCTGAATGAAGAGGGACAGACGATCAACCTGCGGAGCTTGATGGATTTTCGGTATGACGAAAACGGCGGTATTCCCATCGAGGAAGTGGAGAGCGTGGAATCGATTGTAAAGCGGTTTAAGACAGGTGCCATGTCTTACGGTTCTATTTCTCAGGAGGCCCATGAGACACTGGCCATTGCTATGAACCGGCTGGGGGGCAAGTCCAACACTGGCGAGGGAGGAGAGAGCCTGGAGCGGTTGACGCCAGGGCCGAAAAATAACAACCGCTGTTCCGCTATTAAGCAGGTGGCTTCCGGCCGGTTTGGGGTGACCTCCCGTTATTTGGTCAGTGCCCAGGAGATTCAGATTAAGATGGCCCAGGGAGCGAAGCCCGGTGAAGGCGGCCAGCTTCCCGGCGGCAAGGTATATCCCTGGGTAGCCAAAACCCGTCATTCCACTACGGGCGTGGGGCTGATTTCCCCGCCGCCTCATCATGATATTTATTCCATTGAAGATTTGGCACAGTTGATTTATGATTTAAAAAATTCTAACACCCGGGCGCGGATTTCCGTAAAGCTGGTGAGTGAAGCCGGAGTGGGAACCGTGGCCGCCGGGGTAGCCAAGGCCGGCGCCCAGGTGATTCTGGTATCCTCCTTTGACGGCGGCACCGGGGCGGCACCGAGAAATTCTATTTACAATGCGGGGCTGCCCTGGGAGCTGGGGGTGGCAGAGGCCCATCAGACTCTGATTATGAACGGTCTGCGGGACAAAGTCATTCTGGAGACGGATGGCAAGCTGATGACCGGCCGTGATGTAGCAATCGCCTGCCTGCTGGGGGCAGAGGAATTCGGCTTTGCGACAGCCCCATTAGTGACGATGGGCTGTGTGATGATGCGCGTCTGCAATCTGGACACCTGCCCGGTGGGGATTGCCACCCAGAATCCGGAGCTGCGCAAACGTTTCCGGGGCAAACCGGAGTATGTAGTGAATTTTATGAATTTTGTGGCGCAGGAGATGCGGGAAATCATGGCAAAGCTGGGAGTGCGGACGGTTGATGAGCTGGTGGGACGGACGGAGCTTTTGAAGAAAAAGGAAGATATTCCTTATGAAAGAGCCAGAAAGGTAGATCTGTCCAATATTTTAGACAATCCCTACGAGGGAATCCGTTTTCGGGGATATTATGATAAGCAGGAATATGATTTTAAACTGGAACAGACCCTGGATGAACAAATTCTATTGAAAAAGCTGAAATCCGCCCTGGCAAATGGCCAGAAGAAGAGTGTACAGGTAGATGTGAGCAATGTAGACCGAACCTTGGGTACTATCTTTGGGTCGGAGATTACCAGGAGGTATCCGGATGGTTTGGCGGAGGACACGTTCATGGTAAGCTGCAGCGGCAGCGGAGGACAGAGCTTTGGCGCTTTCATTCCCAGAGGGTTGACTTTGGAGTTGGTGGGAGACAGCAACGATTACTTTGGCAAGGGATTGTCAGGAGGCAAGCTGATTGTATATCCGCCCAAGGCCGTACCGTTTAAGGCAGAGGATAATATCATTATCGGAAACGTGGCGCTTTACGGTGCCACCAGCGGCAAAGCATTTATCAACGGCGTGGCCGGGGAGCGGTTTTGCGTCCGCAATTCCGGTGCCACAGCGGTGGTAGAAGGCGTGGGCGATCACGGCTGCGAGTATATGACCGGCGGACGGGTGGTGGTGCTGGGCACCACGGGCAAGAATTTCGCTGCCGGCATGAGCGGGGGCATTGCCTATGTGCTGGACGAGAAGCGTGATTTATACCGCAGGCTCAACAAGGAGCTGGTTTCGATGGAGGAAGTAACTAACAAATATGACGTTCTGGAGCTGAAAGAGATGATTCAGGAACATGTGGCTTATACCAATTCGCAGAAGGGGAAGGAAATCCTGGAGCACTTCGGGGAGTATCTGCCCAAGTTTAAAAAGATTCTGCCCCACGATTACCGGCGCATGATGAATACGATTGTGCAGATGGAGGAAAAAGGACTAAGCAGCGAGCAGGCGCAGATAGAAGCATTTTATGCCAATATGAGAGGATGAACGCTTGTGAAATGGAGCTTCACAATTAAAATGCGTTTATTTGAGCTGGCAGGCGCCGCCAGGCGATGCCTGCCGCTACCGAGTTGACAGGAAAAAGGAGAGAAAACATGGGAAAGCCAACAGGATTTTTGGATTACGAAAGAAAAGGCAGCCAGGCGGAGGCCCCTCTGCAGAGAATCCGGCATTTTAACGAATTCCATACTCCTCTGAGCGAAGAGCAGCAGAAGGAGCAGGGAGCCCGGTGCATGGAATGCGGGGTGCCTTTCTGCCAGTCAGGTATGATACTAAACGGCATGGTTTCCGGGTGTCCCCTGAACAACCTGGTGCCAGAATGGAATGACCTGGTATATAACGGCAATTGGGCACAGGCGTACAATCGCCTGAAAAAGACCAACAGCTTTCCGGAATTCACCAGCCGGGTCTGTCCGGCTCCCTGCGAGGCGGCCTGTACTTGCGGCCTTAACGGGGATTCGGTGAGTATCAAGGAAAATGAGCATGCCATTATCGAGAAAGCTTATGAGACTGGCAAAGCAGGCGCCCGCCCGCCGAAGCTGCGGACAGACAAAAAGATAGCCGTGGTAGGTTCCGGACCCGCCGGTTTAGCCGCTGCTGATCAGCTCAACAAGCGGGGACATAATGTAACGGTATTTGAACGCGAGGACCGGGTGGGAGGACTTCTCATGTATGGGATTCCCAATATGAAGCTGGAAAAGCATATCATTGACCGGAAGATTCAGATAATGAAGGAGGAGGGAGTTTCTTTTGTCACCGGCGCCGATGTCGGTCACAATTATAAAGTAAACCGTTTAAAACGCGATTTTGATTGTGTTATTTTAGCCTGCGGCGCTTCCGATCCCAGAGATATTCCGGTGCCCGGACGGGACGCAGAAGGGATCTATTTTGCGGTGGATTTTCTGAAATCGACCACCAAAAGCTTATTAAATTCCGGCCTGGAGGATGGCAGCTATATCTCAGCAAAAGATAAGCACGTATTGGTAATCGGTGGCGGCGACACAGGGAACGACTGCGTAGGGACAGCTGTACGTCACGGCTGCGCTTCCGTGACACAGTTAGAGATGATGCCCAGGCTGCCAGATGCCCGCGCCGAAAACAATACCTGGCCTGAGTGGCCGCGTGTCTGCAAGACCGACTATGGCCAGGAAGAAGCTAAAGCAGTATTTGGCCACGATCCAAGAATGTACCAGACCACGGTAAAGGAATTTGTCAAAGACGAAAACGGAAAGGTGTGCAAGGCAATCCTTGTGAGCCTGATATCCCAAAAAGACCCGGAAACCGGCCGCATGACGATGGCGCCGGTGGAAGGAAGCGAGAAAGAGATTGCCGCTGATCTGGTTTTAATCGCCGCCGGATTTTCAGGCGCCCAGGCATATGTGGCAGATGCCTTTGGCGTAGAGCTAAACGAGCGCTCTAATGTAGCCACCGATGGCAAAAGATACGGGACAAATATCGAAAATATCTTTGCCGCCGGAGATATGAGACGAGGACAGTCACTGGTAGTATGGGCAATTCGGGAAGGGAGAGAGGTCGCCAAAGAGGTAGACAGGTGGCTGATGGGGTACACAAACCTGGCATAGCAAGGGGCACAATGGCATTGGGGTAAGTTGTCTTTCAAAGGTACGCCTTGGAGGAAGGAGTGAGAGCAGCGGCAGTCAGGCAGGATTTTTCCCGCTCCGTTTTCCCTGGCGTACCTTCTGAGAAAATTAACAAAATGACATTGCTGTTTGATTCCTTTTTTATTACCAGGGGCCTGGCAGACGGAATCGGTGTTTTTGGCAGCAGAGAAGGGACGATATACCGGTTTTATGGTATGTGTTGCCGGACAGCCTGTAGCGGGTTTGTTTTCAGAATTGTAAAATGCTTTTGGTGAACCTCAATAATCCCTTGTCTGAATAGCTTGCTTATTTCGACAGACAGGCCGCTTCGGTCCACTTCCAGATAATCCGCAAGCTCCTGCCGGCTGTAGGGGATCTCAAAGCTGCCGCTGTGGTTTTTTTCGGCCTGCAACAACAGATAAGCAATTAATTTTTCTCTTGTGGTACGCTTGGAAGTGACTTCAATTTTCTGGTGAAACAGGAGATTTTTTTCTGCAACGACTTTGAGCAGATTATAAACGATCTGTTGATGAAAGGCGCAGGCATTGCTGCAGGAGCCGGTGATTTTCAGGCAGTCGATCAACAGAATATCTGTTTGTTCCGTGGCAATCACACTGACAGGTATCGCCAAAACGCCTGCGCAGGCAAAGGATTCGCCGAATAGCTCGGATGGTCCGGCAGAGGCAACAATGCTTCTGTTTCCAAAGTAATCGTCACGCAGGATCTGAACCGACCCGGACAGCACGATCCCGATATATTTGGCAGGTGATCCTTCGGCGATAATGGTTTCTTTTTTATGGTAACAAAGGATCTTTGCGCCGAGACAACTCAGCATGGCAGACAGATTTTGTACAGAAATATGATAAAACAACGGACTTTTTTGCAATACATCAAAATATTTTTCCATAAAATCAGCTCCTGTTGAAAATTCAACATACATTTCTGTGTCATTGTATTATGATAATCACAGAAAGTCAAGGAAGGGAAGCAAGCCTGCCCTTATCTTTGATTTTGCTAAAGGGAAAGCAATATGACAGCTGTATTCAAAGTTGATATGGAGGAATTACGATGATAAGGAAAATTATTAAAATTAATGAGGAAAAATGCAATGGCTGTGGAGCTTGCGCTGCGGCTTGCCATGAGGGTGCCATCGAAATGGTGAACGGTAAGGCGCGGCTGACCCGGGAGGATTACTGTGATGGCCTGGGAGACTGTCTGCCAAGCTGTCCTACCGGAGCGATTACCTTTGAGGAGAGGGAAGCCCCTGCCTATGACGAAACGGCGGTTCTTGCCGCAAAGAGAAGGTCAGTTTCCGCCCCGGTTGCCGGTTGTCCCGGGGCGAGGGCTGGTGCAATCCGACGTGAGACAATTCCTGTTTCCGGCAAGTCTGCTGCTGTGGCCAGCCAGCTTACACAATGGCCGGTACAGATCAAGCTGGTTCCGGTAAATGCACCATATTTTAATGGAGCGAAGCTACTGATTGCCGCCGATTGCACGGCCTATGCTTATGGCAATTTCCATAATGATTTCATTAGGGGAAACATTACGCTCATCGGATGTCCTAAGCTGGATGAAGGGGACTATGCAAAGAAGCTGACGGAGATTATCGCCGGAAACGACATCAAGGGCGTAACGATTGTCCGGATGGAGGTGCCATGCTGTGGAGGGATAGAAAATGCCGTGAAGCGCGCCTTGCAGGACAGCGGGAAGTTTATCCCGTGGAATGTGGTAACGATCTCTACCGATGGAAATATTCTGGATTGAAAACAGGGGTACAAGAAGTTGCATTGTTCTCATTTCACACAAGCGGCGCATCCAGCCGGTGTAGCAGCACATCCGCCCATAGCTGTCTCCTTAAACTCCGGCGCCAACCGCCGACCAACATGGTACATGGCTGCTAACATTTCATCAAAGGGAATCAGTTGATTTACCCCGCTGAGGGCCAGCTCTGCTGCTGTCAGGGCATTGGCGACACCGGCCGCGTTCCGGTATTGGCAGGGGTATTCCACCAGCCCGCCTACCGGGTCACAGACCAGGCCCAAAAAGTTCATCAGTGCCGTAGATGCCGCGTCCAGGCATTGCGCTGGCGTGCCCCCCATCAGCTCCACGGCTCCCGAAGCGGCCATAGCAGATGCCACTCCCACTTCGGCCTGGCATCCGCCTACTGCCCCGGCCACCGTGGCATTGCGCATGGCAAGATATCCTACGGCACTGGAATTGAACAGAGCGGCAAGCAACTCTTCATCCGAGGCGCCATGTTCATTTTGCAATGCCAGGAGGACTCCGGGAACCACTCCGGAAGAGCCGGCGGTGGGCGCCGCCACGATCAGCCCCATCGAACTGTTGACTTCCAACACACCCATGGCATAGGCAACCGCCCGGGAAAGCACGTTTCCGCAGATGGATTTTCCTTTCTGCCGGTGCTGTTCTACCAATTGTGCTTCTCCGCCCAGCAGTCCGCCCATCGAGCGGCGCGGATTGACAAGTGGTTCTGTGGATGCTTTTTTCATGATGGCAAGCGCCTTGCGCATCCGCTTTTCCAATTCCTCATCCGTCGTCTCTGCCAAATCACATTCCCGGCGTTTCATAATCTCTGAAATCGGGCAATTCTCCTTCCTGCAAAGGGCAAGGAGCTCCGCAGCATTTTTAAAATCCATCACTGTCCCTCCTGAATCCGAATGACCATCACTTGGTCAACATCTTGCTTTTCTCTGATTTTTTGTTGCACATCTTTTGACAATGTCCCGTCAAATTCTACGATACTATAGGCAGTGTCGCCTTTGGCCTCTCGAAACAGCCGCATAAAAGCGATATTTACCATGCCCTCGCTTAAGCATTTGGTAATATGGGCCGCCATGCCGATGCGATCCTTATGCACTACGATCAAGGTATTATAGTCACCCGAAAAATCCACCGCAATCCCATTAATGCGGGAAATGCGAATCTTGCCGCCGCCAACGGATTCCCCTCGCAGAGAAAAAGCATGTCCATGAATCCCGGTCAGATGGATATCTACGGTGTTAGGATGAATCTCTGTCTCGGTGTGATTGTAGGAAAAATGATAGGCGATGTTCTGCGCTTCTGCCAGCGAATAAGCATCAGGAATACGTTCGTCATCGGTGGAAAAGCCCATGATTCCGCCGAGAAGCGCCCGGTCGGTGCCATGCCCATGATAGGTTTTGGCAAAGGAGCCGTAAAGGGTGAACGCTACCTGGCGGACAGGCTCGCCCAGCATTTTTCGGGCAATCAGGGCGATGGAACAGGCACCTGCTGTATGTGAGCTGGAAGGGCCGACCATATTGGGTCCTAAAACATCGAATATACTGATAAATGACATGAAAAATTCCTTCTTTCTTCTATAATAGTAAAGGAGGCTAAATGTGTATACAATTGTATTTGGCTATTACCCATCATTATATAGTATGGCCCTGCAATGTCAAGCGATCCTTTACCTCCTTACGGATAAAAGAGAATTCTGTAGAATTGTTGTTTACCCCTTGCCTTTTTGGGAATTCTATCGTACTATAATTAGGGAAAAGGTATAATATCCCAGGAAAAAGAACTTTTGAAATCGAGAACTTAATGGAGACGGAGGAGGATTATGTAATGAATAATCAGCTAGTGTGGAAAGAGGAGTTCAATATCGGGATAAAAATCATCGATGATGAACACCAGAGGCTTTTTATGATTATCACCAGGCTTTTTGCTCTTAAGGAGGAAGAAAAGAGGAGCAGAAGGGCGTGTCAGGAGGGAATCAAATATTTTAAAGAGCATGCACTGAAGCATTTTGATGATGAAGAAAAGTATATGGAACTGATTGGCTATGATGAACTTGACATGCACAGGCGTTTACATAGAAGCTTTCGGGAAAACACTTTGCCTGCCTTGGAACTGGAACTGGAACGGGAAGATTATTCTCCCTCAGCAGTAGAACATTTTCTGGCTGTTTGTGCCGGATGGCTCATAGGACATACGCTCACGGAAGACCAGGCAATTGCAGGAGAAAAAATGAGCAAGTGGGTGGATCTTCTGCCGGAAGAGGAACTTGAGGCCATGAAAAAGGTGATCATCCGGCTTTTGGAGAATATGTTCCAGCTGAAGGCTCGGGTAATCAGTGATTCCTATGGCGGTGAAAGGTTTGGAAAGGGGGTCTACTATCGGCTGGTCTATGGAAGAGAACAGGATGATAAAAAGTGGGAGATCCTTTTAGTTTTTGAAGACCGGATATTAATTAACACAGTCGGAAAAATAATGGGAATCAAATCCGATAAGCTTGACATTATGCTGATGAATGCAGTAAGATACACGGCATGTCAGTTTGTAAGACGGGTGATGGATCACTATCCTTCTATAAGATCTTATGAGATGGTGGAGGAAAATCTTCTGACCTACGAACAGTTTCAGGAAATTTTTGCGAATAAGCAACCACAGATCAGTTTGCTGTTCGATACGAAGGAAGGATATTTTTCCTATTGTATCATTGCTCCTCATCTGTTGGAAGATGGTATCGGGACTCCCCTGGACGTATCCAACGCGATGTCGGAGATCGAAAAATACCTTATGGGGAAGGAAAAACAGACAAAACGAAAGATTCTTGTAGTAGATGATTCCAGCACTATCCGGATGGGGATAAAGCGGCTGCTGTCAGAAGATTATGATGTTTCGGAAGTCAGTTCCGGCGTGGCGGCAATTCGGGCGATTACTCTGGACAAGCCGGATTTGGTGCTGCTGGATTATGAGATGCCTGTTTGTGACGGAAGCCACGTATTAGAAATGCTCCGCTCCGAGAATGAATTTTCAGATATATCTGTTATTTTCCTGACCTCCCGGGATGACCAGGAAAGTGTGAGAAAGGTACTGGCTCTGAAGGCAGACGGATATTTGCTGAAATATTTAAAGCCTACAGAAATTAAAAACAGAATTGATGAATTTTTTAGTAGAAGAAGGGGTTGAAATTGATAGGAGCCTTGCGGACAGCCGGAGACGGCTGTCCTTTTTGGAAGAGTGGTAAATGTATGATTATTTGTTGATAGAGGTGTGGGAATGATGTCAATAAAAGATGAAACTTTGAATTATTATGAGACGAATGCGGCGGATTTTGTTAGTGGTATACTTGAATTTTATGAATAAAATGAAAAAGGCTGATATAGGTCTGCACATCTATGCTATATTTGCTTTATGAGGAATGAAAGCTGCGATGGTGGAATTTATAGTGATATTAAAGGCGATGGGGTAAAGATGAATAAGAGTGTTAGGTTTTGACTATCAATTAGTTGATTTGAAGTTTCTTAGATTCAAGCTAATAGTTTGAAGAATGTTGCAAAATTATACTATTACTTTGGCGGTTAAAAATCGACAATACCTATGGTGTTCCAGATGAATAT
>CAJUPI010000005.1 GCA_910588125.1 uncultured Lachnospiraceae bacterium
CTTTTCGCAAAAATCAGAGATTTTAGGACTTCTTGATCCCGAAACCGGAAAAAGCAGCAGACCATTTCCGGTCTCTTCCCGCTCCTTGTTCCCTGGCGTACCTTCTGAAAAAATCAGCTTAATGACATTGGCTCAAGCAGTGGATATTTCTGATTCAATACAAAATCCAAAAATTTAAGGACTTCTAGAATCCCTGCAAATGTCAAAAATCCCCGACAGACCTACGGCCCTCCCGCTTCCTTCCCCAGGGCTGAATATTGTCAGGGATGGGCTCAATAACATGATACCAGATTCTAAATATCTTTTTAACCGCAGCATTATAGCATTGGTCGCAAAACAAGCCGTCATTTTTTGTGAACATATGATATGGTCTGTGGATTTACTTTGATCCGCAGCTCGGTAACGTATGCCATATCATAATTAAAAATCCTTTTGTTTTTCAGTTCTCTCAGAATTTCGTCTTTACAGGTCATTATTACTGCAAAATCATTGTCGATGTATCGAATATGTAGTTGCAAAAATGTTTTTTTTCGGTTTTGCTGCTCTTCCACGGCTTCCCAAGCCGGCTCTCTGGCTGCTCCAGCTTCCCCGGCTTCTTCCACCTCCATACCTTCCGCCGGTAACTCCTGTTCTGCTTCTTCGTCTTCCCAGAAATTCAGACCTGGCTTTACTGCTTTTTCATTATAAGTAATTATATAACGGATCGTCCCTTCCGGTACTTCTTTGTCTGCCTCTATCATGCAGTCCTCTTCTTCCCAATAGCTGTCAACAATCGTAACCTCTTCTTCTCCGGGAATAAATGTATAGTCCATTTCCCGAGTGACCAAATTCTCTTCTCCCAGCAACCGTTCTCCTGCATAAGCCAGGGATGAATATTCGACCAGTGCCACTCCGGTTCCAATACCGCCTAAAAGTATACCTCCTAAAAATATAACGGATAAAATTTTCTGTATTTTACGCATGTTGTTCTCCTTCCGGCTCCTGATATCGGCATTGAGAAGCCTCTGTATTTTCCCTTACTCTCCAAAGCAGTGTCAGTCCCAGCCAAGCCGCCGAAAACGTACACATCACCAGCCCCAGACATCCCAGTGTCACACCCACCAATGGATAGCCCTGGAACAAAAGCACGATCAATAACCCGAATCCATACAGGCAAAACAGTCCAAGGAAACCACAGAACAAAGCAAATCCAATACATCCGGCATTCCAGATCATACGTATCCCCCATCCCAGTATCCGTAAGCAAAAAGCTATTATCGCTTTCGCCAGGTTTACCGTCCTGTGAAACAGTATTCCCAAAAGCCTGCCGGAATCCGCTGTTTTTCGCCTTCTGCCGCCTCCAGAATCTTCCTCTCTCCCTGTTTCTTTGCCGATGTCTTCCCTACCTCTCTCTATTACCGCTTCTTCTTTGTATAAAAAAGCTTGCTTTCTTCCATCCCGCGCAAATTTGGCAAGCTTCTTCCCAATCCGGATCCCCCATTGCTGCCAAAACCTGCTTACGCTCAGAAGCATTTCTCCCAATCTCTTCATACCTGCCAAAACGGGAGTAAACAACCCGGCATTCCCTGCTTTTTCCCGTCCCCAAGCTGCCTCTGGCTTTTTTTCCAAAAATTTTCGCCTGTACTTTTTCTCTGCTCCATAATCTGCACGTACATGGTAAGCCTCCAGAATCTCTGAAGCCAACTCGTCCAGACTGCCAAAGTCCGCAATAGCTTCTTCTTCCGTGAGCCCGCGCTCCTTTTTCATATCAATATGCTGCTCATACTCACTGATGATATCCTCCAGTTCCTCCTCCTGAAGCACCGACAATGCCTGCTCCAGCTCTTTTATAAATGTCTTCTTATCCATTTCGGCATTCCTCCAAAAAACCTCCTACTTTTTCCGCCAGTTCATTCCATTCCTTTTCCAGGTTATCCCGATACAATACTCCCGCCGCTGTCAGATGATAATACTTTCTGGGCGGCCCCTCTGTGGATTCCCGCAGATAAGTCTCAAAATAATGCTCATTCGTCAGACGCTTCAGCAATGGATAAATCGTCCCTTCATTGACATCCACCACCTTAGACACCTCTTCTACCAGCTCATAACCATACATATCACGCTGGCGGACCGATTCCAGCACAATCAGTTCCAAGACTCCTTTCTTAAACTGTGCATTCATGATTTTTCACACCTTTCTGCATCAGCGACATTCTGTTATTGCCTGATACCATATTACACCAACTACTATGCCATGTCAAGTACTTGGCATTAAAATATCTCTGCTGCTTTCCGCGCCCGCCTACTGGCTTCAAAAAGCAGCAGACCATTTCCCGTCTCTTCCCGCTCCTTTTTCCATGGCGTATTTTCTAAGAAAATCAACTAAATGACATTACGCTTCTCTTTTTTCATTCATAAATCCTTATATAAGACTCTATATTTACTGCCACATCCGCCGGAAACTGAACCGATGCCGCTGATTTCTTATCCACTGAAACAGCCTCCAGCTTCTGACACTGCAATAACGGCGACAAATCCAAAAGCTCATTTTCCATCAAACTGCATTTCCGCAGATCTTCCAGCCCGGCCACAAAAGAAATATCCTCCACATCACAGCCGTCCAGATACAGCCGCCTGACATTCGGGAACCGGGCCACAAAGCCAAAGTCTAATGGCTCCCCGGAAACTACGTGCTTTGGATGGCAATTCAGAAACGCCAGCTCCAAAACTTCGGCGTTTTCCTCCAGAAGCTCTGGATCCAGCAACGGCTCCAGCTCTCCCGCCGTCTCTTTACCCAGCCACAATTCTTTCAGCTCCGGCAGCATCAGCAACGGCTCCAGCCCCACCATCTCTTCTCCCCAGAAATTATCCAACTCCAATCTTTCCAGCCTCTTCAGCCTTCCCAATGCCGAGACATCCGTAGGCACTCCGTATTCCTTTACGGCCAGATGCAAGTCAAGCCTCCTAAGGCTCTCAATAGCCGCCAGCTCCTCCAGGCATTCCTTTTCTTTAACAGCTATCGTCAGCTCTTCCACCCCCTGCAGCCGGAAAATTTCCTCTGGATGGATATATTCCTGATCCAGAAAATTCACCCGTTTCAAATGAGGAAGGCTCTCCAACAGGACAAGTTCCGCCTCCTCCCCGGTATCAATCGAAAGCTCCTCAAGCTGCGTCAATTCTCTCAAAAATCCGCATTCCTCCAATATGGCAGAATCAATAAACAGGCTTTGGAGTTCTGACAGCTCCGCCAGATTTTCCAGGCCTGTATATGAATCCCCACATCGCAGCCGCAATCTTTTCAAACGCTTGCACTCCTCAATCCCACTGACATCCGCCACGGCAGCAGACAGGTTTGTATCTACCTCCAATTCCGCCAGATTCTTAAACCGGCCGATACCTTCCAGATTATTTCCCATAATTCCCAAATGTAATATTTTGATATATTCCGGATTCAAGGTGCCAAATACCGTATCCAGGCGATCGTCAGTATCAACCCGGGTGATCCTGCTGTCCGGGGAAAATTTCAGCAGAGAGAGCCAAACCGTATCTGTCGTATCAATTCGGGTCAACCCGGTAAACATAGTATAATCAGAAGGCCAGCTCACCTGTTTTGTCCGATAACTCCATTCTTTTACTGTCTCCTGAAACTCCTCCTCGCTGTCAAAATCCTCATAATCTTCAAAGCTGTAGGAAATCACATTGAATGTCTCGCTGCCCTCCCGCTCATAAGTACAGCGCAGATACCGGACAGATGCAAACTCCTCCGGAGTGATTTCCTTAAACTTCTTTTCAAAAATATCCTGGCAAAAAATCACCAACAGCTGCCCGTTGGCATCCACCGGCATGTCGGAATCCGAAGTAGAAAATACCGACTTTTTCGCCGCAATATTAAATCCTAACACGATCAGGGTAATCACTGCCGCCACAATCAAAAACACAAGCAGCACCTTCTTCGTGTTGTTGACTGCCTCATACATCTCGTCACTGCCGCTGTAATCCACCTGAACATGGACCATCGTTCCCTTCGCCTCATCAATCCGATATCGTTGTCCACAATAAGGACAGACGGCATGTGTCTTGTCCACCAAATCCAGAGAAGCTCCGCAGTTCTCGCATTCGAGCTTTAAAAGCTCTGCCTTCTCATTTTGATTGGATGTCCGAATCACATACTTCTCCTTGTCTATTTTCTTTCCAGAAGAATCTGGTTCCCATACATCTTTTCCCAATTTGCCCACTGCTCCTTTGTGATATACCATGCGGTTTTTCCTTCTATATAAAAATGCTTCAAAGAAGGCAGAGATAAAAATCCTTCGATAATTTCTGCTGCCTTTTCCTCCTCCAGCTCCACATAGTACAAGTATAATTCCTCCAGCTCTCCAAAATCATCCAGCATTCCACCATCCTCCAGCGTCGCCTCTGACAACACCAGACGTCTTACCCCTTGCAAATGTTCCAGAAAAGAAAAATCCTTTCGTTCCCCTGCCTCAAGAATCACTGCCTCCTCTAAGGTATCCGGATTCACTGCCTTAAAAAACTGAGGCTTCCCATATTTGGACAACCCGTCCACACAGACAATCCCCCGCAGCACATTTTTCTTCGGTAAGGTATAGTTCTCCCATCCTTCGGTATATAATTCCAGGCGGGTAAGCCCCGCAAAATATTGCACATTCGTAGGTGAAAAATCCTCCTTCTTTCCTGCCACCTCAATCACATGCAGGGTTTTTTCAAAGCTTTCGGTATCTTTATAATCATAATAATCTTCAAAGCTGTAAGTAAAGCGATATTTTTTATTCTTCTCAACCTTCAGATAGCGAATATTTTCCAGATCCTCCGAACGAATCTCCGCCACCGGCTTTTCATAGACTTCCATCAAAAAATCGCGGAATACCACAGAAAAGCGGCTGGCCGAAGCCACCAGATGCCCCGTATACCACTGATAGCCTGCCATGGCAACTGCTGTCACTGCCATTGCGATCACCGCACAGAGCACAACCATTCTTCCCGCCGATACCCGAACCGATACCTTATGCGTCCGGTTCGCCGATATGTAATATGTCCGCTTGCAGGAAGTACACTGATATAAGTATGGATTCTTCCTCACCAGCCGCCCCCCACAAGATACGCAAGGCCCTGGATCCGGCGGCGACCCGTTTCTCCCCTGGCTTTGTTTTTCCTTTCTCTTTTCTTTGTTTTGCTGTTTTCTGCGTCGAAGCATTCCCTCCGGCAGACCTCCCTCTGAATTATGTATCATGGATTTGTTCTCACCTCTTGTTCAATATCCTTAATGGACAAGAAAACACACGGTTTACTGAGGGTATATTATCATAATAACCACCAGATGACAAGTTTCCCCTGATACTTTACCAAAATGAACCCCTCTCTGCCGGCGTCATCAAGTTTAGTTCTGAGAATACTCAGCCCTGGAAAAAGGAGCGGGAAGTGGCGGGAAATGGTCTGCTGCTTTTGGCTTTGCAGGGATTTAGAAATCCTTAAATCCCTGAGTTTTGCGTCGATACAAAAAAACCAGAAAGCAATCTCTTGCCTCTGGTTTTCCCATCCTGCGAACCGTATACTCACTCAGCATCCTGAGCAAACAATACTATCTTCTGCACGCTCCCTGTCTCGTCCGTCCATATCATACAGGTAGAGGACTCCGTCACATCCGATAATCTTACCAGATTTCTGGTCAGATAAGGAAGAATCTGACAATCTGAGGGAACTTGATAGACAGTCTCATCTGTAGTTGTCAGGCTCCAGCTCCCGTCGGTCTTCTGCTGCATGGATTTCACCCGGACATAATCCGGCGCCCGGAAATCCTCCGGCACCTGGCAAATCACCATCTCCGCCGTAGTCATCGGGGGCAGGCTCATAGTCATCGCCGGGCCGATGTACGCATAGATAAAATCTCCTTCCCGAATACCGCTCAGCTCTACCGGATATCCGTTCTCTGCATCCAGCACCCGAGAATACTCGTCGCTGATATTCAGCACGATCTCTCCCGCATAGGAGACTCCTGACTGATTGTCAATGCGGATCACTCCCTCCTCGACACCCAACACCGGACCCCAAATCCGAATCATATCCATACTGGCCGCCTCCGAATCCACACCAGGCCCTCCTGTATGCTCCTGCTTGCCGCCTCCGGCTAAAATTGTCGGGGACTGTGTCTCATAGCTTTTGTCTTCTTCTGTTGCCGCTGTCTGTGCCTCTGTCACTGCCGGCGCCTGTGCCTGTGCCATGCTCACACATCCACTGACCAATACGCCAATACAGCATATCGTCGTTATCATTTTTTTCGTTGTCTTTCCCATAGCATTACCCTCACTATTTTGTTCGTTCTTTGATTTCTGTTTTCTGTGCAGCCTCCTGCAACAAAATCAGTATATCAAAACCGACCCGCTAATGCTATTGATAATTGCAGACATTTCTCTTAAGAATTTATTACTCGATCCGGTCTTTACCTTATTACTTTTCTCCTTCCAGCAGCTTTTCAATATCACCGATGCAGCCGCCGCACACGGTCCCGGCCCCTGTAGCCTCCTGGATATCCTCCACTGTCTTTGCGCCGTTCTCGATAGCCTCCATAATTTCACCGGCAGTCACCCCCATACAATTACACACAGTCTCATCGCGATCCATAATCATTCCTCCTGATATAATGATATAATCTTAAAATCTTTCCTTCCCCTTCCTGATGCGATTTTTCATATTATATCCTTTCTTACATATTTTATCCCTTCCGCTTGTGTCCGCACAAACTTTTGTGACAAGGAATTTCCCATTGACTTTCCCCCCGTCTCTGGTTATGATATTTTGTACACCCCTTTCATCTAAGGGAACTGAAATATTTTTTGATTCCATCTATATCGTAGGAGGTACATAATGGCACAATCCAAAGTGTTTTTTACAGATTTTCGCACCACTGCTTTTGGCGACGGACTCCCCGTCAAATTGCAAAAGCTTCTTCGAAAGGCCGGCATCGGCACCATTGATATGGAAGGTAAATTTGTTGCCATCAAACTGCATTTCGGAGAGCTGGGCAACATCAGCTATCTGCGTCCCAACTATGCCCGCGCTGTAGCCGATTTGGTCAAGGAGCTGGGCGGTAAACCATTTCTCACCGATTGTAATACGATGTATCCCGGAAGCCGCAAAAATGCCCTGGAACATCTGGAATGCGCCTGGCAGAACGGCTTTACCCCTCTGACCGTAGGCTGCCCGATTATCATCGGTGACGGGCTCAAAGGCACTGACGATATCAATGTCCCGGTAAATGGCAGTGAATATGTCACAGAAGCCAAGATTGGACGCGCCATCATGGACGCCGACGTTTTTATCAGCCTGACCCATTTTAAGGGCCATGAGATGACGGGTTTCGGCGGCACCATCAAAAATATTGGTATGGGTTGCGGTTCCCGTGCCGGCAAGACCGAACAGCATTCCAATGGCAAACCCTATATCTCCGAAGAGCTCTGCCGCGGATGCCGCCGCTGCCTGCGGGAATGCGCCAATAATGGCCTCGTATTTGATGAAGCCGCTAAAAAAATGCATGTAGATCCGGAACATTGTGTTGGCTGCAGCCGTTGTCTGGGTGCCTGTAATTTTGATGCTATCCAGTTCAACGACAATAATGCCAATGCTGTCTTAAATTGCAAAATGGCAGAATACACCAAAGCCGTGGTGGACGGACGTCCTCATTTCCATATTTCCCTGGTTGTCGATGTATCCCCCAACTGTGACTGCCATGGTGAAAATGACGCTCCCATCCTGCCCAACATCGGTATGTTTGCCTCCTTTGATCCTTTGGCTCTTGATCAAGCCTGCGTGGATGCCTGCCTGAATGCTGAGCCCATGCCCCACAGCCAGCTTACGGATCATTTGTCCCAACCTGGTTTTCTGGATCACCACGACCATTTCACCAACTCCGCCCCAGAATCCGAATGGAAATCCTGTCTTGAGCACGCTGAAAAGATTGGCCTGGGCAACCGCAGCTATGAGTTGATTGCTCTGTAGCTTTTTGCAGGGGTATTGCAAAATAAACCTCACGAAAATTTCTCAAATACCCCTTGCATTCTTCTTCCAAAGCAGCTATAATAGAATCCGTCGCTACTATATCTTGTGTTCTTTTATTGATATGACGACTAATTATAGTGATTTTATATTCAAGCTCTATTCGGGAGGTATGATATGATCCTAAAGGTTATCAAACGAAACGGTGAGGAAGTTTCCTTTGAAATTTCCAAAATAAAGAACGCCATCACCAAAGCCAATCAGGAAATCCCCAAGATCCACCAGCTGAACTCCTATCAGATCGACGCCATTGCCGATACGATCGAAAGGCAATTGTACGATCTTCCCCATGCTGCCAACGTCGAGGACATACAAGATATGGTAGAAAAAGGCATCATGGAGATGCGCGGCTACGAGGTGGCACAGAAATATGTCCGCTACCGTTTCAAGCGGGAACTGGCGCGAAAAGCCAACACCACTGACAATGGCATACTTTCTCTAATTGACCGCATGAACGAAGAGGTCAAACAAGAAAATTCCAACAAAAATCCTGTGATTAACTCTACCCAGAGAGATTATATGGCCGGTGAAGTGAGCAAGGATCTGACGATGCGCCTGCTTCTTCCGGAAGAAGTGGTTCGTGCCCATCAGGCCGGCATTATCCATTTTCACGATTCTGACTACTTCGCCCAGCGGGAGCATAACTGCGATCTGATTGATCTGGAGGACATGCTGCAGAACGGGACTGTCATCAGCGAAACCATGATTGAAAAACCCCATTCGTTCTACACAGCCTGCAATATTACCACCCAGATTGTCGCACAGGTAGCCAGCAACCAGTATGGCGGACAAACCTTTACATTATCTCACCTGGCCCCTTTTGTGGAAGTCAGCCGGAAAAAGATCCGGGAAAATGTCATCCGGATTCGCAAAGAGTTAGGAGAACCCTTAGACGAAAGAATCATTGAGCGCACTACGCAAGAACAGCTGAAAGATGAAATTACCCGCGGAATCCAGACGATCCAGTATCAGCTGATCACCCTTATGACCTGCAATGGCCAGGCTCCGTTTGTGACAGTGTTTATGTACCTGGATGAGGTTCCCGAAGGCCAGATCCGCAGCGATCTTGCCATGATTATCGAGGAAGTCATGCGTCAGCGGATGCAGGGAGTCAAAAACCAGCATGGTGTATGGATCACCCCTGCGTTCCCCAAGCTTATCTATGTACTGGATGAAGATAATATCACCCCGGACGCCCCTTACTGGTATTTGACCGAACTGGCGGCCAAATGTACGGCCAAAAGGATGGTGCCTGATTATATTTCTGCAAAGGTTATGAAGGAATTAAAGCGCGGTGACGTTTATCCTTGTATGGGTTGCCGTTCTTTCCTGACAGTAGAAGATTCCCAGACAAATCCCGACGGCTCCCACAAATTCTACGGGCGTTTCAATCAGGGTGTGGTCACGATCAATCTCGTGGATGTGGCCTGCACTGCCGCCGGTGATCTGGAACAATTCTGGAAAATACTTGACGAACGTCTTGAGTTATGTCACCGGGCGCTTCGCTGCCGCCACGAACGTCTCCTGGGCACGCCCTCTGACGTAGCGCCGATTCTCTGGCAAAACGGTGCCCTGGCACGGCTAGAAAAAGGCGAGAAGATTGATAAGCTTTTATACAATGGCTACTCTACCATCTCTCTGGGATATGCCGGCCTTTGTGAAATGACCATGGGTATGCTTGGCAAACCACATACGGACCCGGAAGCCAAAGAATTCGCACTCAGCGTTATGCAACACCTCAATGACAAATGTGCAGAGTGGAAGGCCGCCGAACATATCAGCTACTCCGTATACGGTACTCCCATGGAGTCTACCACCTATCGTTTCGCCAAATGCCTCCAAAAACGTTTTGGCATCATTCCGGGCGTGACTGATAAAAACTACATCACCAATAGCTATCACGTTCATGTAAGTGAAGAGATTGACGCCTTCACTAAGCTGAAGTTCGAAGCCGATTTCCAAAAGCTTTCTCCGGGCGGCGCTATCAGTTATGTAGAAGTACCCAACATGCAGCACAACATCCCTGCCGTTTTAAGTGTTATGCAGTTCATTTATGATAATATCATGTATGCCGAGTTAAACACAAAAAGTGATTATTGTGAATGCTGCGGCTTTGATGGGGAAATTCAGGTTGTCGAAGATGAGTCGGGCAAACTGGTATGGGAATGCCCCAATTGCGGCAATCGCGATCAGAACAAATTAACTGTCGCCCGCCGTACCTGCGGTTACATCGGCACTCAGTTTTGGAACCAGGGCCGAACTCAGGAAATCCGTGACCGTGTGCTTCACCTTTAATTATTACCTTATTCTGAAATCCAGATTCCGTGAGGGTATTGTAACATAAGAGGGCGTTGCCAAAAAGCCACCCGTCATTTCTCTTATCCTGTATCCGGCTGTTCACGAACATACTGTCTGATATTAGCGGACTTTGTCCGTTAATATCAGGCTATGTGTACGGGAGCCATCTGAACACAGGATAGAGAAATGATGGGCGGTTTTTTTGACAACACCTCCTTGTTTTGCAACACCTTCTCTTCATAATTCTATAAAAGTTCTATAAAAGTATCCTTTTTCGCCCTTCCCCTTTCCCCCTAAAGGTGGTACAATATATGTTCAGGAAACCTTCACAGTAAATCCCCATGCCACTTTGCCGGCACCACCACAAATGAAAGGGGATTTTCTTTAAGCCTCCGGCGGATGTGCAGAAAACGGGAATGGAAGTTGTCACTTCGTGACCCCGTTTTCGCACAGTTCAGCGCCGGAGCGCTGAACTTTCATAGTAAATCCCCATGCCACTTTGCCGGCACCACCATGAATGAGAGGGGATTTTCTTTAAGCCTCCGGCGGATGTGCAGAAAACGGGAGTGGAAGTTGTCACTTCGTGACCCCGTTTTCGCACAGTTCAGCGTCGGAGCGCTGAACTTTCATAGTAAAAACAGACGAGGAGCATTCAAATTATGGAACAAGCTATCATTTTCCACATTCTCGGCATTCCCGAGACTTCCGATGAGATGGCTATCAAATCTGCTTATCTCAATTTATTAAAAACTACCAATCCGGAAGACGACTCAGAAGGTTTCAAGCGTCTTCGGGAAGCCTATGAAGGCGCCATCGCCTATGCCCGCCGTCCCAAGCAGGAGGAACAAAAAGAAAAAACAGAAATTGAACTCTGGATTGATCGAATCGATCAGGTCTATCTTGATATCCGCCAGCGCCGACGGACGGAACCATGGGAGGAACTCCTATCCGATCCTCTCTGTGAAGATTTGGACACCTCTTTACAGACGCGAGAAGCTCTTATGGCCTATTTGATGGATCATATCTATCTGCCGCAGGCCGTATGGCAGCTGTTGGATCACACCTTCCAGATCACTGAAGAGCAGGAAAACCTGAGGCAACAATTTCCGGATAATTTTATGAACTATGTACTCTACTACATAGAAAATCCGGAAGCAATTGATTTTAACCTGTTTCAGGTTCTCAATCCGGAAAATATGGACGCTGACGGTTACATCCGCAACTACCTGGATATCCGGCGGCAAATCAGCCGGCGGCAAGTAGAAGGCTGTGGCATTAAGCTCGACGATCTGGCCGCCTTCTCCCTTTATCATCCTTATGAGGATACCGAACGGTTACGGATTCTTACCGACGCACTGGAAACCTTTCGTAAAAACAAATTGGCTCAGCCCGATAATCCGGAGGAAAATGCCCGTATAAAAGCGGAAGGCGCCCTTTGTGCAGTGAAGCTCACCGGTACTGCCTCTCCGGACAGCCTTCGGTTCTCGGAAAGCGAGGATAGCGAATTACATCATTTGCTGACAGATGCCGTCCGGCTGTTGGTCGGCCGTCTGATCGCTACCCCCGATTCCGATGATTATATCTTCCTTTATTGTGCTTATGCATACTGGGCGTTAGAAGAAAAAGAAGAGGCCGCTAAACTCTGGCAGCAGCTTCTGGATCGTCTTCCCACACACTATATGGCCAAGTTGGGGATGGTCCGCTATCATATTGATCAGAAGGCGTTTCACGAAGCCAAGGAGCTGATGCTGCAGCTTCTCGATATGGACGGCCAGGACGAAGAAGTCCTTAGCCTGATGAGCTTCACCAATGATGCCCTCATCGCAAAATACCAGACTTCCCTCGCCGATCCCGCCACGGATGAGGCTACTCGTAAAAATGACACGATTGAGCTGGGGTGGTGTTTGTTCCAAAATGAACGTCCAAAAGATGCTGTCGAGCTTTTGGATGACTTTTCCTTTGATGATGAGACGGAATATTCCTATGAAAATCTTTATGGCCGGCTCCTTTATCGGATCGATCGCTATGAAGACGCTTTGCCACACCTGTTGCGTTGGCTGGAGCTGATTCGTCAAACTCAGGATGACGGTTCCGAAGAAGCCCGCAAACGCATTTCCCGTGAATTTCAGGCATGCCATCTTTTAAGTGGATGCTATCATGAATTAAAAGATTCCCAACAGGCCCTGCAATATGTAGAGACTGCCGCTTCGAAGGCCAAAAATCTCCGGGATAAGCTCGCTGCCATGC
This sequence comes from uncultured Lachnospiraceae bacterium, assembly GCA_910588125.1. GTDB lineage: Bacteria > Bacillota > Clostridia > Lachnospirales > Lachnospiraceae > Brotaphodocola. The sequence continues at coordinate 12,595 of CAJUPI010000005.1, forward strand.
AGTATAAGGCATATCTTCTATACCAATATAAAGAGTACGAGCGCTGCATGGATGCCTGTGATCAGGTCATTCAGGAGGATGAAGGATATTATCCGGCTTATGTGCAACGCCAGGAAGCCGCCTATGAGCTTCGGAAGGGCCAGCAGGTTGTCGATGATTATTATAATGCGATCAATATATTTGCCGGCCACTACAAGCCATATCTGCTTGCTGCCCAGGTATTCTTCTATCATGATCAGTTTAAGGATGCCAAAGGCGTATTGGATCGGGCCCGGGAAAACCAAGTGGACTTCAGTCCCTGCCTGCGGCTTTATGAAATAAAGATTTTGCGCAATCTGGCCGAGAACCGGGAAGATCGGGAAAAGATTTTCCCCATTGCCGCCGAGCTTCTTGCGGAACACGAGAATCCAGAAACGGATATCGAAGATTTATCCGAGATCGAATATGAAATCGGGCTTCTTCATTGGGACAATAATGACTTGGACGATGCACTTGTTCACCTAAACACAGCCATCGAACAAAACCCTGATCGGATGCAGTATCGGATGATTCGCGGCCATATCCATCTGGATCACGGCAAATACAAAGCTGCTCTGGCCGATTATGGAGTTGCCAGGCAGCAATATGAGGATTCTGCTGTCCTCCACTACAACAGTGGCCTGTGCCAAGAAGCTTTAGGCATGAAAATGCTGGCTGTGGAATGCTTTGAGGAAGCCTTGAAGTATAAGCAGGTTCATCGCGAAGCCTGTGAAAAGCTCGCTGATTTCTATAAAGAACGCTATCAGGATAAAAATAATCCAGAGGATTTTAAAAAGGCGATTGCCTATATGGATCGGCAGATTGATGCCCGTCCCTCCTGCCATGACCTTGTTCACCGCGGCTTGTTCTACATGCACAATATGGACATCGAAGAAGCTATCCGCGATTTTGAGGAAGCTTTGAAGTACGGTCCGGATGAATGGGTCATCTATAATAATATCGGTTGCTGTTACGAGCGTTTGGGGGATTATCAAAAAGCGATCTCCTATTTTGAGCAGGCCCTGGATTACCTGGGCGACAAAAAAAGCCAGTTGCCCTATGGCAATCTGGCGGATTGCTACGAGGCCCTGGGAGATTACCAGAAAGCGATTGAATGCTACAAAAAAAATCTGGAAAATGAGCCCGACGACAAGAACATTTTTAAAGAGCTGGGATTCTTATATCGTTATCTGGGAGATTATAAGCAGGCAATCAAATATTTTGATAAAGATCCGGAAAATAAATCATACTATGCCCGGATCGGTGATGTACAGTATCTGCAAGGGCATACTACGCTGGCACTTCGCACTTACAAAAAGGGTGTCCAGACGGCCAAAAAAGATCAAAAGGCTGACCGCTACAGCGATCTTGCTTCTTATTATAAAGATCAGCTGATGGACTTCAAAAAGGCAGAGTCCTGCTACCTGAAGGCTTTGGCTATTGAGACGGATCCAGATGAGCTGCACGAACTGGAATGGGAACTGGCCTCCTTGTGCTTCCGTATGCGGCGTTTTAAAGACGCCAAACTGCATGCGCAGCGATCCCTGGAGCATTTCTCCCGTACCAAATGGGCCTCAGAAGAAATATACTTAAATTACCGGCCCTATCGCCCAGCCCGGCTGATGCGGCAAGCCTGGATCTATATCTGCCTGGGAGAAACAGAAAAAGGCTTAAGCTATTTTCACCAGATGAATGAATGCCTGCGATGCCGGCAATGCCGTCACCAGGTATGCTTCGAAGGCTATCTGTATCTGGCCATGTATTATGAGGCCATTGAGGACTATCCTCAGGCAATAGCCTATTACGAAAAAACCCTGGAAGCCAATCCCCACAGTATCACTGCCCGGGCAACACTTACTCATTTACAGCAACAGCTCAAAAAAAACAGATAAGACTGACTTCAATATTAGAAAGGTAAACTATGATTATTGGAATTGATCTGGGAACCACCAACAGCCTGGTGGCCTATTTTACGGAAGACGGGCCGAAGATCATCCCTAACCGGCTCGGCAAACATCTGACTCCTTCTGTCGTCAGCATTGATGAAGAAGAACAGGTCTACGTGGGAGAATCGGCAGTAGAGCGCAGCCTTTTGTATCCGGGCAGCGCCGCCGCCGTGTTCAAGCGGGATATGGGCAGCAAAAAACAGTTTCAGCTGCTTCACAAGAAATTTCTGGCAGAAGAATTATCAGCACTGGTATTGCGCGTTCTCAAAGAAGATGCCGAAAATTACCTCGGCGAAGAAGTGACAGAAGCCATTATCAGTGTTCCCGCCTATTTCAACGACCAACGCCGTAAAGCGACTAAAAGAGCCGGTGAGATGGCCGGTTTAAAGGTGGAACGAATTATCAGCGAACCCACTGCCGCTGCCATCGCCTATGGCCTGTATCAGAATCCAGATTCTGCCCGTTTTCTGGTATTCGACTTAGGAGGCGGCACCTTTGACGTCTCCATCCTGGAACTTTTTGACACAATCTTAGAAGTGCGCGCCGTAGCCGGGGATAATTTCCTGGGCGGAGAAGACTTTACCGCTGTACTGGAAACCATGTTCTTCGATAAATATCCTCAGTTAGACCGGCTTTCACTGAATGAAAAGACATTGCGTCATATCCATAAGCAGGCTGAACAGTGCAAGCTTGGTTTTTCTGACAAACGTGTATCGGCTATGCGCTGCCGTATCAATGAGGAAACCTATGAGCTGGAAATCGATCTGGCCAAATATGAGGATGCCTGCAGCGAGCTTCTGGAACGAATCCGCAAGCCGGTAAAGCGCAGCCTGGCTGACGCTCATGTGCGTTTGTCAGATATCGATAAAGTCGTGTTGGTAGGAGGCGCCACAAAAAGTCCGATTGTCCGCCGCTTTGTAAGCAAGCTCTTTAAAATGTTGCCGGATACCAACATTAATCCAGACGAAGCAGTTGCCCTAGGTGCTGCGATTCAAGGGGCTATGAAAGAGCGCAAAGAGGCTATCAAAGAGGTAATCCTGACCGATGTCTGCCCCTTCACCCTGGGCACTGAAGTCGTTCGGGAATGGGCGGAAAACCGCTATGAAAACGGCGTCTTTTGTCCCATTATCGAGCGCAATACTGTGATACCGGCCAGCCGCACAGAACGTCTATATACCGTCCGTGACAACCAGGACAAGATACGGGTCAATGTCCTTCAGGGCGAAAGCCGTTTTGCCGCCAATAATCTGTCCCTGGGTGAATTGCTCATCGATGTTCCTGCCGCCAAAGCCGGGCAAGAAGCCGTGGATGTCACTTACACTTATGATATCAACTCCCTGTTAGAGGTAGAAGTTAAAGTAGTATCAACCCAAAATATGATGAAAAAAGTCTTCTTTGGCCGCGATATAGACATGACACCGGAAGAGATTGAGGAACGCTTAAAAACGCTTTCCTATTTAAAAATTCATCCCAGGGATCGCGAAGAGAACAAATATCTTCTTCTGCGAGGGGAACGGGTTTATGAAGAAAGCCTGGGTGAAGACCGTCTGCTGGTGGAAACCGCCATCCGTAAGTTTGAAAAGGCGCTGAACACCTATGATCAGGGCATTATCGAAGAAGCAAAAGAAGCCTTTAAGGAGTTTCTAGAAATGATGGAGGAGCCGTAACCGGCTCCTCGTTTTATTGATATTTCTTACTCATGGAAAATCCCCGCCCCCGTACCTCGCTGACCCGGCTGACTACCAAAAAGCTTTCCGGATCTATGGAACGGATTAACTTTTCTGCCTGAGGAAGCTCCCGATTGGAAATAACGCTGAAAACCACCTGGGTTTCCTGGTGCAGATAACCGCCCTCACCATAGAATAATGTCACGCCGCGATCCAGCTTTTGTAAAATAGCGTCCCTCACCTTCTCCGGATAGCGGGTAACCACCTTTACTTCTGTCCGTACAGTTCCCATGAGCATCAGCTTGTCTAACACAATCGTATATGTCAATACCAGCAGAATTCCATAAAGAATCTTTTCCGGTGTACTCCAGAAAGCCTGTGCCAGAAGAATGCAAAAATCGAACACATAAAGGCTGACAGAAACCGGAATCCGGAAATAACGATTTAAAACCAGTGGAGGAATATCCATCCCGCCGGTAGATGCTCCGGCACGAATCACAACTCCTAATGAAAGCCCTATCCCCAATCCGGAAAACAATGTACACAACAGAATATCTCTGGTAACTATCTGCTCTCCCAAAAGCCATTCAAATAATTCCAGCGCCGCCGGGTAAGTAAATGTACTGATGATTGTCGTGATTGCAAAAGTCCTTCCCAGCAGCAGATACCCAATAATCAGCATGCTCACATTAAAGAGCAACACAAACAAAGAGATCGGAATTCCCAACCATTGATTCATCGCCAACGCAATCCCCGTCGTTCCTCCTGTCACCAGCCCTGCCGGGATCAAAAACAGTTTTACTGTCAACGCATAAAGCGCATTTCCTGCCACAACCAGGCTCAGCATAAGCAATGTTTGAAGCCATTTCCGTTTTTCGTTCATCTGAGTCCTCCTCCCGTCTTTCTTCCCTCTCCGCACTTATTTTCCTTATGCAAGTGGTGCGCATCCGTCCAGAGGGTTTTGCTCTACAAGATGCAATATCCCATAAAGCAAAAAACACGTCCGCCAGAGATTTTCCCTGACAGACGTGGATCGAGGCACTTGCCTAATACATTTTTATTATATCGGGCCTTACGCAAAAAATCAACCGTTAATTTACACTTCTCTAATCATTAGTCAAATCCCCATTTCCGCTGACTGGAATCGCTTCCCCCAAATACTTTGGCTCCGGCTGGAACAGGCAATACAAGATATCCTTATTCCTTGCCAGGACTTCTCTGATATCCCGTCTCCGCTGCCCTCCATATCGTATCTTTTTTGCCGGAACTCCCCACACCTCCAGCCCCAGCTGCCTTCCGTCATAGAGCGCTCTGTACAGATGGTATTCCTGCGTTACCACAACTGCCCGCTTTACCCGAAACACATCTCTGGCCCGGTACATGCTCTCATAAGTGGAAAATCCCGCATGATCCATAAAAATATCCTGAGAAGGCACTCCTGCATCCATGGCATATTGCTTCATTCGATTCACTTCATCGTATTGTATCCGGCCATGATCCCCGCTCACCAAAAGCTTCGGTGCCACACCTGACTGGTAAAGAGCAATCCCCATATCCAGGCGATCCTTCAGCATCTGAGTCGGTTCTCCGTCTGGACGCAATCCACAACCTAATATTAAAATACAATCGGTTGGCGGTAATTCCGGCTTCTTATTATCTGCGAAAATCCTGCTCCCGCTGCTTTTCTTTACATAAAAATTTCCAGCTAATAAACAAAGCGTTCCTATGGCCGCCAGCGCCAGACATCCTGCCAGTAATACCCTGAATCCTTTTATGATCTTCTTTTTGGTAAATTTTTTTGTTATCTTCATTATGCAATTAATATTCTGTCCAAAATGACATCAGTTATTCGCCATGTCATTAAGTTTAGCTCCGAGAATACTCAGCCCTGGAAAAAGGAGCGGGAAGAGGCGGGAAATGATCTGCTGTTTTTGACTTTGCAGGGATTTAGAATTCCTTAAATCCCTGAGTTTTGCGTGGAAACGAAAATCCACTCTGTCTGAGCGAAGCGAGTTTGGGGATTTTCGTTTCGCTTTTCGCAAAAATAAGGGATTTTAGGAATACTTGATCCCGAAACCGGAAAAAACAGCAGATCATTTCCCGCCTCTTCCCGCTCCTTTTTCCAGGGCGTACCTTCTGAAAAAATCAACTAAATGACATCAGTTATTCGACGATTCTTTTCTGTGAACAAATTTCTCTAGCAGCCGGCATATCTCCTGGACGTCAATCGGCTTTGCCACATGGGCGTTCATTCCACAGTCCAGACATCTCTTGATATCCTCAGAAAAGGCATCTGCTGTCATGGCAATAATCGGAATATCTGCATCCTCCCGATTAAGCTTCCGAATCCCCCATGCTGCTTCATAACCAGTCATCACCGGCATTCGGATATCCATCAGCACTGCATCATAATACCCTACCGGCGACTTCTCAAACATCTCAATACAAATCTGTCCGTTCTCGGCGCGTTCCAGCTCCATCCCCATCTCTGACAAGAGCTCTTCCGCGATTTCCCAGTTCAGATCATTGTCCTCTGCCAGCAAAATCCTCATATTGCGGAAGGTGGCATCCTCCTCTGACTCCTCCGGAGTCTGCTCAATATGTCCAGCAAAAGATTTGAGTCCGTGATACAAAGTAGACTTGAACAAGGGCTTGCCGATAAAACCACTGACACCGGCTTCTCGCGCCTGATCCTCAATTTCGCTCCAGTCATAGGCCGAAATCAACAAAATCGGAACCTGATCTCCCATATGCCGGCGTATGCGCCGCGCCGTCTCGATACCGTCAATTCCCGGCAGCTTCCAATCCAAAAGAATAATCTGATAATCCTGATGGCGTTCATGGCTTTCCTCTACCTTTTGGATGGCGCTCTCACCATCCAAAGTCCACTCTGCGTCAATCCCGATGGCCTTCAATGCCGTCACTGTACTCTCACAAAGCTGCTGATCATCATCCACCACCAGCATATTCCACTGGGGCAGAATCATCTCTGCCTCCTGAATTTCTGCTTTCTCCATATCCAGCGTGACATGGAATTCACTTCCCTTGCCAAGCTCACTCTCTACCTCGATGGTTCCTCCCATGGTATCGATGATATATTTGGTAATTGTCATTCCGAGGCCAGTACCCTCTGTCTTCCGTACACGGGCGCTGTCTTCCCTGGTAAAAGAATCAAATATCTTTTCCTTAAACTCGGATGTCATACCAATCCCGGTGTCCTTCACCCACAGATGAATCCGTACATACGCTTCTCCCTTTGGCGATCCCTCTTCCCGCATGGCCACATGGATATTGCCACCCTCCGGAGTAAACTTGATGGCATTGGACAACAAATTCAGCAGAATCTGATTGAGCCGCACGCTGTCACAATATACATTTTCTGTATGGATGTCATGGATCAGCACATCAAATTTCTGCTGTTTTGCCTTTACCTGAGGCTGTACAATGCTTACAATACTGTCCATGACCTCCCGAAGAGAAACCTGATCCATGTTGAGCGTCATCTTACCGCTCTCAATCTTGGACATATCAAGCACATCGTTGATAAGCCCAAGTAAATGCTTGCTGGACAAGGCAATCTTCCGCAGGCAATTCTGTATCTGTTGCGGATTATCTTGGTTCGCAATCGCGATCGCCGTCATTCCTACAATCGCATTCATCGGCGTACGGATGTCATGGCTCATATTCGAGAGAAACTCACTCTTTGCTTTATTTGCAAAAAGCGCCTCCTGCCTTGCATCCTCCAACTGCCGGATCTGCTGCCGTGTCAGCTGATAATAGCGGAAAAAAACCGCCAGCAGGGCGATCAGGATTATGACACATCCACCAAGCCCCACGACTTCCCATTGAACACCGAGCCTGTTGACCACCTTGTCCAGCTCTCCGAAGGGCATAACCGTAACTAAAAACCACTCCGAATATGGCAATTTCGTACAATATAGATGGCGCCGCTCTTCAGCAAGATGAATTACCGCCGAATAATCCTCGTTTCTATCCATGGCAGCAACCATTTCCTGAATTTGCCGCTCCGCCTCATTCGGATCATCCTCAAGAAGTCCTCGAATCCGATCAAAATAACTGTTCCGGAAAGCATCCTCGCTCCGGATAACAAAGCTGCCATCCCGGCGGATAATATGCGAATATACCAGAGATTCCTCCCCATTCAAAGACAGCATCTCACTGATATATTCCACCGGAAGCGCTATCACTACCGCTATGCTCTCCTCATTGTTGTCTTTCACCGGACAGGCATGAGGAATTCCCATCAATACAACCCGGTTTCCCCGGGTATCCTCGCCTACCGCCACTTTTTTTTGATTGTTTTGCAGAGATTGAAGGAACGGTTCCGAATCTACCACTTTCAGTTCGTCCCCGTAGAGCATTTCAAAATCTCCGTCCTGAGAATACAACCCCAGATACCCAAATCCTCTCGCCTGCGCATTATAAGCCAGCTCTTCCCGCAGCTTCTTATCGTCTGTATATTTCCCGGATGACAGCAAACGCTCCAAGTCTTCCACTTGAGACAGTCGCATTTCTATCGTCGTCTTAAAATGCAGCACAATCCTCTCGTTCATGCCAGACATATAAATATTTCCTACTTCGCTGATGGTATCGGCACTCTTGTAATTCATATAAACTGCAAGAAACGAAAAAATACCAACGCAAAGAACTGAAACAAGAATGAGGCTGATTTGTAAAAATCGTATGGTTTTATTCTTCATCGAACCCCCCTGAAAGCTCATCCCTGCTTATGCCGGATTTCCTGCCTGTAACTCCTCTATAGCCGCCACAGTCTGACGGTAATCTGCCTCTACCCGCTGAACCAGTTCATCGGTATCCGCTCCATAACCCGCACGAAGGTTTTCCGTCAAAAGATGGCTGGATTCATACAGTTTAGTAAAACTCAAATTCTGGCAAACTCCTTTGATCGTGTGAGCCGCCCGAAATGCTTCTTCGTAATTCCCGGTTTCCATTGAACTGACAAGCAGCTCATGACTTTTATCATTGAGGAATTTCAGTACAAATTTCTGAACCATCTTTTCACTGCGCAAGCGGCTGAGAACCCCCTCATAGTCTCCTTCCAAAGCTGTATAGCATTCTTTCAATGTCATATTATTCCCCTTTTCTCCTGTTTAATTATCAGGCTTTTCTTCACTGCCGTCAATCGGTGAGATCACCGACAGCATTTCCTGCATCGTGTCATCGTAGAAGCGGTACTGCCCCCTGCCGGATCGTTTCACGGAATAGAGAGCCTGATCCGCTGCATGGAACATCTTATCGTAATCCGTACCTACCATATCCGTCCGTGCTACTCCCATGCTGACAGAAATCTGAAAATCCTCATAAGTTCCTTCCAGGGAAGTAAAAATCCGCTGAATCGCCGTCTCTGCTTCCTCTCTATATTCCAAAAAAATCAGAAATTCATCCCCGCCGACTCTTGCGGCGATATCTCCGCCCCGGATACTCCGACGCAGCTGTTCTGCCATATGAATCAACACTTTATCCCCGAACATATGGCCGTAATTATCATTGGCCTGTTTAAAATGATCCAAATCAAAAATCGCCAACGCAAAATTCCCCGTTTGCCGGTTTCCTATTCTTTCTTTAATTCGTTCTTTCGCATAATTATGATTGAACAGTCCGGTCATGGAATCATGCGACGCCATTTGCACCAATGCATCAATCCGCGTCCTTTCATCATGAATATCCGTGGTCTTACCAATCGCTCCCATATATCTCGGAGGCTCATCTGTCGACCACATCGCCCGGCCGACAGTCCTCATCCAGCGTTTTTCGCCATGAATACAAATTTCATGATCGTATTTGATCTGTGGGTGCTCCGGTGTTGTGCTCCGCAACTCACTGGAAATGGCTCGTAGCGTTCCGATTCCCATCATCTCCTGAACCTTCTCATTATTGTGCGGATCCATCAAGATCTCATCCAGTCCGAGCTTCTTCGCACCATAACCAGATACAGTCACCATAGGAGGCGCTACCGTATATTCAAATTGAATCTCCTCAGACATATCTGCAAAAAAGCTGTATTTCATCCGTTCATGCTCCAAAAGCTGCAATGTGCGCTCCGAAGCCGACAGATCCTCATGGCGGAGCAGCTCCTCTGCCACATTCTGCATTTGCCGCTGGCTTGCCCGGGCATCGCTGTCAAAACGGAGCTCCTCCTTCAAAACACTCTCTATCTCCTTCAAGCACTCCATCAGGAGGGGATTGAATTGGCCGCATTTGCCTTCCAATATCATGTTGACGGCCACCTCATGAGAAAACGCCTTTTTATACACACGTTCGCTTGTCAGGGCATCATAGACATCTGCCAGTGCCACCACCTGGGCCGATACTGGTATCTCATCTCCCTTCAGGCCGTCCGGATAACCGCGCCCGTCATAGCGCTCATGATGCCAGCGGCAGATCTCATAAGCTCGCTTAATCAGAGGCTCCTCCTGATGCATCGGCAATGCCTTCAGCATCTCGGCCCCCACCAGTGTGTGCTTCTTCATAATCTCAAATTCTTCGTCCGTCAGGCGCCCTGGTTTGTTCAGCACCTCTCCCGGTATCGATATCTTTCCGATATCATGCAGGGCAGACGCCGTACAGATCAGTGAAATCTCGGATCGCGGAAGCTGATAAGCACTGTCCTTATGTCCCAGGTGCTTTAAAAAAAGCTCTGTCAGTGTGCGGATATGCAGCACATGCATCCCGCTCTCTCCGTTCCTGAACTCTACGATATGGCTCAGGATATCTACCATCAGCCCGCTCTGCTGCTCTTTCTCATAAATCTGATCGGCAACCAGATCAATGAGCCGCTTCTGCTTTGCATAAAGCAAAATCGTATTCACCACACGGCGGTGAAGAATCAATGCGTCAAAAGGCCGGCTGATAAACTCCGTAACCCCCAGCTCATAAGCACGCTCAATATGCGTGGACGCAGTCTCTGCCGAAATCACAATCACTGGAATATCTTCAATCCAGCGATGCTTGTTCATCACTGTCAGAACACCGAAACCATCCATCTCCGGCATTACGATGTCGAGCAGCAACAGGGAAATCGAATTCCCGTATTTTTGGAGAATCGAAACCGCTTCTACTCCATTCTCCGCCTCCATAATCTCATACTCATCGCCCAACATATCTGTCAGAATCGACCGGTTCATCTCGGAATCATCTGCAATCAGGATAGTCTGTCTGGGACTCTTCTTACCGTTAATAAAGCTCACTCTCCATTCCTCAAAGCAAAATTATATTGGGGATATGTAAAAACTAGTTTTGTTGCCAGGTTCCCAATATAGCAGATAACTCTTCTGTATCCCAGGGATAAGAAAAGCTTCTGCTACGTATATCAGTATAGCATATTTCATGAGATGGGGCAAGTTGTTTTCCCAGTCGAAAAATAGGAGTTGCATAGGCCAATGTCATTAAGTTTAGCTCTGAGAATACCCAGCCAGGGAAAAAGGAGCGGGAAGACTGCCTTCTTTGCAATCTTCCCGCCAAAAACTACAATATTACTTTAGATGGGCATTTTGCCGCACATTTGCCGCAGTTCGTACACTTGCTATAATCAATCACTGCCACATTATTCTCCATATGAATCGCATCAAACTCACACTGCTTGGTACACAGCGTACATGCAATACATCCATTATCACATTTGGCCTTGACATCCTTACCCTTGTCATGGGAAGAACACTGGACTAAATGCTCCGCGGAATAAGGCACCAGCTCAATCAGGTGGTTCGGACAGGTAGCCACGCATTTGCCGCAGGCCACACACTTCTCTTTATCGACCACCGCAACCCCGTCAATAACATGAATAGCATCAAATGCACATGCCTTAACACAGGAGCCATAGCCCATGCATCCATAAGTACATGCCTTCTCACCGCCTCCCGGCACCACTGCGACCTTGGCACAATCGTCAATGCCGAAATAATTATACTGGACACGTGCTTTGTCGCAGGTTCCTTTGCATTTTACAAAAGCTACCTTTTTTTCCGACCCGCCGCTCTCCACGCCCATGATGGCGGCAATCTTGTCAGCCACATCCGGGCCTCCCACCGGGCAGGCATTCACTGCTGCTGTACCGGCGGCGATGGCAGCCGCAAGACCGTCACACCCCGGGAATCCGCAACCGCCGCAGTTGTTGCCCGGCAGCTCAGCGCGGACCAAAATCTCTTTTTCATCTACTTCTACTTTAAACTGCTCACTGGCAATCCCCAGCAGCACACCGATAACGATACCGATGGCGCCGATGATGACTGCCGCTAAAAGCAAACCTGTCATATTCATCTTTTTAAGCCACCCCCTATTTAATCAGGCCGGAAAAGCCCATGAATGCGATTGCCATCAGACCGGAGGTGATCAGTACGATCGGCGACCCCTGGAAATTGAAGGGGATATCGTTATCTTCAATGCTTTCCCGGATGCTTGCCAACAGTACAATCGCCACGGTAAAGCCCACTGCCGTACCAAAACCGTTTGCCACGCTGAAAATAAAGTTATATTCCTTCTGCACGTTGGTCAGGGCGGAACCCAGCACTGCGCAATTGGTGGTAATCAGCGGCAGGAACACGCCCAACGCCTGATACAGGGAGGGCACATTCTTTTTTAAGAACATCTCCACAAACTGCACCAACGCTGCAATCACCAGAATGAAAGCAATCGTCTGCAGATAGGTGACGTTAAAAGGTACCAGCACGAAGGTATAGATCAAGTTTGTCACAATCGATGCCAGCACGATTACGAAGATAACCGCTCCTCCCATGCCAAGGGAAGTGTCAACCTTCTTGGATACTCCTAAAAATGGGCACAGGCCCTGGAACTGACTCAGGATAATGTTATTCACCAGGGCAGCGCCTACAATTACTAAAATCAACTCTTTCATCTATCGCGCCCTCCTCAATCTTTTTTGGCTACCGCGGCGTCCTGCGCGGCGGCTTTCTCTGCTGCTGCTTTCTTGGCTACCGCTGCCTTTTCCGCTGCCGCTTTCTTCGCTGCGGCCGCCTCGGCCTCTGCCTTCTCACGCACAACTTCCAGCGCCGCATGATTGGACATGCAGGAAGCGCCGCTACAGCTTGCACAGTTGCCTCCGCATGCCAGCGCAGACTTAGGTGCAGAGCCGTTGGTCGCCGACGGTGCCTTGAACTTGTTCTGCAAAGCAGTCAGTCCGGCCAGCACAAAGAATGCACCTGGCGCCAGGCCAAAGATAGTGATCCGGAAATCCTCCGGGATAAACTCGAAACCAAATACCGCGCCTGCTCCCAGGATCTCACGTACAATAGCGATACAGGTCAGACCTACGGTAAAGCCAAGCCCCATACCGATTCCGTCAAAAGCAGATTCCAGAGGCCCGTTTTTCGCCGCATAAGCCTCGGCACGGCCCAAGATAATACAGTTAACCACGATCAGGGGGATAAAAATACCCAGGGAACTGTACAGGCTCGGTACAAATGCCTGCAAAAGCAGCTGCACAATAGTAACCAGCGATGCCACAATAACAATATATGCCGGAATTCTCACCCGATCCGGAATGATCTTCCGCAGTGCGGAAATAATCAGGTTGGAAAATACCAGAACCGCTGTGGTGGACAGCCCCATGCCCACGCCGTTCGTCGCCGTGGTGGTAACTGCCAGGGTCGGACACATGCCCAGCATCAGCACGAAGGTCGGGTTTTCCTTGATAATGCCGTTATAAATACGTTCTATACATTTATTCATGATTTCCCACCTCCTACTGCGCCAGGCAGTTCTTTGCAAAGTAAACTGCCGCGTTCACCGCGCCGGTCACCGCATTGGAGGTGATCGTCGCACCGCTGATAGCGTTAATTTCATTATCCGCGGATGCACCATTTTTCGTCACTGCAAAGGCATCCACATTCTTTCCGGCGTATTGAGCCTTCCACTCAGGCTTCTGGGCATTCATTCCCAGTCCCGCCGTCTCTGCCAGAGTAAGGAATTCGATTCCATTGACCGTACCATCCGCCAGGATGCCCACAGATACGGTAATCGCTCCGCCATAACCATCCTTGGAGGTAGTGGTGACTACATAACCCGCCAAATTACCGGACGCATCCAGTGCAAGCGCCGACTCATCCACCGTCACATTGCCAAAGCCCATACCTGCAATATCTGCGTTTGCCGAAGCCCGGATACCACTCTCGTCATTCTCATCAACTTCAAAAGACACCGCATCCGGCAACACGGTCCGGAAAGCTGCCTCCTTGGCCGCTTGCTCGGCAATCGCGATCGGCTCCTTCGTTACCTCATAGACTCCGCCCAGACATGCCCCTGCCACCAAAGTGATCGTAAACAAAATCAGGGCGTCCTTCATAAATCCACCTTTACTCATGATTTCTTGCCCTCCTTTCCAAATGCCGTCGGAAGGGTAAATCTTTCAATCAGCGGAACCAGCAGGTTGCTGATGATAATCGCATAAGAAACACCCTCTGCAGAGCCTCCGAAGATACGGAACAGCCCGGTCAGGATACCCAGCAAAACGCCGAACACGATCTGTCCTTTAGGAGTAATGGGGCTAGTCACATAATCTGTAGCCATGAAAAAGGCTCCGAAAACCAGGCCGCCGCCACAAATGTGGGCCAACACATAATTCATATCCTGCTTGCCAAAAATAAAGGCAAATACTGCTACCGTCAGAATATATGTAACGGGAATCCGCAGCGAAATCACTTTCTTCACCGCCAGGTAAATGCCGCCAACCAGCAAAGCGATCACAGACACCTCTCCGATAGTCCCCGGAATCTTACCGATAAACATAGCAGCCACATCCACGCTCTCCCCCGCCTTTAGCTGGGCAAGCGGTGTCGCCCCGCTCCAGCCGTCCATCGCAAAATCGGACATTTTCCCGGCAAAGGAAATCAACAAAAAGCATCTGCCGGCCAGTGCCGGATTCATAAAATTCTGTCCGATGCCGCCATAGAGCTGCTTTACCACAATAATAGCAAAGATACCGCCCAGAGCCGGAATCCACAGCGGAATGTTCGCCGGCATATTCAATGCCAGGATCATGCCCGTCACCACTGCACTCATATCGGAAACCGTGAGTGGCAGCTTCATCGCTTTCTGAAATACATATTCACTCAACACGCAGGCAGCCACCGTAACGATCAGAACCAACAGCGCGTGGAATCCGAACTGGAATACACCGAACGCAGTTGCCGGCAGCATGGCGATACACACATCTGCCATAATGCTCTGAGTAGTCTCTTTGCTCCGAACGTGCGGGGATGCCGATACATTTAATAATTTGCTCATAACTTCTCCCCTCCTACGCTTTCTTTCTCCGGTTGGCGGCAACCGTTTTTCTCATCTCTTTGAATGCCTGAGTCAGCGGACGCTTGGCCGGGCAGATAAATGCACAGCTTCCGCACTCCACACACTCCATACCATTTAGCTTCTCAAATTTCTCACAGTCACCCTTTAAGGCCGCCTTCATCATCATTACCGGGACGATGTGGCTGGGACACACGCTGACACACTTACCACAGCGGATACAGGGAGTCGGCTCATTGGCAGCCACCTCATCCTTGGTCATGCACAGCAGCGCCGAGTTGGTCTTGGTCACCGGGATATCCAGCCCAAACAGTGCCATACCCATCATAGGGCCGCCCGCAATCAGCTTCTCCGGCTCACTCTTAAAGCCGCCGGCCGCCTCTATCAGCTCCTGGAAATTCGTGCCGATCTTGACATTATAATTCTGCGGATTGGCAATCGCATCACCGGTCACAGTCACAATCCGGCGCATCAGCGGCGTTGTCTTGCACACCGCCATATAGATGGCAATCACCGTATCTACATTATCCACGATACAGCCGGCATCTGCCGGCAGCATGGAGGAATTCACTTTCCTGCCAGTAATAGCATTGATCAGCGAACGCTCACCGCCCTGGGGATACTTGGTCTGCAGTTCGCACACCTCGATGCGCGGCTCATCCTTCACCATCTCCTGAATTTTCTTAATCGCTTCCGGCTTATTGTTCTCAATGCCGATCACACCCTTCGCTTTCTCAAACAGCTGCAGCATTACCTTCAACCCGCCGATCAGCTTCTCCGGCTCCTCAAGCATCATCCGGTAATCGCTGGTCAGATACGGCTCACACTCCGCTGCGTTAATCAGTACATACTCAATCGCATTCTCATCCTTGGGCGTCAGTTTTACATGTGTCGGAAACCCTGCTCCGCCAAGTCCCACAATGCCGGCTTCCTTCACGATATCCCGGATCTCCTGCTTGGAGAGCTTCGACGGATCACGATCTGCTCCCATGCCATCCACACCCTGATATTCGCCGTCATTTTCCACAACGACGGAATTCACCATCGCACCGCTTGCCACGCGTCTCGGCTCAACCGCCTTGACGGTGCCGGATACGGAGCAGATGACATTCGCAGAAATGAATCCACTCGCTTCACCGATCTTCTGGCCTGCCAGCACCTTGTCGCCCTTTTTCACCAGCGGAGTCGCCGGCGCGCCGATATGCTGGGACATGGGATATACCATATCGCCCTTCGGCATCAGGATCTGTGTGGGCTTGTTCTCGGACAGTTCTTTTCCCTCATAAGGATGAACGCCGCCTTTAAATGTAGCCAATCCCATCTACTTTTACCCTCTTTCTATACATTTTCTTTCTCTTTTTGACAAAAAATATCACTTGTCATCTTGTACAGTATAGCATAATTAAGAAAGGCTTACAATTGGAAATTTTTCTTTGTATACAGTATTATGTTTGGAATAATTCACAAAAAACCCGGATATTTCCTTGTTTTTATCAAGATTTCTTGTCTATTTATTAACAAAAGCATTCCTTGAGAAAACCACCTTGTTTTTGCAAAAAAACAATCATTAGGGAACCGATTGCAAAGAGGCATGAACCGCCGGAAATTTTATAGGTTTCAACTATTATATGCAAATGAAAAAGAAATTTAGATTGTGAATTTTTTAGCCGATTTTGTCATTACTGATAGCACATAGGGCTTTTATTCTTTTTACTTATCAATATTTATAATTTTAATTAATCTATCGCAAATTCCGAAAATTTTTTATTTTTTTGCAATAAAACTTCCGCTATCTGCATTAACCTATTGAACGGATGATGAAAAGAGTCGATTTCCGCAGGAAAACAAGGCAAAACGTAAAATCAAATCAAGTAAACGAAATTCCTTGATGCATTACATTCCATCACACACACCGCCAAGTTTTCCCAACCGGAAGGAGACCATTTTCAAAAAAACCTTAAAAATTAGGGTTGCAACCAAAAGAGCCGCCACGTGCCAACACGAGACGGCTCTTTTCCCTTTTTTAATTCTTTAAGGCGGCTCTCCGTTCATTTCTCCTTATTTGCCGAAAAGCTTCCCTTTTTTATGTTTCTCGCCGGCCTCCGGCTTTTCCCCCCGCATCGCAGCATCAAAGTTCCGCAATGCCTCCTTCTGCGCCTCATTCAGACGCTCCGGGACTTGAACGACTAAGGTCACATAATGGTCGCCGCGGATCCCGCGGGCCCGCAGAGACGGCACCCCTTTGCCTTTCAGACGCACGCGGGTATCTGTTTGCGTTCCGGCCTTCACCTCATATTCCACCTCGCCGTCCACCGTCTTGATGCGGATCGGCCCGCCTAATGCCGCTGTAGCAAAAGAAATCGGCACAGTCGAATAGATACTGGTATCTTGACGCTTAAATACCGGATGCTGCGATACCACTGCCTCCACCAGCAGATCGCCCCGCTCTCCGCCATTGACTCCCGGCTCTCCGCCGCCGGCACAACGCACGCTCTGCCCGTTGTCAATGCCGCCCGGAATCGTGACCTTGAATTTCTTTTTGCGCGTTACATAGCCGGTGCCATAGCAATCGGCGCACTTTTCACGGATCACCTTGCCTTTGCCTCCGCACTCCGGGCAGGTCTGGACATTCTGCACCTGTCCGAAGAAAGACTGCTGGGTATACATGATCTTTCCCTTGCCGTTACACTTTGGGCAGGTCTCCGGAGAGGTGCCAGGCTTCGCCCCGGTGCCATGACACTTGGAGCACTCCTCCTTAAAGTTAATCTCGATCTCTTTCTCACAGCCAAAAACAGCCTCTTCAAAGGTAATGCGAATCGCCGTCCTCACGTTGGCTCCCCGCATCGGGCCGTTGTATTGGCTGCTTCGGCTCCTGCCGCCTCCGAAAATATCACCGAAAATATCACCAAAAATATCGCCCATATCTCCGGAAAAATCAAAACCGCCGAAGCCGCCGCCCCCAGCTGCCCCATCAAATGCTGCATGGCCAAACTGATCGTATTGACGGCGCTTATCCGGATCGCTTAAAACGCTGTATGCCTCCGAAGCCTCCTTGAACTTTTTTTCAGCCTCGGTGTCCCCCGGATTGCTGTCCGGGTGATATTTTTTGGCGAGGGCGCGGTATGCCTTCTTCAGAGCAGCTTCATCTGCGTTCTTGGGAACGCCCAGAACCTCATAATAATCTCTCTTGCTCTCTGCCATGGTCTCCTCCATCTGGTGCACACTATGCACACTCTATATTTATACATAACCGCTCATGCGACAGAAACGGTTATATTTATACACCGAAACGGCTGTCGCAGTTTCGAAAAGCCCTCTACCGGAACCCTCCTCGACTGCGCCAGCCCTTTTCCTTCTTTATACTTCCTTGAAATCCCCGTCAATCACATCGTCACCTGCTGGGCCGGAAGCGCTGCCTGTACTGCCCATGTCCGGGCCTGCTCCCTGCGCACCGGCTGCCTGGGCGGACTCATACATCTTGGCAAACAAAGCCTGCGCACTGTTCATCAGTTTCTCCTTGCCCGCCTTGATGTCCTCCACCTGAGCATCCGTCATCTGATCAATCGGAGCACGGTTAATGGCTTCCTTCAGGGCATTCAGCTCTGCCTCCACAGCCGCTTTATCGTTGGCATCGAGTTTGTCGCCGACCTCTTCCAACGCTTTCTCGGTCTGGAATACCATGGCATCAGCATCGTTTCTGGCGTCAATACCCTCTTTCTTTTTCTTATCCTGTGCCTCAAACTCCGCAGCCTCTCTCACAGCCTTCTCGATATCGGAATCCGACATGTTCGAACCGGAAGTGATGGTGATATGCTGTTCTCTGCCGGTTCCGATGTCCTTGGCTGACACATTTACAATACCGTTGGCATCAATATCAAAAGTGACTTCAATCTGCGGAACCCCTCTTCTTGCCGGCGGAATCCCATCCAGACGGAACTGGCCAAGAGTCTTGTTGTCGCGGGCAAATTCACGTTCGCCCTGTACCACATGAATATCCACAGCAGTCTGGTTATCGGCAGCGGTGGAGAAGATCTGGCTCTTCTTCGCCGGAATAGTAGTATTTCTCTCAATCAGCCTGGTGGCAATACCTCCCTGTGTCTCAATGGACAAAGACAACGGCGTTACATCCAGCAACAGGATATCTCCGGCGCCGGCATCACCTGCCAGCTTTCCTCCTTGAATCGCCGCGCCAATCGCCACACACTCATCCGGATTCAAAGACTTGCTCGGCTCCTTGCCGGTCATCTGCTTCACCTTATCCTGAGAAGCAATCATACGGGTGGAACCGCCTACCAGCAATACCTTACCCAACTCGGAGGTCGTCACGCCGCCATCTCTTAGAGCATTCTGCACCGGCACTCCGGTGCGCTCAATCAAATCGTGAGTCAGCTCGTCAAACTTCGCACGGCTGAGATTCATATCCAAATGCTTAGGACCCTCGGCATTGGCGGTAATAAACGGCAGATTAATGTTCGTTGTGGTCGCAGTGGACAGTTCCTTCTTCGCCTTCTCCGCTGCCTCTTTCAGTCTCTGCATCGCCATCTTGTCGCCGGACAAGTCCACGCCCTCGGCCTTTTTAAACTCTTCTACCAGCCACTGGCTGATACGATTATCAAAATCATCGCCTCCCAACCGGGTATCGCCGTTTGTGGAAAGCACCTCGATTACGCCGTCGCCGATCTCTATCAGCGACACATCAAAAGTACCGCCGCCGAGATCATAAACCATGATCTTCTGTTCTTTTTCATTATCCAGGCCGTAAGCCAGTGCCGCTGCTGTCGGCTCGTTGATGATACGCTTGACATCCAGCCCGGCAATCTTGCCGGCATCCTTGGTTGCCTGGCGCTGTGCATCGTTGAAATATGCCGGTACAGTGATCACGGCCTCGCTGACCTTCTCTCCCAGATATGCCTCAGCATCAGCTTTGAGCTTCTGCAGGATCATCGCCGAAATCTCCTGAGGCGTATAGCTCTTGCCATCGATACTAACCTTATAATCGCTGCCCATATGACGCTTGATGGACGCGATGGTCCGATCCGCATTCGTCACTGCCTGACGCTTGGCCGGCTCGCCTACCAGACGCTCTCCTGTCTTGGTAAATGCCACAACGGACGGGGTGGTCCGGGAACCCTCCTGGTTCGGAATAACCACCGGCTTACCGCCCTCCATAACGGCTACGCAGCTGTTAGTGGTGCCTAAATCAATGCCAATAATCTTGCTCATAGTTTTTTCCTCCTGAAATATTACAAATTGTTTGTGAATCCGTTATCTGTCAGTTTGCCACCTGCACCATACTATGTCTGACTACGGTGCCGCGGTACTTATACCCCCGTTGAAGCTCCTGGGAAATTTCATTCTCCCCATAGGCTTCATCATCGATATGCATCACCGCATTGTGCACATCCGGGTTGAACTGCTGCCCTACTGCCTCGATCGTCTCCACCCCGGCATCCTCCAGAGTCTTGATAAACTGCTTGTAGATCATCTCCACGCCTTCGGCAAAGGAACTTCCCTTCTCCTCCTCCGGCACGGCTGCCAGGGCCCGCTCAAAATTATCCAGGACCGGCAGAATCTTCTCAATCATCTCGCGGGCGCCTATCTCATACATTGCAGACTTCTCCTTCTCTGTCCGCTTGCGGAAATTGTCAAACTCCGCCATCTGGCGCATCAGACGATCCTGCATCTCCTCGATCTGCACATCCTTTGGATCCTTTTTGGCCGGCTTTTTATCCGCCTTATCCGGATCCGGAGCGCCATTCTCTTCTGCATCTTCCTGGATGGCAGATGCTTTTCCTTCCTCCGCATCCTTTTCCTGAATAGCAGAATCCTCCATTGTCTCCTGGCCTCCCGGGGTCTCGCGTTCTTCTTTATCCTTATCTTTTCCCATATCTGTCATCCTTCCTCACTGTTTGTATCATTTTTAAACGTGGCATCTAACTGCCTCATCAGATGTCTCAAGGTCCCCAGTACTTTCTCATAATCCATGCGCTTGGGACCGATGATGCCAATCGTCCCGCGTATCCCTTCTCCCAACTCATAATTTGCTGTCACAACGCTGCAATCCTTCATCGTCTGAAGCGGCGTCTCTTCCCCGATATAAACCTGGATTCCATTATCCTCCTCTGTGCGGTTCACATCGGTAATCAGCTCTTGAAGCAATTCTTTCTGCTCCAATGTGCTGATCAGCTGGCTGGCCTTCTCCCCATCGCTTAACTCCGGATATTTGAATATATTGGTAGCGCCACTCGTATAAATCTGCAAGTCTTCCTCGTCGGCCTGAATCACCGCCGCCACTTCGCCAAGTACCAGATCAACCACCTGACTATGGTTTCCGGCCTGTTCCTTCAAGCGGCTGATCACTCCCAGGTTGATCTCATCAATCGTCAGTCCGTTCAGGCTGCTGTTCAGCATGATATTCAGATTCAGCAGCGCTTCCTGGCTAATCTCCTCCTGTACGGTAACCACTTTGTTGCGGATCAGGTTCCCCTCTACCACCGTGACCACCAGCAGCTTATGCGGATCCATCTGAGAAAGCTGGATAAATTTCAGCTTGTTGTGATGATACTGAGGACCGCTGATCATGGCCGCGTAATTGGTATTTCTGGCCAAAAGCTGTGCCAGCTTCTTCAAAACCAGCTCCACGCGATCCACACGCTTAATCATCAGCGCTTTCACCTCTGTTACTTCCTGCTCTTTCTCCTGCATAATCTGGTCCACATAAAAGCGATACCCTTTATCAGAAGGAATCCTTCCTGCCGAAGTATGAGGTTGTATGATGTATCCCATCTCCTCTAAATCAGACATCTCATTGCGGATGGTCGCGGAACTCAACTGTAAATCCGTATATTTGGATATGGTCCTTGAGCCTACTGGCTCACCCGTCTCCAAGTATGTCTTGATGATAGCTTTTAATATAGTAACTTTCCGATCATCCAGCTCCATAGCGGCCTCCATTTTATTTGTTAGCACTCGTTTGATAAGAGTGCTAATACCTGTGATTAATATACTTTACCCAACCGCTTTTGTCAAGAGGTTTTCATGAAAAACTTTTGATTCTCATCAACTATTATATATTCCCGGAAAATCCATATTAAAAGCGATCCTTGACATTTAACATTTTTGTAATATAATGGGTATATAAGTAGAAAAATACGCAGAATGTGAGGTGATCTGTATGTATCATTTAAAAACCAATAAGACAAGCTTCATTTTTATGATCATTATGACATTATTATGGGTAACGATTGGGGGACTGTCAGCCTTCGGCGCTGAGGTTCCCGGCGGAGGTATGGCAATTGACGGCACGATTCATAGTGTGGAAGCCGGTGGAATTTCCCAAGGATCTGAGATGATACATACTTCCGGCGCTCCTGGCGGGTCATACGCATCGGCAGACATGCCGACTACCGGTGGTCCGGTCAGCTCTCAGCCCCCACATAATACAGAAGGTCCGCAGAATATTGATAGCAGCGGTATCTCCCATAATTCCCCCTCCGCCTCCACAGGTTCACGGGTCATCACTTGTGGTAATGGAAAAGCAGCGCCTTCCCCGATAAAAGAGGTAATGGATAAAAATCAAATTAACAAGGGCGCTTCTCTGGGAATGTTCACCACTACCGGTTATTGTGCATGCGATGAATGTTCTGGCGGCTTTGGCCTGACTTATTCCGGGACGGTTCCCCAGGCAAATCACACCATTTCCGCCGATATTTCTTTGTTCCCTATCGGCACCCGGCTGATAATCGGTGATATCGTCTATACAGTGGAAGATATTGGCTCGAATGTTATCGGCGAACATATCGACATCTATTATGAAAATCATGATGATGCCGTCAAACATGGCAAACAGCTTCAGGAAGTATTTGCTGTCCAATAACATAAACAAATCCGTCGGTTTTATTCAGAAAGAGGGTGTTGCAAAATAAGTCCCCCTCCCTTTCTCTTATCCTGTGTTCGGATGGTTCACGTACACACAGTCTGCTCTTAACGGACAAAGTCCGTCAATATCAGACAGAATGTTCGTGAACAGCCGGACACTAGATAAGAGAAAGGGAGGGGGACTTATTTTACAACACCCTCTTTCTAAGAAAATTAACTTCGCAATAATCATGGTTATATATTACATTTCTGTTACATATATTTAAATCATATGAAATTTTCATTTCATTTTATATTGTAACAGGAAAGGAGTATAATCATGTTGAAAAACAAATTTTTATGGACATGCCTCTTATTGATGGCAATCTTGCTGCAGGGCAGTGCCGTTATTACTTTTGCCGAGCCATTGGATGGCTATTTTGATCCTATGGAGGGCAATACCATCGTCGGCTGGGGATGGGAATCCGCCCAGCCCAACACCGTAGTCCCGGTTCATGTGACCGTCACCAATAAAACAACCTCCCAGGTAGTCGGCAGCTTCTCTCCCGCTGCCGCCGTTTACCGGGATGATCTGAAGGAAAACGGCATCGGTAACGGAATGCATGGCTTCCGAATCCGAATGGACTGGGACTCCCTGCCAGATGGTGTCTACCAAATCGAAGGCTCTGTAGACGGCAAACAATTTGGCAATACACAGTCTTATGTCAAGGGTGAGGTTCCACAGGAAAAAGAAAGTGAACCCTCTCTGGAAACGGATGCTTTGGCAACCGCAAAAGCTACCCGTTCCCTGGGTATCTTCCGCACTACCGGATACTGTTCCTGTTCCCGTTGCAGCGGCAAATGGGGCAAACGCACCAGTACCGGCGCTATCCCCCGCTCCGGCCATACAGTTGCCGTGGACCCAAGAGTCATCCCCTATGGAACCAGGCTGATGATTAATGGGGTGATCTATACGGCTGAAGATTGCGGAAGCGGGGTCAACGGAAAACATATCGATATCTATTATGACAGCCATCTCCAGGCCCTGAGGCATGGCAGCCGCAAAATGGAAGTATTTCTGGTCCGCTAGGCATTACCCAAAAGCTGCTTTTTGTATGTCTCAATCACCTGTTTCATCGCCTCTTGCCCCGGCGCGCCAATGGTAGTCCGCCGTTCAACACAGGTTTTCATACTGATGGACTCATAAATATCCTCGTCGAACACCGGGCTGATTGCACGAAACTCTTCCAGGGACAAATCATCCAGGGCAATTCCCTGCTCCAGACAGCGAAGCACCAATTGTCCCACAATTCCATGGGCGTCGCGGAACGGCACACCACGTCCCACCAGATAATCCGCGGCGTCTGTAGCATTGGTAAAGCCTTTTTTAGC
This sequence comes from uncultured Lachnospiraceae bacterium, assembly GCA_910588125.1. GTDB lineage: Bacteria > Bacillota > Clostridia > Lachnospirales > Lachnospiraceae > Brotaphodocola. The sequence continues at coordinate 36,773 of CAJUPI010000005.1, forward strand.
ACTTGACTCCATCACATCTTTCCGAAAGGTCATAGTAGCAATCATGCCGGAAAACAAAGCCAGGCATCCCTTGACCGTATCAATGGCATCAAAGGTTAGCTCCTTATCCTCCTGCATATCTTTGTTATAAGCAAGAGGAAGTGCTTTCATCGTCGTCAGAATCGCCATCAGTGCCCCATACACTCTTCCAGTCTTGCCACGGACCAGTTCTGCAATATCCGGATTTTTCTTTTGGGGCATAATACTGCTGCCGGTGCTGTAGGCATCATCAAGCTCCACAAACCGGTACTCATTGCTGTTCCAGATAATGATCTCTTCACTGAAGCGGCTCAGATGCATCATCAAAATCGACATTGCTGACAAAAACTCTATCACATAGTCCCGATCTGCCACCGAATCGATACTGTTTCTCGTAGGACCGGCGAACTCCAACAGAGCTGCACTATAATCTCGATCCAGAGGATACGTGGTTCCTGCCAGGGCACCAGCTCCCAATGGACAAGTATTCATCCGCTCCCGAATATCGTGCAGGCGGCTCCGATCTCGGGAAAACATTTCAAAATAAGCACCGATATGATGTGCCAGCGTGATTGGCTGTGCTTTTTGCAGGTGAGTAAAGCCAGGCATATAGGTATCCAGGTTTTCTTCCATGATGGCCAGCAGCTTCTCCAGCAGTGCCTTCACCAGCTTATCAATCTCTCCCAATTCATCCCGGCAGTACAGCTTCATATCCAGCGCTACCTGGTCATTGCGGCTTCGTCCGGTATGCAGCCTTTTTCCTGCTTCTCCGATTCTCTCAATCAAGTTCGCTTCCACAAAGGAATGAATATCTTCATGTTCCTTTGTAAATTTCAGCTTCCCCGAATCCAGATCTGCAAGAATCCCTTTCAACCCGCTGACAATAGCCTCCTGATCCTCTGATGACACAATCCCCTGCTTCCCTAGCATCGTCACATGGGCAATGCTTCCTTCAATATCCTGCCGGTAAAACTTTCGGTCAAAGGACAGAGATTCATTAAAATTATGCACCAGTTGATTTTCTTCTTTTGTAAAACGTCCTCCCCATAGCTTCATAACTCTTCTCTCCTCATTTCCATTATTCTTGTTCTGGTATTTCTCCTTCGCTTATTTCTTCTTCGCCCACTTCCTCTTCCCATATTTTTTCTTCCTCCCACCTCCGGCGGCGCCAAAACCGGCAAATACACTCCACTGCCAATAAAAGCACCACGCATCCTATCGTGATCATGCCTCCCTTTACCAGGCCTTCCGGACGATAGCTCATGGAAATCTTATGGGTCCCCGGTGTCAAAGCCACGCCGACAAAAGCATCCAGCAGCTTTTCCTTGGGATGTTCTTCACCGTCCACCAAAACCGTCCATCCCTCGTCATAGGGAATCGTGGTGAGCATCACTCCTCCCTCCTCTGCCGAGATGGTTCCCTCCAACCGTGTTTCCTGCCAGCTTTCCAGTTTCCAGGGTACTGCCGAAAGCCGCTCGCAGACCTGGGCCAGCCCCGTCTCTGAAAAGCGATATACGTCTGCCCATATTCCGTCCGCACTATCCTCGGTCTTTAAAGTAACCAGATCCCCGGCAGTACAATATCCCATCTCTAACAGATATCCCCGATTGACATTATTGTAGGTTTTCGTCCCTCTCCAGGTCTCTGCTGTCACCTTTTCGATGGAAGTATCGCTTACATAAACATAATACTCGCCGCCCTCCTCCGGGCAAAAGGTCAGCCCTTCCCCGGAAGAAGAGACGTCCATCTCCAAAACCAGTACCGGTTCCGCTCCCACACTTCCGGCAAGATTATTCTGCACATCTGCCGGATTAACCATCTCCCGATCCCAATACTGCTCAAAATCTTCCGATACCAGAAATCCCAACGGCAGGGTATATGTGTTGCGATACAAAACCGTATCCTCTTCCCGTGCCACAAAGTCCCGCATTCCGGTATCTACCGGTTCCTCCGAATAGATGCCATAACGGACTGCAAACAGCATATCAATCAGCGGCGTGCTTCCGGTAATACTATACGCATTTGTAGAACTCTCACAGCCTAATTTTTTAAACAGCTTCGTTAAATCTGCGTTTGCTGTGGAAGAGAATAAAGACACCGATGGAAAATTCATCCAGGCGCCGTCATTTTTCGTCTTTCTTGTCACTTTCTCCATCCGAAAGAAAGTATCGGACGGCAGAACAGAGTCTACCAATTTTCTGACTGACTCATTATCTTTGATATACGCAGTACGGCTGGTAGTGGTCACACTGGTCACTGTCATATTGACTGCCGCCTCCATGGCCACCAGTATCAGTGCCAGCAAAACCGCCCGGTTCCGAAAATGCGGCCTTTTCTTATACAACCATAAAATCCACAAATATAACGCTAAAAACAAAATCGCCACATAAAATACAGAAAAATGAAAATGCTCCTCTGTCACCAGCTTTTGAGCCAGCAGTACAAATCCTACTGCTCCCCAGAACGCCAAAAGCACATTCTTCCAGGAAATCTCCGCAAGCTGAAGATATGCCTTGCAGCACATCACCAACACCAAAAAAATATAAATATATGACTGGCGGCAGGGCAGGCTGTTAGGAAAATGAAATCCATGCCAGATAAAATTCAACACATTGATAGAAAAGCTGGCCAGAAAAAACAGTAGCAATACACTGTATACCACCTTCTCTCTGCCAGATATTTTCTTTGATATCCAATATAGCGGCAGAAACATCAACACCGCCACCCCACAAAAAATATTCGGCCAGTGATCCAGGCCAATCTCGGATTCTACATTGCCAATATGACGGGCCAGCATATCAAAAATCGGGAAGTAGGGATCCTGCAGCTTGGGAAAATTGAATTTTCCTGATGCCGTCATCATCAGAGCATAAATCTCCGGCAGAAGAACAACAGCCGCCAACCCTCCGGCCACCAGTGAATAAAAGGCAAAAGCCGCGCACCGGCCGACAAACTTTTCCCATGTCATCTTTGTTTCCAAGGCCAGCAGCGCCACAAAATACAATACCATAAAAATGCAGGTCATAATGGAGATATAGTAGTTGGAAAAAATCGATATTCCCAAAGTCAGGCAATAGAAAAGCCCCCGCCCTTCCTTTACCAGCCGCTCCAGTCCCAACATAATCAATGGAAACAAAATAATGCAATCCAACCACATGATATTCCAGCTATATGCCGCCATATATCCGGATAATGCATAAAAAATCCCAAAAAACCCAACACCTGGATTATCACTTTTACAATGTTTTCTCAGATAATAAGCCATAGAAAGCCCACTAAGCCCTGTCTTTAAGACAATCATATAAGTCATGAATTCGATCACATACTTTTCCGGGCATAAAATCAACAGGCAGTTGAGCGGGCTTGCCAGATAATAGGCGTACAGAGCAGAGAAATTTACTCCCATACCAACGTTCCAGCTATAGAGCAGGCTTTCTCCGTTAGCCAGCTTATTGCGAAATTCCGAAAAAAAGGGGGCGTATTGATGGTACATATCGGTGCGCAAAAAAGACTCCTCGCCAAAGGGGTAGATTCCCCGCTGTGCGAAGATAATCAGCAGGATCACCATCGGCACCACAAAGGCAGCGATCCACCCATCATTGGGGCGTATCAGTGACCAGGTTCCTCCCCCTGCCTCAAAATGGCGCTTTGCGGATATTGCCACGCTGTCCTCCTCTTCCGGGACAATCTCCTCTTCTTCCCCAACAATATCCTGCTCCTGGGCATCCTCCTCTTCCCGACAAATTTCATCTTGTCTGTCCAGCTGCTTTGGCAATTCCTCTTCCCACATCGACTCGCGTTCTCTGTTTGTCATAAGTAAATCCTCTAGCTCTTTCGTAATACGGTGTATGTCTTCATATGCCATTCCGATCTCTCCCTGCTTTCCCCGTAACCCCGCCCCTGTTTCTATCTCATGATGTCTTTTTGAACACAAACCACTTGCTTAATACATAATTCAACACCAAAGAAATCCCTGACACCACAACTTTGCAGAGCAGATCCCTTCGGATACCGATTCCATCTACCATTGCCACCATAGCCGCCAGAGTAAACAGACCAGTTGCCACCCGGCAGGTCACAAACGGTATCAGTTCTTCCCATATTTTTCTAGGACTTAAGCTCCGGCTCTGGAATACAAACAGTTTATTTGTCACAAAGGCAAACAACACTGCCGCCGCCCATGCTCCTGCTGTGGCAATCCGATAATCCATTCTCCCGTAACGAGTCATAATTCCATAACTAATCCAATCGGTCAGGGTCGTCAGCACGCCAAATACCAAATAGGAAATCGTCTCATAATTGATCAGCTTTGCTCTCAAATGATTCCAAAATTGCTCCATCCTAAAACTTCTCCTTTGCACAGTCTATTGTATTATAGGGCAGGAATCAAAAAAAGTAAAGAGAGTGTCCGCTGGCAATGTTATGATACATGGCTTTTCCCCATTCAGGTTATTTTGGATTATTTATTTCCAAGGGCTCACAAGCAGGCTGGTATCTCAGAAAAAAACCAGGGAAAACAGGCAAATGTCTCCGAACCTTGCCTGCCTCCCCTGGCTCTTTTGGCGAAATGATTTTGATGATTGATGGTTACCGGCACTGTTGTTGACAGAATCCAGAATCCAATGCAAGCATTAAGACTCTCCCTTTGTTTTCCTGTCAGCCAGGATTTTATTGATACTGACAATCTTGACACAGAGGGCAAAAAGCTCCATTGCCAGAATCAGATCCTCAAGAGGCGGGTAAGACGGGGCAATCCGAATATTACTGTCATGAGGGTCTTTTCCATATGGGTAAGTGGCGCCGGCTCCCGTCATGATCAGGCCGGCCTTTTTACAGCGCGCCACAATCTCCTTTGCACAGCCATCCATGGCATCAAAAGAGATAAAATATCCGCCTTTCGGATTCGTCCAGGTAGCAATACCCAAGCCATCCAGTTCTCGCTCCAAAGTGCTGGTTACTGCCTCAAACTTGGGACGCATAATATCTGCATGCAGCCGCATGTGCTCCACCATACCATGAATGCCGCCGAAAAAGCGGACATGACGCAGCTGATTTACCTTATCATGGCCAATCGTCTGGAACTTTAACTGTTTCTCGATGTCCTCCAGGTTATTGCGGGATGTGGCAATGGCGGCGATGCCAGAACCCGGAAAGCTTATTTTGGAGGTAGATGAAAACTTATAGACCAAATCCGGATTACCCGCACGTTTGCACTCGGCCAGGATTTCGATCAGATGATCCTGGTCATAGTCGTACAGATGATGAAGTCCATAGGCGTTATCCCAGTAGATTCTGAAATCCGGCGCCGCTGGTTTTAAGCGGGCAAAACGGCGGACTGTTACATCAGAGTAGCTGTTTCCCGTGGGATTCGAATACTTCGGCACGCACCAGATCCCCTTGATACTGTCATCCTCAGCCACCAGCTTTTCCACAATATCCATATCTGGGCCTTCACCGGTCAAGGGTACGCTGATCATCTCAATGCCAAAGTATTCTGTAATCGCAAAATGGCGATCATATCCCGGCACCGGACACAAAAACTTCACCTTATCCAGTTTGCACCAGGGCGTACATCCCATCACGCCATGGGTCATGGAGCGGGACACGGTGTCAAACATCACATTAAGGCTGGAGTTCCCATAGATGATAATATTGTCCGGCGAAACCTCCATCATATCTCCAATCAGTTCTTTCGCTTCCCCGATGCCAGTCAGCACACCGTAATTCCGGCAGTCCGTACCGTCATCACAAGTCAGGTCGTCGTCGCTGCTTAATACATCCATCATCCCCATGGAAAGATCCAGCTGATCCACACTGGGTTTTCCCCGGGACATATCAAGCCGCAAATCCTTTCCCTGAAAATCCCGGTAGCGAACGGACAACTGTTTCTTTAAAGCATGCAATTCTTCAGTACTCATCTCTGCATACGGCTGCATATTACATTCCTCCTCTGATTCAATCTTTTAAAATTGGTTCTTATTCTACACGAAAACCGGCTTCTTTACAATCCATTTTTCTTTCCGGCAGCAACCACTGCCGTTTACCGGCGCCAAAAACGGCGGCTGTTATGCATTTTCCAGAAGTGTTTTCACCAGCTCATTCACCACTGCCGGATCCGCCTTTCCTTTCATTGCCCGCATAGTCTGTCCTACCACAAATCCCATCGCCTTCTGCTTTCCGGCCTTATAATCCGCCACCGACTGAGGATTTTTTGCCAGAATCTCTGCAATCGCTCCTCGCAAGGCCCCTTCGTCGCTGACCACCTTCAGCCCTTTTTCCTCCACATATTGTACCGGATCTACATTGTTTTCAAAGATCTGTTCAAACACTTCCCGGGCCACCGTACGGTTAATAATCTTTTTATCCACCAATCCGATAAGGTTCGCCAGATTTACCGGATCGAAAGTAATATCCTCCGGCTCCTGCCCCCGTTCCTTTAAAAGGCGCATGGTATCGGTCATCAGCCAGTTAGAGACTTCCTTCGGCTGCTGGCTGAGCTTCACGGCCGCTTCAAACACATCCGCCAGATGCTTGGAGCTGGTGAGAATCTCCGCGTCATACCGGGGCAAGTGATATTCTGTCTGGTAGCGGCACAGCTTCTCTGTCTGCAGCTCCGGCTGCTGCTCCCTCACCCGGGCAATCCACTCGTCCGAAATTTTTATCGGAACCAGATCCGGATCCGGAAAATAACGGTAGTCCTTAGCATCTTCCTTCGAGCGCATGGCATGAGAGGATTCCTTATTATCATCCCACCGCCTGGTTTCCTGAATCACCTTTTTGCCGTCCTCTAAAAGCTCAATCTGACGGGCTCTTTCTCCCTCGATCGCCCGGGCAATCGCCTTAAAGGAATTCAGGTTTTTCATCTCCGTACGGATTCCAAACTCCATAGCTCCCGTCTCCCGCACAGACAGGTTTACGTCCGCCCGCATGGAGCCTTCCTGAAGCTTACAATCCGAGGCGCCCAGATATTGTATAATCAGCCGCAGCTTTTCCAGATAAGCAATGACCTCATCCGCACTGCGCATATCTGGTTCGGATACAATTTCGATCAGCGGCACGCCGCTTCGGTTATAGTCTACCAGAGAACAATCTGCCCACTCATCATGGACCAGCTTGCCCGCATCTTCTTCCATGTGGATCTCATGGATGCCGATTTTCTTTTTTCCAGCCGCCGTCTCAATCTCCACCCAACCGTCATGGCAAATTGGCAGATACAGCTGGGAAATCTGATAATTCTGAGGATTATCCGGGTAAAAATAATTCTTGCGGTCAAATTTGCAATACTGGTTAATGCTGCAATTGGTAGCCAGCCCTACTGCCAGTGCATATTCCACCACCTGCTTGTTGAGAACCGGCAGGGAGCCGGGCATTCCCGTACAGACCGGGCAGGTGTGGGTATTGGGAGCACCGCCAAATTCTGTGGAACAACCGCAGAAAATCTTGGTTTTCGTGGCCAACTCCACATGCACCTCCAGACCGATGACCATCTCATACTGCTTCCCCATATCACCGCACCTCCTGTTCTGCTGTCTTTCTGGCAAGTTCTGGCAACCCATACCGGCGGCCGGATTCATAGGCATAGCCTGCCCGGATAATGCTTTTTTCCTTAAAGCAATCTCCGATCAGCTGTAACCCTATCGGCAGGCCCTTTGAATCCCGTCCGCATGGTACGCTCATCGCCGGCAATCCAGCCAAATTGACGGCAATCGTATAGATATCACCCAAATACATTTTTAACGGATCCTTTAAGGATTCTCCCAGCCTCGGCGCCGTAGACGGCGCTGCCGGGCCAAGAATCACATCATACTGGGCAAACGCCTTATCAAATGCCTGTTTAATCAACGCCTTTGTGCGAAGTGCTTTCAGATAGTAGGCGTCATAATATCCACTGCTGAGCACAAAGGAACCCAGCATAATCCGACGCTTTACTTCCGCGCCGAATCCCTCGGAACGGCTCTTTTTATACATGCTGTGCAGCCCTTCATAACTCTGAGAGCGATAGCCGTACTTGACACCATCAAACCGGGACAAATTGGAGCTGGCCTCGGCGGAAGCAATTACATAATAGGCCGGGATCGCATATTCCACCAGGCTCAGATCAAATTCCTCCACGATAGCTCCCTTATCCGCCAGTTCCTTAGCGGCTGCCAGCACCGCTGTTTTTACTTCTTCATCCAGCCCCTCTCCCAGGTAATCTCTGGGAATTCCGATCCGCATCCCCCGTACATCCTCGGCCAGCGCACTGGTAAAATCACAATCCTCCCGCCGGATTGAGGTGCTGTCTTTTTTATCATAAGAAGCAATCACCTCCAAAATGGCGGCGCAATCCGCCACATTGCGGGCTACCGGCCCGATCTGATCCAGCGAGGAGCCATAAGCAACCAATCCATAGCGGGAAACCGTGCCATAGGTCGGCTTGATTCCCGTCACCCCGCAAAAGGAGCTGGGCTGCCGGATAGAACCACCGGTATCCGATCCCAATGCATAAAAGCACTCCCCGGAGGCCACTGCCGCACAGGAGCCGCCAGAGGATCCCCCTGGCACATGTGCCGGATTCCAGGGATTCTTTGTCTCCCCGAAGGCGGATGTCTCTGTCGTGCTTCCCATGGCAAATTCATCCATGTTGGTCTTTCCCAAAATCACAGCTCCCGCCTGAATCAGGTTTTTTACCGCCTCCGCCGTATAAGACGGCACAAAGTTCTTGAGAATTTGGGAGCTGCAGGTAGTTGGCAGCCCTGCCAGGCATATATTATCCTTCACTGCCATTGGCACTCCTGCCAGGGGTCCGGTCAGCATACCGCTGTCTATCTTATCCTGCACCTTGGCCGCCTGCCGGCGCGCCCCTTCCTCATCCACAGTCACATAGCAGTTCAGCTCCTTCTCCAGGGCTTTGATCTGAGCCAGCGCCGCCTCTGTAGCCTCCATGACGCCGATCTCTCTTTTTTTGATCTTTCTACCCAGCTCCACAGCAGTCAATTCCAGGATATTCATCTTCTTCGCTCCTCTCTGTCCCATCCGCTTTCCCATTACTCTACCGTCTTTGGCACCTGAAAAGCTCCATCCTTTTGCTTTGGTGCATTTCTCAGAATATTTTCTCTGTCGTCGCCATTGGCCACCACATCCTCCCGAAAGACATTGTTTACCGGAAACACATGAGACATCGGCTCCACCCCTTCCGTATCCAATTCGTTCAATTTATCGATATAGTCCAGCATCCTGCCCATATCCCTTTTGGCTGCCTCCTTTTCCTCCGGGGAAAGCTCCAGCTTCGCCAGAATAGCCACATATTCCATCGTCTCATCACTGATCACGTTTGCCATTTTGTACTCCTTTCCGTCCACTGCCCGCACTAAGGCTCCAGCCTTGTTACATCGCGTGGAAACATGGTAGTCTCCCGAACATTCTGTTCATCCAAAAGCCGCATGGTCAACCGTTCCAGGCCGATTCCCAGACCGCCGTGAGGCGGCATTCCATACTTGAAAATCATCAGATAATCCCTGATATCCTCCGGATCCATACCCCGTCCGGCCATTTTTTCCAAAATAGCTTCATAATTATGAATGCGCTGTCCGCCTGTGGTAATCTCCAGGCCTTTATAAAGCAGATCAAAGCTCAGGGTAAAACGATTATCCTCCGGATCATCCATTGCATAAAAAGGACGTTTTTTGGAGGGATAGTGCGTGACAAATACAAAGTCACTGTCATACTCTTCCTTAAAATAACGGCCAATCAGCATTTCCTCCTCTGGTTCCAAATCAAACGGATTGCGGATTTTGCGATTATATTTCTCAGAAACCAGCTCCTTTGCCTTGTCAAAACGCACCTGCGGGATCCGGTCAATCTCTGGCAATGTCACCCCCAGCAGCTCCAGCTCCTTTAAATATTCCCGCTTCAAAAGGCCCATCGTATACTGCAAAAAACCGGTTTCCATGGCCATTACATCTTCAAAACCGTCAATATATCCCATCTCAAAATCCAGGCTGATATATTCGTTCAAATGGCGGGTAGTATTGTGCTTTTCCGCCCGAAACACAGGCGCCGCCTCAAATACTCTGTCATATACCCCCACCATCGTCTGCTTATAAAACTGAGGGCTCTGTCCTAACTCCGCCCGTTTGTTGAAATAATTCAGCTTAAATACATTTGCCCCGCCTTCTGCTCCCCGGGATACGATTTTCGGTGTGCGGATCTCCGTAAAACCCTGGCTGAATAAGAATTCCCGAAAGCCTCTCACGATTCCTTCCTGAATCTTGAACTTCGCCCGCTCCCGCACATTGCGCAGCGAAATCGGCCGCAATGCCAGCTTTGTCTCCAGAGAAGTGTTCATTTTCCATTTGTTAATGGCCAGCGGAAGCACTTCTGCCGGCTCCGAGAGTACCCGGATCTCTGACAGGCGCAGCTCAAATCCCTGCGGCGCCCGCTCCTCTTTGGCCACCATACCACTCACCTCTACCGCGGATTCCTCCTTCAGTTCCTTCAAAGCGAAATGGGTCTTCCCCTTTTCATACACACACTGCACCAATCCTTCACGCCTGCGCAAAATCACAAACGCCACATCTCCCATATCCCGGATATTATGCACTGCTCCGTAAAGCTTTACCTCTTTCCCTTCATAGTCTCCCTCAAGAATCTCCCGGATTTCCAGAGTCTCCTTTTCCTTCACACCTGTCAAGAATTCCATTGTCTGCTCCTTTCTGCCGATTGTGATAAGCCTTGCCGCTTTTCTGAAAAACACAACAAAAAACCGCCCCGGAATACTGTTACATATTCCGGGACGGGACATCATTCTCAAAAGAACATGCTCCGCGGTACCACCCGCATTGAGATCGGCCTTTTGCCAAGGCCGCTGCTCCGCTCTTGGCACGTAACGAGTGCCATCCGGGTATCCCTACTTGTGATCCATCGCTATAAATCAAAAATACAGCGGTTCGAAATACCGGCTCCGGAGTGTTCCCTGTCTGCCTGGTCCAACCTGACGGCGCTCTCAGCCGGTGACGCCATCTTTCTGTCGAAGTCCCTGGGCAAGAGTCTCCTTCTCTGCCTTTTTCGTGCTTTGCCGCACTAAATTGGTATTATATTAGCACACCCGATTTTTGATTGCAATACCTAATTTTCACAAACATTCTTATCCTTCTGTGTTCTCTGTTGGTATTCTTCGCCAGCAGAATCCGCAAAATCCCTGATACCTTCGGGAGACATCCCCCTCTGTACTTTCTGCTCCAATCCCCTAGTGCTCAACCTTACCCCTGAATAAACCGGCTCAAAAACTCCTGGGTCTTCGCTTTCCTCGGGCTTCCAAAGATATCCTCCGGACTCCCTTCTTCTTCGATCACGCCGTCTGCCATAAATACTACATGGCTGGACACATCCCGGGCAAAGGCCATCTCGTGCGTCACAATGATCATAGTGATTCCTTCTTTGGCCAGGGTCCGCATAACTGCCAGCACCTCTCCCACCATCTGCGGATCCAGCGCTGACGTCGGCTCGTCAAACAACAGCACTTCCGGTTCCATCGCCAGCGCCCGGGCAATCGCCACCCGCTGCTTCTGTCCGCCGGAAATCTGCCGCGGCTTAGCGTTGATATAGGGCGCCATGCCAACCTTTTCCAGATATCGCATGGCATTCTTCTTTGCTTCCTCTTTTCCCTTTTTCAGAACCTTGGTCTGTCCGATCATACAGTTTTCTAACACTGTCATATTATTGAACAGATTAAAACTCTGAAATACCATCCCCACCCGGGAACGATATGCCGGGACATTAACCCCATGATCCGTAATATCCTTTTCATGGTACAGAATCTCTCCTGTGGTAGGCGTCTCCAGCATATTGATGCACCGCAAAAGCGTGGATTTCCCGGAACCGGAAGCGCCAATAATACAGGTCACGTCTCCGGTATCCACCTGAAAATCAATGTCCCGCAGCACCACATGTTTTCCAAAGGCTTTGCTCAAATGACGCACTTCCAATACATGCCCGTTCTCAGTCATCCTTTCGCCTCCTTCTTTTCATCAGGGTACTTGTACATCCCACTGGTATGAGCTAGGGTATCCGTAGTCGCCAAATCGTAATTATCCGAGCCGTCCATCCGATTCTCCATCCAGCGCAGGATACGGGAACAAGTGAAGGTCATGATAAAATAAACGATCATCGTAATGGTATAGGTTTCAAAGTTCATATAAAGTGCACCGGCAGCCGCCTTTGTCTTGTAAAGCAATTCCGCCACGCCAATCACCGAAAGCACGCAGCTGTCCTTGATATTAATAATCAGGTTATTGCCAATCTGCGGCATGATATTGCGCAATGCCTGAGGCAAAATCACATACAGCATAAGCTGTACATGGGTCATACCGATAGCCTTGGCCCCCTCGGTCTGACCGGAATCAATCGAGAGAATTCCGCCTCGGACCGTCTCTGCCATATAAGCGCCGGTGTTGATGGACAGGATAAAATACGCTGCCTGCCGCATCGAAGGATTGAACCCCATCAGCGGGAAAAGGCCATAATAAATAAACATTGCCTGTGCCATCATGGGGGTCCCCCGGAACACTTCCACATAGGCATTAAGAACCAGCTTTACAAGCCACAAACCGCCTTTTTTTACCGGGTTATCCTTTTGTTCTGTGGGAATTGTCTGCACTATCCCCACGGCAAAACCAATGATACATCCGATCAATGTACCCACCAATGCAATCTGCAGGCTGACGCCTGCTCCCTGCAGCATCGACATTCCATAGCGATCAAATACCGCCATTACGCGGCCCAGAAAATCTGTCGGCATATCCTTCTCTCCTTAGTATTCTATCACTCCAGCGCCTTGACCGGATTGCATTTCGCTAAATATCTTGCCTGAATTTCCATCTGCCACGTTGTTGTCAGTCAACGATGCCACCGCATCGCCTCCCTCTTCCACCTTGCAGGCTGAAAATCCATTCTTCATCATTTAGCCGAAAGTAATCCGGTCAAGACACTAGTTTGCCAGCGGCTGAACAGAAATCGCCTCATCCATCATGCTCGAAAAATCGTCCTTGGTCATCTTACTCAATACGCTGTCAATGGCAGTCTTCAACTCCGTGTTGCCCTTCTTGATGGAAATACCGATATTGATATCCTCATCCGTCACCTGAAAATCTTCCTCTCCGCCGCCAAACTCCAGCATTACAAAGTTCGGATAGGCAACCAACGCCCCCTTGCCTGTAGGCTGATCCGTAACTACCAGATCACATTTGTCTGCATTCAGCGACATCAGCATATCCGGTGCGCTGGCTGTTGCCGCCAGGATATTGGCATCCTCAATCTGAGGCAGGCAATTCTGATACCAGATCGTGCTCTGCTGAGATGTACAGGTAGCTCCCGCCAAATCCGCCACACTCTTGGCATTCTCATACTTGCTGCCTTTTTTCACCAGAGTAACAATCGAGGCATAATAATAAGGTTCGCTGAAATCCACGGCCTGCAAACGCTCCGTAGTGATAGACTGGCCGGCAATCACACAGTCTGCCTGGCCGCTCTGCAAAGCCGGAATCAGGGAATCCCAGTCCAGGCGGACAATCTGCAAATCATAATCCAGCTCTTCACAGATCTTCTTGGCCATCATCACATCATATCCATAGGCAAATTCATTGCTCTCCGCAATCGGAACCGCACCGTTGGAATCATCCGGCTGGCTCCAGTTATAAGGGGCATAAGCACATTCCATAGCCACCCGCAGCACTTTCTTCTCTCCGGATTTTTCCGCACCTGCTGCTTCTGTCTGTGCTTCCTTACCGGCGGTGGCGGCTGCCGTCTCCGGGGCGCCGCCTCCCTGGCAGGCACTCAGAGAAAACACTGTCATCGCTGCCATTGCCACTGCTGCCAATTGTCTCACTGTCTTTTTCATAATACTTTCCTCTCTTTTTTTTTAAATAAAAGCCTTTTCGCAAAGATTATACCACAAAAAGAAGCCCTGTCAAGGTTTCGGGCTTCTTCACTCCACACTCATCCCCCTAAAGTAACATCCTGCTTCTCATACCACGATAACGCCTGATAAATATGCTTCGGGGTAAAATCCGGCCAGTTATCTTCAATCACATAAATATCCGCATACACTGACTGCACTGGCAAAAAACCAGACAGCCGTCTTCTCCCGCCCCACCGGATCACCAGATCTACTCGAGAGACATCCGATGAGCCCATAGCCGGGCCAAAGCTTCCATCATGAAAACCAAGATCCCATTGATAGCTGTAATTTACCAGAAAATTAATCTTAATTCCGCCCTCTCCAAAAGTATGCCTGGCCGTGTAGGGCAATAATTCCCTCGGAAACATCGCCGATTTCGTATTTCCCAGCACCAGCAGCTCTGCATTCTCCTTTGAAAGGAGCTCTACTGCTTTGACACAGGCATCCGAAAAAGCAACCCTTTGCTTGGATGGCCGTTTTGTATTATCCACTGTAAATCCATAAAAGGTAAGCTCCTTTACTCCCAGATCCCGGCAAATATGGTACAGCTCCATCCCCGGTAAAATGCCATGATGATAGCCGTCCTCTTTTGCCATTCCCTGACCAGTGGCCCAGCGGCGGTTGCCGTCAGGAATGATGCCTATATGTCCGGGTATTCTCTTCATATCCCAATTCCTTCCATCGCCAGCGAATCGATACCTGGCTATCCCTAGTGTCTTGGCACGTTTATATTTCGTGCCGGCACACTAGAATATAGAATACCCATTTTTCTAATGCCCATACCGAAAATTCTTAAACCGATGCAAAGTCTCCGGTATTCCGTTTCCCTTCACAGGCGCCGCCAGCATTCCCTGCTCTTTCCACAGCCGTTTTACGATCATCAAATAGGAAGGTACCAAAAACAGATCCGCCGCAATCCAGGCAAATGGGCTGGCGAAACAGACCGCTGTATAACCAAAATAAGGCACCAGCAAAAATCCCACTCCGGCCCGTGCCACCATCTCACAGACGCCAGCCAGCATTGCCCGTTTAGAATATCCCATTCCCTGAATCATAAACCGCACCACATTCACCAATACCAATGGAATATAAAAGACGGCATTCGTCAATAAATATTGCTTCACCTGGCCCAGAATCTGTACCTGATCCGCATCCAAAAACAGCAAAGCAATCCGGTCTCCAAACCGGCACAGCACTGCCAGAGCCAGCAGGGAATAAACAATCCCCATCAAAACTGCCGCCTTCATGCCTTCCCCCAATCGCTCCAGACGTTTAGCGCCAATATTTTGTCCCCCGTAAGTAGCCATAGTGGAACCTAATGCATCAAACGGGCAGCAAAAAAACATGCTGATTTTTGTCGCTGCCGTCATCGCCGCCACCGCCAGCGATCCCAGGCCATTGACTGCCACCTGCAGCACCATACTGCCGATTGCCGTGATCGAGTACTGCAGCCCCATAGGAATCCCGATTCCACACAGAATCTTCATGATATTTCCGTTTGGCGCTGCCTCGTTCCTGGTCATTCTCAGCACATCGAACCGCTTTGCCATAAACACCAGACAGGCAATGCCTGAAACTGCCTGCGAAATCACCGTTGCCCAAGCCGCCCCGGCCACTCCCATTTTCAATACTACAATCGTAAACAGGTCCAGTACTACATTCATCAGAGAAGACATCACCAAAAAATACAGGGGTGTACGGCTGTCTCCCAGAGAACGAATGATTCCCGATACCATATTATAGAGATATGTCGCCGGAATTCCCAAAAAAATCACGAAAATATAAGCATATGCGCCATCAATGATATCCGACGGCGTATTCATCCACAGCAAAATCCGACGGCAAAGCAGGCAAACCACGGTTGTCATTACTGCCGCAAATCCCACCGCCAGCCAGGCTCCATTGGCAGCGAATCTTCGAAGCTGCGTGAAATTCTTCTCTCCAAATTTCTGAGCTACCGGAATGGCAAAGCCATTACACACTCCCATACAGAACCCAATGATCATAAAATTAATCGACCCCGTAGAGCCCACGGATGCCAATGCCTCAACTCCCAGATAATTACCTACAATAATCGTGTCCACCATATTATAAAGCTGCTGAAATAAAAGTCCGAAAACCATAGGCACAAAAAAGCCCAGAATCAGCTTTGCCGGAGACCCCGTCGTCATATCCTTTATTGCAGTATTTGTCATATTTATCCCTCTCTGTTCCTGGAGTAATCAAAGCGCATCTTCGATTCACACCCACAAATTTCAGTAACCTAATTTACTCCATCCATCAGAAAAAAGCAATCGACTAAATGACTAATTTTTCATTTGCCTTTCCATAAATACTGGTCGTTTTTTTATGAGCATTATGCAGCACAGGCTCTGGCAGCGAAAACCTGGTTCCACAGAGACATTTCCCCTCCTTCAGGCATATCATGTAGTATTAATGCATGTTATCCAGGAGGAATTATGAAAAAAAGAACGATACAAAAACTGGCCGCCCTGCCTCTTATTACAGCCCTGCTTGCAGCTTCCCTCACCGCCTGCCAGTCCAAAGCTTCCAGCACCAATTTAACCCCCGTCACTTTAAATGAAGTGGCTCATTCCATTTTTTATGCTCCTCAATATGTGGCAATTGAGTTGGGGTATTTTGAAGAAGAAGGCATCGATCTCACGCTGGTCAATGGCGCCGGAGCCGATAAGGTTATGACTGCCCTTGTCAGCGGTGATGCCGATATCGGCTTCATGGGTTCGGAAGCCAGTATCTATACCTATGCCGGCGGCGCCGAGGACTATGCTGTCAACTTTGCACAGCTCACCCAACGGGCCGGTAACTTTTTAGTAAGCCGTGAACCAGACGGCAATTTTAGCTGGGATAAGTTAAAAGGAACAAAAGTTTTAGGCGGCAGAGCCGGCGGTATGCCTCAGATGGTTTTCGAGTATATCTTAAAGAAAAACGGCATCGATCCCAAGCTGGATCTGACTATTGACCAAAGCATCAGCTTCGGCCTCACCGCAGCTGCCTTTACCAGTGATGATTCGGATTATACCGTTGAATTTGAACCCTTCGCAACCGGGCTTGAATTAGAAGGCAGCGGTTATGTCGTCGCTTCCCTTGGCACAGACTCCGGCTACGTCCCCTACACTGCCTACAGCGCTAAAAAAAGCTATCTCTCCGCTCACCCGGAGGTTATCCAGAAATTCACCAATGCGATTCAGAAGGGCCTTTCCTATGTCAATTCTCATTCTTCCGAGGAAATCGCCAAAGTTATCCAACCCCAGTTTAAAGAAACTCCCCTGGGAAATATCGCTGCCATTGTTGAACGCTATAAATCCCAGGATACCTGGAAAGAAGATACGATCTTTGAACAAGAAAGCTTTGATTTATTACAGAATATTCTTGAAGAGGCCGGCGAACTTCCCAAACGTGTGCCGTATAAGGATCTGGTCACGACAGAATTTGCTGAAAAAGCAAAAAAATAGGCAGGCTTAGCCTGATAAGATGCAAAAAGGCTGCCACATATTCCACTGCAAACCAAAATCAAGTTTCTTTGGCAACACAATGGAGATGTGGCAGCAAGATTTATTATAACACCCGCAAAAATTGAATCAATTCCTTCACATCCGCTTCCCTAGTCGCCCAGCTGGTAGCCAACCGGATAACCGTGCGGCTTTCATCATATTTTTCCCAAAATCCAAATTCGACCCTCTCCGCCAGCTTTGCCAGCCTGCAATTATCCACGACACAGAATACCTGATTGGTAGGATTCTCAAAATAAAGCTGATAGCCGCATTGCTTCCATGCTTCCCTGATTTCACCAGCAAGGGCAATTGCCGATTCACCAATATGCTCGTACAAATCATCGGTAAACAGTTCTTCAAATTGTAAGCCCAGCAGCCTTCCCTTGGCCATCAATGCACCATGCTGCTTGATGATCGTGAAAAATCCGGGAATCCTGCCTTTCTGAGGGATTACTACTGCCTCTCCGAATAACGCGCCACATTTCGTACCGCCAATATAAAACACATCACATAATCGGGCAATATCCTTTAACGTTACATCATTTTCCGGACAGGCCAGCCCATAAGCCAGCCTTGCCCCGTCCAGATACAGGGGAATTCTGTTTTTCCGGCATACCTGGCTGATCTCCTGCAATTCCTGTAATGTATACAAAGTACCGTATTCCGTGGGCTGTGACAAGTAAACCATACCTGGCATTACCGTATGCTCATGGTTGCAATCATCCTGATATTCTTTCAGCATCCACTCTATCTGCCTGGCCGAAATTTTTCCCAGTGTATGCGGCAAAACCAGTACTTTATGTCCACTGGCTTCAATCGCCCCTGCTTCGTGCAGGCTGATATGCCCGGTATCCGGGGCGATTACTCCCTGATAGCTCGGCAGCAAAGCGTCGATTACTGTAGCATTTGTCTGTGTTCCCCCTGTCAGGAAGTGAATCTCAGCATCCGGACAGCCACAGGCTTTTCGAATTCGCTCTCTCGCCGATTCTGAAAACTCATCGCTGCCATACCCTGCCGATTTCACCAAATTCGTATCTACCAGCCTTTTTATAATATTAGGATGCGCACCCTCCATATAATCGCTGGCAAACGAAAACTTCCTGTTTGTATTATCCATATCTATAACCGCTCTCCTTTCTGTAACTTACTGAAAATTCGCCCCAACATAATCACTGCTGCCACTGCCAGCACAAACTCCGCCGTAAATTGGGCATAAGCCAGTCCATAAAGAGGAAACAGAAAATTCAACACATATAATGCCGGGATCTCCAAAGCAATTTTTCTTAACAAAGCAAACATCAACGCTGCTTTCCCCAGCCCGATTGCCTGAAACACACCTACTGCCAAAAAATCAATACAAATAAAAGGAATTCCCAGGCAGAACCCTCTCAAAAATCTGGTTCCATAAGCAATGATCGCCTCGTTCTTCATAAACGCCCCGACCAGTGCTCCCGCCCCAAAATAATAAAACAGACTGACTACGACCAGAGAAGGAACCATAAGCTTCACCACAAAGAAAATACTCTCTTTCATCCGCCTAATATTCCCGCTGGCATAATTATAGCTGATCAATGGCATAATTCCCTGAGAAAATCCCAATGCCACCTGCATCGGCACCATGTTGATCTTTTGGGTGATTCCCATGGCCGCCACCGCGTCGGCACCATAGGAAGAGGTAAAGTTGTTGAGGATAGTCATTCCTGTCACATTCAGGAGATTCTGAATTGACGCCGGAATCCCCACCCCGCAAATTCCCAAAATAATCGCCATTTGAAAACTGAATTTATGCGGCAACACACAGACAAAGGTGGTCTTCCGCTTCGCATACAATAAAACAAAAAAATACAGACAAGCCACGCAATTAGACAAAAAGGTAGCTAATCCCGCGCCGGCTGCTCCCATATTCAATCCCTGCGGCAGGATAAAAATCGGATCCAGAATAATGTTCAGAATGCAGCCACTCATAGTCCCCACACTGGCATGCAGAGAAGCCCCTTCCGATCGCACCATATATGCCAGGACCACATTAAGAATAGCAGGAGCCGCCCCACATATCACCGTCCAATGGAGATATTCTCCTGTTGCCACGATAGTATTTCCGTCTGCTCCCAAAAGCATCAGCAAAGGCTGGCGAAATACCAGGCACAAAAAAGAAAATAAAATACCGCTAAAAAGGGCACAATAAAAGCCAAAGGCAGAGCTTCGGCGAACTGTTTCATAATCCTTTCTTCCCAGGGCGCGGCTCATCATGCTGGAAGTGCCCACACCGAATAAATTATTAACCGCATTAAAGGCTAAAAGCACCGGCGATGCCAAGGCAACTGCCGCATTCTGTATCGGATCGTTGATCATCCCTACAAAATATGTGTCTGCCATATTATAGATCACCATTACCAGAGAGCTCAAGATCGTGGGGATCGCCAGCTTTGCCACTGCCCGAGGAATCGGAATCCTTTCAAACAAATCAACTTTTTCGTTTTGTTCCTGCCCGTTTTTTTCCATAGCAAAACCTCCTGACTTCCTATAATATAACTTATCGGAACACGCTTCTGTTCCGAATAAAAGGCGCGTTCTTTGCGCCGTAAATCTAATTACAAGGTCTGCGAGGCGGTTCCTGTAATATAAAGACCATTCTATCATGTTCCCCAATAGAAGACAAGATTTTCTCTCAAACCAGTCCCAGCTTTTGCATCGCCCAGGCAATCCCATCGTCCTCCACAGTCTTTGTCACGAAAGTGGCAAATGGCTCTAGCACCTTATCGTGACAGCCCATCAGGACAGCATTTTTTGCATACTCAAACATTGCCAAATCATTGCTGCTGTCGCCAAATACATAAGCATTCCCTTTTTCAATTCCGTAGTGCTTTAACACCCAGGCAATCGCTGTCGCCTTGGTAAAACCTGCCGGAACACATTCATAAAAATCATTTCCCCTGTCTATCACATCAATATCCGGTGACAAAAATCGAAAGAATCCGTCCCTGTCACTGTTGTTATCTGCAAAAACACAGAATTTATCAAATTCCAGAGTTTCATCCTCCCAGAGTTCATCTGACAAAACACTCCTTCCCATCACCCCGTCCCGTAACTGGTTCATGGCGGTTATCCAGGAACGCTCCTTGCGTACAACCAGACGCTCTGTGCTTTCCAGGATTCCATCAAAGCCATATCCCACCATCGCTTTGCGGATTTGCAACCCCCGCTCCCGCCCGATTCTGTTTTGAAAAATCACCACGCCATGTTCCACCACACAAGTACCACAGCCACACAAAAGGCCGTCACATTCCACCATTGCTTCGATATCACCCAAAAACGCATACGTCCGCCCTGAATTAATAAATACCAGATTTCCGGCTCTTCGGGAAGCTGCCAGAGCCTCCAGGGCGCTATCCGGAATCTTGTGAGTGATTTCACTCAGCAAAGTTCCGTCCACATCAAAAAACAATGCTTTTCTTTCCATATCTGTTCCCTCTCATCTTTTCATTTACAGAGGGTATTTTATCCCATAAGTTTCTTTTACGCAAGAGGATCCCGCAATCATAATTTATTCATCATAATTCAGTTGACACCATTCTCTGGTTGTGCTAAACTAAATTCCAGATTTTACCGGCTGTTTCTTGCCACCGGGTAAGGAATAAAGCGTCAGGCTTTCTATCATTAGGTCGCAGAAGATAGAAAGCCCGACGCTTATTATTTTGTAGCAGTCCCGTTAAATCACAATGCCTGTACCAATGTCATTAAGTTTAGCTCTGAAAATACTCAGCCATGGAACAAGGAGCGGGAAGCGGCGGGAAAGGGTCTGATGGTTTTGACTTTGCAGGGATTTAGAAGTCCTTAAATCCCTGAGTTTTGCCTGGAAACGAAAATCCACTCTGTCTGAGCGAAGCGAGTTTGGGGATTTTCGTTTCGTTTTTCGCAAAAATCAGAGATTTTAGGAATTCTTGATCCTGAAACCAGAAAAAGAGGCAGATCCTTTCCGGCCGCTTCCCGCTCCTTTTTCCACGACATACCTTCTGAGAAAATTAACTAAATGACATTGTGCCTGTACAATTATCTTTTCGGAGGAACCCTTATGCATGCACAATCCTGTCTCAAGGAATTCTTAAAATATACTGTCTTAAATATCACCGGAATGATCGGCCTTTCCTGCTACATTTTAGCAGACACCTTTTTTGTCTCCCAAGGTCTCGGGACTGCGGGCCTGGCAGCCCTGAACCTGGCTATTCCTATTTTTAGCTTCATCCATGGCTGCGGGCTGATGTTAGGAATGGGGGGTGCCACCTGGTATTCCATCTTTCGCGCGCAAAAATCCCAGGATAAATGCGATCAAATCTTTACCCACATGCTTTTGACTACTCTGGCAGCTGCCGGATTGTTTGTTTTTGCCGGACTGTTTTTGTCTGCCACTCTGACGCGGCTTTTGGGCGCCGATGCGGAAACCATGAGCATGACCCACACTTACTTACAGGTGCTTTTACTGTTTTCCCCGGCTTTTATGCTAAATGATCTTTTGACCTGTTTTGTCAGAAATGACGGCAATCCTCGTCTGTCCATGTTGTCCATGCTACTGGGAAGCTTATCCAACATCGTCCTGGATTACCTTTTTATCTTTCCTTTACATATGGGAATTCTCGGTGCTGTACTGGCCACTGGCGCCGCCCCTCTCACCGGCATCTCCATCCTGTCCATACATTGGATAAAAAAACAGAATGGTTTTCATATTCGAAAAGGGCGGTTTCATATGAAAATCATCCTGTCTGGCTTTAAGCTTGGCTTTTCCTCCTTAATTACGGAGATATCTTCCGGATTCGTAATTATTGTTTTTAATGCAATCATACTGGGGCTGACCGGCAATATCGGGGTGGCTGCTTATGGGGTAATCGCCAATCTTTCTCTGGTAGTCGTCGCTATCTATACCGGAGTCGCTCAGGGAATGCAGCCCCTGGCTAGTCAGGCATATGGAAGAGGTGACAAAAAATATCTCTGCCGTCTTCTTCAATATGGTCTGATCAGTGTGCTGTCTCTTTCTGTTGTCATATACATAACGCTTTTTTCCTTTGCCACCCCTGTTGTTCATGTCTTTAACAGTGAAGGAAATGCTCTGCTGCAGCAAATCGCCATACCTGGCCTGAAGCTGTATTTTACGGCCATCCCATTTGCCGGGATCAACATTGTACTCACCCTCTTTTTTACCTCCACAGACCGGGCTTTGCCGGCACAATTAATCTCCATTGCCCGCGGCTTTGCCCTGATTATCCCGGCCGCAGTCATATTGTCTGCCATAGCTGGAATGACCGGTGTATGGCTGGCGTTTCTTCTGGCAGAAAGTGTCGTATTCGTCTTGGGCGTCATATGTCTGATTGTCAATCGAAAAATAATTACGGAGTGCTGAGCTGATGGGACATCATCCATGTCCCCATCACCTTTTTCAGATAATCCCGGTAACCGGCCTTTTCCACCTGGCCATCGGACAGAATCTCCACTTCTCCCAGAGCCTTGCCTCCCAACTCATATCGCAGCACTCCTACGGTATCGCCAGGCATTACCGGCGCCTCCAAATATTCCGGCAGCATAAGGTTTTTTTCTATTGTCTGGAAGTCTTCGCCGTCCACTCCCAAATAAGAAAATCCGCTCCGGTATTTTAGCGGTACGCTTTCCGTCACCCCGTTTTGTACCGGCAGCTCGGGCAGAACCGGCATCTCATGATCCTCATAAAGCTTGCAGTTGGCATATCCATAATTAAGCAACGTCTGGGCATCCGCAAAACGGGCCTTATAATCCGGTGCTGCCATGATTGAAGCAATCAGCCGCACCCCATCCTTTTCTGCTGTGGCTGACAGGCAATATTTTGCCAGCGAGGTAGACCCCGTCTTTAATCCGGTTACCTGAAAATTCGTTGCCATTTTCAACAGCTTATTGGTGTTGGACAATCCAAATTCTTTTGTCCCCTGTTTCGTCACATGAGTGATATTCTCCATCCAGATTGTTGAATAGTTATGTATTTGCGGATATTTCGTGATCAGCTCCCGAGACATAATAGCAATATCCCTGGCAGTTGTCACATGCGTCGCCGAATCCGTCAAGCCGCAGCAGTCCTCAAAATGAGTCCCTGTCATCCCCAATCCGGCCGCCCGTTCATTCATCTGCTTTACAAATTCGCCCTCGGTCCCTGCGATATATTCTGCCATAGCCACTGAGGCATCATTGCCAGAAGCAATTACGATACATTTGATCATCGTTTCAACTGTCTGTACCTCTCCCTCCTCCAAAAACACCTGAGAGCCTCCCATAGATTTTGCATAAGCACTGGTCACCACCTCATCCGTCATTTTTATCCTGCCCGAATCAATGGCATCAAAAATCAGAATCAATGTCATAATCTTGGTAATACTGGCCGGACGCCGCTGTTTATCCGCATCCTTTTCATAAATCACTTTGCCGGTGGAGGCCTCCATAAGAACCGCACTGGGCGCCGCAATCTCCGGTCCGGAAGCCGGGCTTTCTGCCCCGGTTGCCGGATTCTTTGCTTCGGTTTCCGGATTCTCTGCCTCCACAGCCATCCCTCCGGCTGATGCCTCCGTCCCTTCTTCCTGAAAATTTCCCAGAATCACCGGTTCCGGCCCCGCCATTTTAGGAGGCGTAAATAATAAACTTCCCGTACATAAAGCAATCAAAATCCTCTTCATATCGTCCCTCAGTTCATTCTGCTATATATTAATGTATGGCTATTTTTACAATTCTATGTTATATTATATTAGGGAGTAATAATAAACCTGATATTCGATATTTTCCCTTCCAAATTCAAATCAAATATCTCATCAATGGAGTTCGATATGGACAGATACGAATATGACTCAAATCATCTTTGGATTCAGCATCGAATACGGCGCCAGAAGCAACAGCGGCTGATCATTGCAGTCAGCTGCTTTCTATTGGCCGGCGCCTGTGCTGCCAGCGCCTTTCTTCTTCAGAAAAAACAGGGGAATTCTCCTACGGATGCTACCAGGACTCCGATTATTATTGAAGTTCCATCCCCTGGCAATACAAATATTGAGGACAATTCTGATTCCGTAATCATCGTCGATTCCCCGGCCGGCCAATTGCTGGCCGAGGCCGATATCATTGCCGCCGGGTATGACTATGATCGCGCGATTGAATTGTTACAGTCCAGCGAATTTGCCTCCGAACCATCCGTAACCGAGGCGATCGCTTCTTACGAAGCCACTCGCGCCTCACTGGTCAAGGCCAAAATTGGCGAAGTCACTCATATCTTTTTCCACTCCATCGTCATGGACAACAGTAAGGCTTTTGACGGCGACAGTGACATGGATGGCTACAATCAAGTCATGACCACTGCCAGTGAATTCGAAAAGATTCTTCAGACTATGTATGACAAGGGATATGTGCTGGTACGTATGCATGATCTGGCTTATGAAACTACGGATGAAAACGGTAATTCCGTTATGAAGCCGGGTACCATCCTGCTGCCAGAAGGAAAGATCCCTTTTGTCATGTCTCAGGATGATGTATGCTACTATCCCTATATGAACGGCGACGGCTTTGCTACCCGCATGATCGTGGGAGAAGACGGAAAACCTACTTGTGAGATGAAAATTGATGAAGACACTACCCTGGTCGGATCCTATGACCTTGTCCCGCTATTAGAAGATTTTATTCAGGAGCATCCGGATTTTTCCTACAAGGGCGCCCGGGCTGTGATTGCTTTCACCGGCTACGAAGGCATCCTTGGCTATCGGACCTCTGACAAGTACGCAAATTCCGAAACCTACGAACAAGATCGCCAGGAAGCTGCCCGCGTCGCTCAGTGCCTGAAAGACAATGGCTGGGAGCTAGCCTCCCACAGCTGGGGACATTTGATGATGGGTGAGATTGAAATGGATCGTTTCCGCACAGATACCGATAAATGGGAAGAACAGGTTGACAGTCTGATTGGCCCTATCGACATCATTCTTTACCCTTTTGGCAATGATATCAATGACTGGCATCCCTACACCTTTGAAAATGAACGATTTTCCTATCTGTATCATGCCGGATTTCGCTATTTCTGTAATGTAGATTCAAACAGGTACTGGCTCCAGATCGGTGATAACTATCTGCGACAGGGCCGGCGTAATCTGGATGGTTACCGGATGTGGAAGGACATAACCGCCGAAAGCGAAGGACGGGAACGCAAGCTGTCAGATCTCTTCCGTGCCGAAGATATTTTTGATTCCGACCGTCCCACCCCCGTTCCCGAAATGTAACATGAGGACATTGCAAAATCCATGTCAATCCGTTGATTTTTTTAAGGTACGCCTTGGAGGAAGGAGCGGGAGGCCGGGCGATCTGTCGAGAAGCCTCCCGCTCCTTCCTCCAAGGCTGAATATTCTCAGGAACAAATTTAATGGCTTTTTGGCTATTCTCTCTCCCCTTCTCTAACCATGTATGTCTGATATCCATAATTGCGCAGCATCTGTTCCATTCGTGCTGCATTATCCAGATTTAAAAACGCCCCTGCCCGGACTTTATATATCCCGTCATCCATAACGATAAATGCTGGGAAATTCTGTTCACGAAGCTGCCTTTCCAGCCTTTCTGCCGGTTCCCGATCGGGAAAAGCTCCTACCTGGATTTGATAATACTCCGGTCCCTTTTCCTCTTCCCGTACGGTTTCTAGAATCCCGTCGGCAATCGCCTGCGCGATCTGATAAAAATTACGGTCAAACATCTGATTATCCACCGGATTGTCCAGAAACCCTGCTTCTACCAGCACCGCGGGCATCTGAGTCCGGCGCAGCACGATGATCCCCGGCCGTTCGATCACTCCCAGATCGGCAAATCCGGTTTTGTTCATGGCCCGATTGATATTCTCAGCCATCAGTCCTGCCACCCCATCATTCTCATATACCAGGCTCTGGGCTCCTGAGGCCGACCCCGGCACAGGCATGGCATTCCGATGAATTGACAAAAAATAATCTGCACCCGATCGATTGGCAATCTGTGCTTTTTCCAGAGGCGTCTGATAGACATCCGTCACTCTCGTATACATCACATCCATGCCGTTTCTACTCAAAATCTCTCCTACTGCCAGCGCCAGCCGTAAAGTATCATCCTTTTCCCGGCG
This sequence comes from uncultured Lachnospiraceae bacterium, assembly GCA_910588125.1. GTDB lineage: Bacteria > Bacillota > Clostridia > Lachnospirales > Lachnospiraceae > Brotaphodocola. The sequence goes on from CAJUPI010000005.1 coordinate 63,363, forward strand.
CCCCTGGTACACAGCGCCCGGCTCGTCACCGCCGTGTCCCGCATCAATCACAATACGTCTTGTTTCTGCCAAAATAAAAACTCCTTCCACACACTGCTCTGTTAATACAGTATGTAAAAGAAGCCTGTCCGTTGCCTGTTCTCACTCTGTCATTGCTTTGCTCCGTAACTCTCACTCGTCCAATCCGATTCCCCGCGGCCCTACATGAGTGGAAAAAACAATCTGAGTATTGGTCTTACCGAACTTCTGAAGCTGGCCGATAAAGTTGTCTAACTCCATGGTGCTCTGAAATGCCACCTTCATCAGCATGGAGTAATCTCCGGTTACACAGCAGCATTCCAGCACATTGGGGATATGCTCCGCATAATCATAAAATTTAGGCTTGTCTTCTGGCACCACATTGAGGTTTATAAATGCAATGATGTGATATCCCAGCTTAATCGGATCCACCTGTGCATGATAGCCGGAAATCACCCCGTCCTTTTCCATCTTTTCGATCCGTGCCGATACTGCCGGCGAGGAAAGAAACGTGCTCTCGGCAATTGTCTTCAAGGATGTCCTGGCATTTCCCTGTAATAATTTTAATATTCTTCTATCTATATTATCCATAATCCCTCCATCCTGGTAACCCTTCAAACTGTTTAAACCATTACTTTCTTTGCCTGTAGAGATTTTCATCTCAGCTCAATTTCTCCCTGGAACACTTCCACCGCCGGCCCCTTCATAAAAACATGGCCGCTTTCCCGATCCCAGCAGATCTCCAGACACCCTCCCTTCAACTGCACTTCCACCTGGTTCTCCGCCAGCCCCAACAGGATTGCCGCTACCGCGCTGGCCGTGGCCCCTGTACCACAAGCCCAGGTTTCTCCGCTCCCCCGCTCCCATACCCGCATCTGTAGATGTTTCCGGTCAATAATACGAACAAACTCGGTATTCACCCGATCCGGAAACCGGGTATGGCATTCATATCCAGGACCAATCTTTTCCAGATCCAGCGAATCGATCTCCGGGCAGAAATACACCGCATGAGGATTGCCCACATTAATTCCCACAAATTCCTGCTCTTTCCCTTCTATCACGATCTTCTCCGGAAGCTCGCTTGTCAGCACAGGTATTCCCATATCTACCTGTACGGATTCTACTTTTCCATCCTTTTCCGTCATTTTAAGCGTCTTAATTCCGCCAAGCGTCTCCACTGTGATATGCAGCCGCTTCACAATTCCATGGTCATAGGCGTATTTACCCACGCAGCGGATTCCATTACCGCACATCATCCCTTCGCTTCCATCCTCATTAAACATCCTCATCCGGCAATCCGCTGTCTTTGAAGGGCAAATTAAAATCAATCCGTCTGAGCCCACTCCGAAATGCCTGTCGCTGAGCTGGCGCGCCACCCGTTCTGGTTCTGTCACCGTTTCCTCAAAACAATTCACATAGACATAATCATTTCCGATTCCCTGCATCTTTGTAAATTTCATGTCAGCCTCCCGTTCCCTAAAATCCGCCAATCCTCTTTCGAATTTACCTTTGTCCGCCGTATATTCCTAGCGTATGGTTTCTATATGTCCCTACCTACAGCAGGCTGATCACCATCTGCGCCGTCTCTATCAGATTCGTTCCACTGTCCATGCTGCACTTCTGTATATAGCGATGCGCCTCTTCTTCCGTCATCCCGTTTCGCTCCATTAAAAGCTTTTTGGCCTGATCCAATAACTCTTTTTCCTTTGCACTGCGCTGTTTGGGCTGCTGCCTCTGTATTTTACGGCGCCTTGCCTGAGTCTGCACCATCATTTCTAATGTCGATATCAAATCCTGCACTTTTAACGGCATCGGCAGGCATACCACATCTTCCGGAATCTGCGAATTCCATTTGCTCGGTGAGGAAACCATCAGCATGGCAAACTCTGATGGCATATTGTCATGAAGAGCGGTGTACAACATATCGGTAAGACGGTAGCCACATACTACCAGCCCTCCGTTCAAATTCCCTGTCTGTGCCAGTACCTGGGCACCGGAATTGCAGACGGCAACCACGGAAAAACCATTTCTTGTCAGTATATTCCTGATGTTCCGGGCATCCTCCGGCTTTGAAAATGCCACAATCACGTTCGCCACAATCCCTCACCTCCTGGAAGACGCTTTTTTTCTCTTAAAATTTATACAGATATTCTGCTACCTCCCAGTCAGTGACCTCTGCGCGGTATTTCTTCCACTCCGAATTTTTGGCCTTCAGATACTTTGTAAAAATATGATCCCCCAAAAGCTTTTTTGCAAATGTGCTGCCAGCATAGAGCTCCAGAGCTTCCCCCAGCGTCTCCGGCAGACACTCAATCCCCCGCTGCAAAAGTTCTTCCTCCGACATCGCATAAATATTATCATCCACACTGGCCGGCGGCTCTAACTGCTCACGAATCCCCTCTAGCCCTGCCGCTAGGCAGGCCGCCAGCGCCAGATAAGGATTCACCGCGGAATCCGGGCAGCGCAGCTCGATCCGTGTACTGCTTCCCCGAGAAGAAGGAACACGAATCAACGGGCTGCGGTTCGAAGCCGCTGACCAGGCAATATAAACTGGTGCGTCATAGCCCGGAACCAAACGCTTATAGGAATTTACCAGCGGATTCGTGAGCACGGTAATTTCTTTAATATATTTTAAAATACCGGCCATAAACTGATACGCCTCCCGGCTCAATCCCAGCGGATCCGCCGAATCCACAAAGAGGTTATTGCCGTCTTTGTCCGCTAAGGACATATTGATATGCATTCCGGAACCATTGATCCCTGCTTTGGGCTTTGGCATAAAAGTGGCGTGCAGCCCATGACGCCTGGCAATGGTCTTAACCGCCATCTTAAAGGTCATAATATTATCCGCCGCCGTCAATGCATCGGCATACTGCAAATCGATCTCGTGCTGGGCCGGCGCGATCTCGTGATGAGACGCCTCAATCTCAAACCCCATCTCTTCCAAATTCAGCACGATATCCCGCCGTACATTTTCTGCCATATCTATTGGGCTCACGTCAAAATATCCGGCCATCTCATGCGTTTCGGTTGTTGGCTTTCCTTCTTCGTCAGTCAAAAACAGGAAAAATTCACATTCCGGCCCTACCAGAAAAGTATAACCCATATCGGCGGCCTCTTTCAACACTTTTTTCAGGACAAAACGGGGATCCCCCTCAAATGGCTCTCCTCCCGGCCGGTATACGTCACAGACCAGCCGCGCCACCTTTCCCTGCTGAGGCCGCCAGGGAAAAATCTCAAAAGTATCCAAATCCGGATGCAAATACATATCCGATTCTTCTATCCTCACAAATCCTTCTATCGCCGAACCATCAAACATGCAGCAATTATCCAATGCCCTTTCCAACTGGCTGGAAGTAATGGCCACGTTCTTCAGCATTCCAAAAATATCTGTAAACTGCAGACGGATAAACTCCACATCCTCCTCTTCCACCAGGCGAATAATGTCTTCTTTGCTATACTTATTCATCGCGTTCTCCTTCTCTCTTTCAATTACCCTCAACGAATAAAAAATACACTCATACAAACAAAAACGAGGATGACAAAAGATCTCTGATATGATCTTCCTGTAACATCCTCGTTCCATGATTCTGATAATAACAGTTTGTGGTGAATTTGTCAATGGGAGAATTCGATCTTGCCACTGGCCGGCTCTTTATAAGAAAGGGCCCGTATCGCATTGAGAATTGCCAGTACCGACACGCCCACATCACCAAACACAGCCGCCCACATGGAGGCATAGCCCAGAGCCACCAAAATCAATACGGCGATCTTTACTCCAATTGCAAAAACAATGTTCTGCCGGACAATCCCCATCGTCTTTCTGGCAATCTGTATGGTATCTACAATCTTAGATGGTTCATCGTCCATAATCACGACATCGGCAGCTTCCACAGCCGCGTCAGAACCAATTCCTCCCATAGCAATTCCGACATCCGCCCGGGCCAGCACCGGAGCGTCATTGATCCCGTCTCCCACAAAGGCCAGTGTCCTGCCAAAAGGCTTTTCTTTCAGCAGTGCCTCCACACGAGAGACTTTATCGCCCGGAAGCAGATTGCCAAATACCTGATCCAGTCCCAGCTTCCCGGCCACAGCCTTTCCTACTTCCTCCCGATCTCCCGTCAACATAACCAGCTTTCTCACCCCCTGCTGCCGCAGCCCGGCCAGCGCCGCAGGCACATCCGGCCGTATACTGTCAGAAATCACAACTGCCCCCAGATATTCTCTCCCATCCGCCAAATATAACGCAGTACCCATAATCTCGGAAGGCGTATCTACCAAAATCTGTTGTTGATCCATCAGCTTCCGGTTACCGATATAAATTTCATGCCACTCTCCGTCTTTTTGTATCTGGGCATGAATACCATGGCCGGCAATCTCTTCCACCTGGCCAATCCGCCCGGTATCAACCGTCTTGCCATAGGCTTCCTTCACAGACAACGCTATCGGATGGGTAGAATGATATTCTCCCAGTGCCGCCAGCTCCAGCAATGCCTCTCTGGTACCATGGACCGGCGCCACATCACTCACCTGAAACCTGCCGTTTGTCAAAGTCCCTGTTTTGTCAAAAACGATGGTATTCAAATTTGCCATCGCCTCCAAATAGTTACTGCCCTTTAACAAAATCCCGTTTTTAGAAGCTGCCCCCAACCCGCCAAAAAAGCTCAGCGGGACCGATATCACCAGGGCGCAGGGGCAGGAAACTACCAGAAAGCTGCAGGCACGGTAAATCCAGCTCTCCCAACCGCCTCCCAAAAGCAGCGGAGGAAGAATCGCCAAAACAAGCGCCAGGCCCACCACAATCGGGGTATAAACCCTGGCAAATTTTGTGATAAAGGTCTCGGCCTTTGCCTTTCTAGAGCTGGCATTCTCTACCAGCTCCAATATCTTTGCCACTGTAGAATCATCAAACAGGCGGGTCGTCTGCACTTGAAGCACCCCGTTTAAATTGATAGAACCGCTGATCACATTGCTGCCGGCTTCTACCTCTGCCGGAATCGGCTCACCCGTCAGCGCTTTGACGTCCAGGCTGGAACTACCCTGCAGTACCACGCCATCCAGCGGCACCTTTTCCCCCGGACGGATAATTATGGTATCACCCACCTCCACTTCATAAGGATCTACCTGCTCTTCCACACCGTCCCGCAGCAGATTCGCATACTCCGGATTAATGTCCATCAGCTCCTGGATCGACTTACGTGATTTGTTTACCGCATAGTCATTGAATAATTCTCCCACCTGATAAAACAGCATCACTGCCACGGCCTCTTCCAGGGAGCCAACGGCAATTGCTCCAAAAGTAGCTATTGTCATCAGAAAATTCTCATCAAATACCTGTCCGTTTTTAATATTGCGCAGAGCCTTCCATGGAATATCGTATCCGGCAAATAAGTACGCCAGAATATAAGAAAATCCGGCCCATAACCCCTTATACTCCATCACCACGGCGCTAATGAAGAATATACCACTCACTGTTAGCCGGAATACCATTTTTTTCTGCTTCCCTGTCATATCTGCCTCCCATTATGCCTTCCTGCAAAGTGCACATTTAATGTTCTGCCCACATTCCCTACCGCAATATCTTAAATCCGGCCTCCGGTTCAATCTTCTTTGCAATCTTTTGTGCTTCCTCCACTACGGCATCCTCCCTGCCGTCTTCCGCTTCAATCGTCAACCGCTGCGTCATAAAACTCAAAACAGCTTCCTTAACCCCCGGCAGCTTTTTCACGCCTTCCTCAATCTTGGCCGCACAATTGGCACAACATAATCCTTCCAGTTTGATGATCTTTCTCATTACAATCTTCTCCTCCTGTTTTTGAAATCATCCTGCAAAATCCTTATTCGCTGATATGCTCCATCCCCTGAGCCAAAATTGTCTCAATATGAGAATCCGCCAGCTTATAAAAAACTGTCTTGCCCTCTCTGCGGAATGTCACCAGACGCATTTGCTTCAGCACGCGTAGCTGATGAGAAATTGCTGACTGCCCCATCTGCAGCAGGGTGGCAATATCGCATACGCACATTTCCGCTTGGCTCAGCACATACAAAATCTTAATTCGGGTGGAATCGCCAAACACTTTAAAAAATTCTGATAAGTCCAAAAGCTGCTGCTCGTCCGGCATCACCTTTTCCACTTTATCTACAATCTCCTCGTGAATATGCATGAATTCGCAAACCCCAGCCTCCACCTCTTGCTGAATCTTCGCTCTCTCCTCTGCTGTCATGGCTTCCCTCCTTGCTGATAATGCCTCCGATGGTTTAATGCTTATGCATTTATTCATATGAATAATTGTTCATATGAATATAATACTACTTTTTCTTCATTTGTCAATCTCTTTTTTGTTTTTTAAGAAAAGTTCATCGCCTCTTTGGGCGGCAGGAGCACCCGATCCCCAGACCTCCGTAACCAATATGGCAGGACACTCCCATAGACAACGCATCACACATAACTGCCAGCTCAGGAAAAGCTTCCTGAATCTCCCTCAACCACTCCTTTGTCTCTTCAACAGGAGCACTAGAAGCCGCCAAAAGATAAATCTCGCCTTTGTCATACCACTCCCGGAAGCGAGTCGTCAGATCCTGCTTCATTGCTTCCAGCATGGTTTTTTTCGTCTTTGCAAATCCCCGGCACTTCTTATACACGTCCAATGTCCCCACATCAAACTGCAGCACCGGCTTGATATTCAGAACCGTCCCCAAAGCAGCGGCAGCCGGCGTAATTCTTCCACCCCGTTTCAAATTTTCCAGCGTTTGAACTCCGATATAAATCACCATCTTGTCTCTAGACTGTTCCAGAATCTCACGAATATCTTCTGCACAATAGCCTTCCTCAACCAGCTCAAGTGCATCCAATACCATACGATGTAAAAGCGTCGACACCCGTCCGCTGTCCACTACCAGAACTCTTCCTGCATAAGGCTCTTCCTGTGCCATAATCATCGCCGTGTCATAAGACCCGCTAAGTCCGCTGCTGATAGGTATATATAAAACCTTTTCATATTCCTCCAGCGCCCGATCCCACAATGCCATAACCTCTGTCGGCGCCGGCTGAGAGGTAGAGACGATTGCTCCGGAATGCAGCCTCTCAAGGAATTCCTGCCGCGTCAGCGATACCCCTTCATAATAGCTTTCCCCCTCGATAGTAAACGGCATTGGAAGCACCAGTATTCCCAACCGTTTTGCTTCTTCCTGTGTGATACTGCTATGGCTGTCTGTAATAATCCCTATTGCTTTCATTTTTTCACATCCTCAGGCTCTTTTTCAATAATTTTTAAATTTTTAAGGAACTCTTAATTTTTTTCTGCCTCATCGTTGATATAATAGCCGAAAGGAGGCATATACTCATGCAATCGCAAGCTCTATGGATCACCATTGCTGCTCTGTTTCTTACTGGCTGCAGTGAGATCGCCACGATAGCTCCATCCTCGGCTTCCGGCGCCTCTGACAAACTGCTCATGGAATCCGCCGGTGATGATCTTGTTGAATTTAATGGCATTGCCAAAATGAAAAGTGAACTTTCCGAAGATACGCTGAAATGGTTGGAATGGTATCAGACTCTTCCAGAGTCTTCCCGTGACGCACTTTCCTTTGTTCCCAGTGAATTTGTGACTTCCGGTGCCGTTGCTTTGGAGACAGAGTCCGGCCAGGCTCCGCCTTATCTGGCTTCGTTGACTGACGCCGAGCTCTTAGAAACCGAAGAACTGGCCCGCTATTATTTCACAGAAGCCTCTGCCGGCTTCGATGGCGTAGAAGACATATATCCGGCTGATGACCACTACTTTCTCTACCAGAATACTGGTATCGAGGCAGAATACGATCCGGGAAACATCATTATTTTTATGGTTCTTACCGGAAAGGACCAGACGGAAGGCAATCCTGCACGCTCCATCAGCATTGCCCGCTATTCCAAATCGGATAACTGGAAAGTGATTAACAGCGGCCATTAAAGCCGCTGTTTTTGTCCCCTCCGCCTTTTCCAATCTCATTTTCACTCAAGCATCCGATATCCCACTCCGATCTCTGTAAAAATATAATGAGGCTCTGCGGGATTTGCCTCCAGCTTTCGGCGAATATTTGCCATATTCACCCGTAAAATCTGATTATCCATATCTGCATAAGGCCCCCAGATTTCCTTCAGAATATAATCATAAGTCAGAACCTTTCCCGCGTTGCGGGCCAGCAAAGAAACCAGCTTATATTCAATCTGCGTCAAATGAATCGCCGTTCCCTGCAAAGTCACTAACCGCCGTTCAAAATCAATCACCAGTTCATCCTTTGCGTATACCGGCTCCTGCTTCTGTCCCTGTCCGGCATGCAAACGATGACGCAATGCCGTGCGAATCCGCGCCAGCAGCTCTTCTGCTCCAAATGGCTTGGTGATATAGTCATCCGCCCCGCTATCAAGCGCCTCCACCTTCTCCCTCTCCTGGGTACGGGCGGAAATCACAATTACCGGAAGATTGGAAAACTCCCGAATGCGCTGTAAAACCTCCATTCCATCCATATCTGGAAGGCCCAAATCCAAAAGAACGACTTCCGGATGGTGCGATGTACATAGAGAAAGCCCTGTCATCCCATTCATGGCACGCAGCACTTTATATTCATTCGATATTAAAATGGTTTCAATATAGCTCCCTATAATCTTTTCATCTTCGATGACCAAAATGGTCTGTCTATTTGTCATCACCGGTATCCTCTCTCAATGGTAATGTAAAGACAAATTCCGCGCCCTGCTCCCAGTTGTTCGCCCATATGGTACCTTCATGGGCATTGACGATAGTCTTACAGATACTCAGGCCAATTCCCATCCCCCGATGGGAATCCCCACTCTGGTTCTCCTCTGTACCGCCACCGTCAAAAATCGTTTCCAACCTTTCTGGGGCAATCCCTTTTCCATAATCCCGGATGTGAAAGACCGCTTCCTTGTCCTCCTTTATCACATACAGATCAATTTTTTCTGCTCCAGAATGATATACCCCATTCTCCAGCAGATTGATTATCACCTGTTCAATCAGCATCGCATCCATCGGGACCATCAGGAATTCTTCTGGCACCTGCACTTGTACTCTGGCCTGTGGCAGTCGTTTCCGCAAACGCTGTACTGCCTCCGAAACCACCTCCTCCAATGGTTCCAGGCTAGTATTGACCCGGGTTCCTCCTACCTGAATTCTCGTAACTGACAATAAATTCTCCACCATGTTAAGAAGCCAGTTAGCATCTTCGCTGATCCCTTTTACCATATACGATTTTTCTTCTTCTGTCAACCGTCCACTGTCTGCCAAATAAGCATCTGCCATCCCAATAATTCCCGTCAGCGGGGTCCGCAAATCATGAGATACCGCACGCAGCAGATTTGCACGCATCGTCTCCTTTTCCGCCTCCATCAAAAGCTTCTCTTGCTCATTTAATATCTGATTTTGCTTTTTTGACTGCGTAGTCAGCATACTAGTCAACCCCGATATCAATGCCATGGCAACAAAAGTTATCGGATAACCATCGATACTGAAATTCAAACGCATAAAAGGATAAGTAAATACATAGTTGACACAGATAACTCCCAGAAACGAAGCCACCACCCCTGGCACATATCCGTTTGTATACCTGGCTACCAACATAACTGCTAAAATATAAATGATTGCCACACTGGTGGAATTAAGGCTGTAATGAAAAAATGCAACTGCCAACATAGTGGCAATCACAAAAATACCAACTGTGATCACTATGTTCATCAACAGAGCTTTCCTGCTCATAGACTCATTTTTTGGCATTTTCCTGTTTCCTTTCCAGACAAGCGCGAAACAAAAACAGGGCGGAAGCACAAACGGCCCCGCCCTGAAGCTTAACTTTTATTTGTTGTAGTTGACGATTTTCCCAAAATCTGGTTTTAAGGATGCGCCTCCTACCAGGCCGCCATCGATATCTGGCTGAGCAAACAATTCCGGAGCACTGGCGCCGGACACGGAACCGCCGTACTGGATACGAATCTCTGCAGCAGTTGCTTCATCATAGATCTCTCCGATGCAGACGCGGATCGCTGCACAAACCTCCTGTGCCTGCTCAGTCGTGGCCACCTTACCTGTGCCAATCGCCCAAATCGGCTCATATGCAATGACAGCCTTCTTCGCCTGTTCTGCTGTCACATTCAAAAATGCAATCTTAATCTGCTGGCGGATCCAGTCGATCGTGATCCCCTGTTCTCTCTGTGTCAGAGATTCACCACAACAGATAATCGGAGTGATATCATGCTCAAATGCCTTTAGAACTTTCTTGTTTACTGTCTCGTCTGTCTCAGCAAAATATTCTCTTCTCTCGGAATGGCCGATAATGACATATTTCACACCGGCATCCACCAGCATTGCCGGAGAAATCTCGCCCGTATAGGCCCCTTTCTCCTCATAGTACATATTCTCGGCTCCGATGTTGATATTCGTCCCTTCCGCCGCTTTCATCGCAGGGATGATATCAATCGCCGGTACACAAAATACCACATCTACCTCATCATTGGCAACCAAAGGCTTTAACTCATTCACAAGAGCGACTGCCTCGGTAGGCGTCATGTTCATCTTCCAGTTGCCTGCAACAATTTTCTTTCTGGACATTTCTTTGTCCCCCCTTGATATTTTTGTTTCGTCAGAAATTATTTTATTTGTCATCCGCCGCCGCTACGCCGGGAAGGACTTTGCCCTCTAAGAACTCCAGGGAAGCTCCGCCACCGGTAGAAATATGGCTTACTTTATCTGCAAAACCAAGCTGGTTCATCGCCGCCGCAGAATCGCCGCCGCCGATAATCGTCGTGGCCTCGGTCTCCGCCAACGCCTTGGCCACAGCAATGGTTCCCTTAGCCAGCGTCGGATTCTCAAATACTCCCATCGGTCCGTTCCAGACAACCGTCTTAGCTGTCTTTACTGCCTCTGCATACAGCTCAGCTGTCTTCGGTCCGATATCCAGGCCTTCCATATCTGCCGGAATATCATCAGAAGAAACAACCTGCACCTCAACCGGTCCGTCAATCGGATTCGGGAATGCAGCAGCAATGGTCGTGTCAACCGGAAGCAGCAATTTCTTCCCCAGCTTCTCTGCCTTTTCCATCATCTCTTTACAGTAATCAATCTTGCTGTCATCCACCAGAGAATTGCCCACTCCCTTGCCCTGTGCCTTTAAGAAGGTAAATGCCATACCTCCACCGATAATTAAAGTATCACATTTCTCCAGCAGATTGGAAATCACATTCAGCTTGTCTGCCACCTTTGCTCCGCCCAGGATTGCCACAAAAGGCCTCACCGGATTCTCCACCGCATTGCCCAAAAAGTCGATCTCTTTCTGCATCAGATAACCGACCGCATTGGCGCCGCCTTTTTCAGTAATAAACTTTGTCACGCCTTCTACGGAAGCATGTGCCCGGTGAGAAGAACCAAAGGCATCACATACGTAATCATCTGCCAGCTCCGCCAGCTCCTTGCTGAATTCTTCACCGTTCTTGGTTTCTTCCTTGCCACGGAAACGGGTGTTCTGCAGCAGTACCACATCACCATCATTCATCGCTTCCACCGCCTTGGTGGCCGCTTCTCCGGTCACGTTATAATCAGCTACAAATACCACATCCTTACCCAGCTTCTTTGTAAGACGGGCAGCAACCGGCGCTAAGGACTCTCCCTCATTCGGGCCGTTTTTCACCTTGCCCAAATGTGAGCAAAGGATCACCTTTGCCCCCTCGCCAATCAACTTTTTGATGGTAGGAAGCGCCGCTACAATACGAGTCTCATCTGAAATCTCGCCATTCTTCAGCGGAACATTAAAATCACAACGGACTAATACTCTCTTGCCCTTTAAATCCTTTAAATCCTCTACGGTCTTTTTATTCAGCATATCTGTCAATGCCCCTTTCTTAATTACTGTGAAAGTATCGAATTCTTACGGTAGGACTGCGCACTTGCTGCGCTGTCGGTACAGCGCCGGAATGCCGTTTTTGCATTCCGTGTGCATCCCCCGAAGGGTTCATAGTAAACCCCTTTCATTCATAGTGGTGCCGGGAAAACGGCATGAGGGGGAGTACTATGAAAGCTCATCGTCGGAGCGATGAGCTGTGCGAAAGCGGGGCCCGGTCCCTGTCAAGACCGGACCCCGCTTGAACTTTTCTCTGCTCTCTGATTACAGTTCAGCGAAGTACTTAATGGTTCTTACCATCTGGCTGGTATAGGAATTCTCATTGTCGTACCATGAAACTACCTGAACCTCATACAGATCGTCTGCGATCTTGGCAACCATGGTCTGGGTAGCATCAAACAGGGAACCATACTTCATACCGATAACATCAGAAGAAACAATCGGATCCTCGTTGTAGCCATAGGACTCGGAAGCAGCAGCCTTCATAGCAGCATTAATGCCTTCCTTGGTCACATCAGCGCCCTTAACAACCGCCGTCAAAATGGTGGTGGAACCGGTCGGAACCGGAACACGCTGTGCAGAACCGATCAGCTTGCCGTTCAGCTCCGGAATAACCAGGCCGATCGCCTTGGCTGCACCGGTGGAATTGGGAACGATGTTTGCTGCTCCGGCTCTTGCTCTTCTTAAGTCGCCCTTTCTGTGGGGGCCGTCCAGAATCATCTGATCCCCGGTGTAAGCATGGATGGTGCTCATAATACCAGACTGGATCGGTGCATAATCGTTCAGGGCCTTTGCCATAGGAGCCAGGCAGTTGGTGGTGCAGGAAGCTGCAGAAATGATGGTGTCGTCCTTTGTCAGGGTGCCTTCATTTACGCTGAATACGATGGTCGGCAGATCATTGCCTGCCGGTGCAGAGATAACAACCTTCTTAGCGCCAGCATCAATATGAGCCTGGGATTTCGCCTTGGAGGTGTAGAAGCCAGTACACTCCAGAACTACGTCAACACCAATCTCGCCCCAGGGAAGATTGGCAGCATCTTTCTCTGCGTAAATCCGGATGGTCTTTCCATCTACGGTAATGGAGTCCTCACCAGCCTCAACAGTATGCTTGCCCTCACCGATATGGCCAGCATATCCGCCCTGAGCAGTATCATATTTCAACAGATGAGCCAGCATCTTCGGATCTGTCAAATCGTTGATCGCTACAACCTCATACCCCTCAGCTCCGAACATCTGTCTGAATGCCAGACGGCCGATACGTCCAAAACCATTGATTGCTACTTTTACTGCCATAATCAATTCCTCCTAGATTGTTAAAAAATTATTGATTGTTAAAATATAATCAACCCTGATTCCTATTTTACCCAATTATGGACAAAATAGCAAGAGGTTTTTTGCCATTTCACCTGTATTTATGAATCTTTTTGTTACTGTTTTTTCTCATTTACAATTCATCTTTGACATAACCAGCCAAATTGTAAGCATGATCGGAAATACGCTCCAGATTGCTGAGAATATCCAGGAACACTACACCGGCAGAAGGTTCGCACTGACCGGCAGAAAGCCGTTCAATATGTTTTTCCCGCAGCTCTTCCTCCTGATTATCCACATCGTCCTCATATTGGCTTACCTTGCGCACAGAGTCCATGTTGCCGGTCTGCCTGGCGTCAATGGCATGCTGAAAGGACTGAATCACACTGTCACTGATGCTCCTTAGATCCTTCATCCCCGTCTCCGTGAAATCCAGCTTATGCTGTACCAGGTATTCTGCCTGCTCCGCCATATTTTCTGCATGATCTCCGATCCGCTCAATATCGCTGACGCTGTAGAACAAATTGTTGACAATCCGCTTTTGACGTTCTGTCAAAGAAAGATTATCCACCTTAATCAGATATTCCGTCAGCATCTTTTCCATATTATCTATGGTTTTCTCTGTTTTATACACAATCTCAACCTCCTCCAGGTTGCCCGTAAGGACGGCATCTAAGGCGCGTTTGACATTTTTCATCGTAATCTGCCCCATATGGACCACCTCCAACGCCGCTGTCTCTACGGCAAAAGCCGGAGATTCAAAAATACGTTCATCCAGATGCCTCAAGGTCGCAGCCGTCTCCTGATCCCCGGCGTTGCCTTCCTCTTCTTTCTCTTTCACTACCATTCCTGACAGCTTCACAAGCTGATCCCCAAAAGGAAATAAAAGAGCTGTCATCGTCAAATTAAATACTGTATGGAAAATGGATATCTGTACCGCACTAATATCAGCAGCCGCAAAGGAAGGCATCAAAGAAAACACCATAAATCCCAGTACACCAAAAAGAATTGCACCAATCACATTAAAGGTCAGGTGCATCACTGCCGCCCGCTTTGCCGTCCGCGAACCGCCGGCGCTTGAAAGCATGGCCGTGACACAAGAACCGATATTCTGTCCCAGCGTAATATAGATCGCGGCATTCGTCGTCACAATTCCATTCATCGCAAGAGTCTGTAAGATACCGACAGAAGCAGAAGAACTCTGCAGCAGCGCCGTCACCAGGGCACCAATCAACATACCCAAAAGCGGGTTCCCGCCCAGAAGAGCAAACGCCCTGGCAAAAACCGGCGCATCCGTATATGAGCTGATAGAACCAGACATAAAATCCAGGCCAGTAAATAAAAGTCCCAGGCCGATCAAAATCTCGCCGATCATCTTTTTCTTCTGTCCTTTGGCAAACACCAAAAGCAAAGCTCCCACACCGATGATCAGCGGCGCATAAAAGCCGGGCTTCATAATCTCAAACGCATCTCCTAACTGGCTCATAGACACGATCCAAGCAGTGATCGTCGTACCGATATTGGCACCCATGATCACCCCTACTGCCTGCGACAGATTTAAAACGCCAGCGCTGACAAAACCTACCACCATCACCGTAGTAGCTCCACTGCTCTGGATAATTGCCGTAATCAATGCTCCCAGCACCACTGCTAGAAAACGATTATTGGTCAGCATTCCCAGAAAGCTGCTCATCCGGCTGCCCGCCGTCTTTTGCATGCCATCCGCCATAATGCTCATTCCATACAAAAACATCCCCAGGCCGCCTAAAAAACCAAACATGTTAGAAATATCGTTTATCGCCATTCTCTTCTCCCTGTCTGTCCATCTGTCATCCTGTTACCGGCAAATAAAACCGAAAATCAAATTTATGATACCATAACCCGCCTGCCTATTTCAACTGGTTTTCACATATGCCGCGGAAATATCACGGAAATATCCTGTGGCCAATGTTATTAAGTTTAGCGCTGGGAATACTCAGCCATTATTTAATCACGCCATCATTGCATTCCCCGCAAATATCCGCTATAATCCCAATAAATATAATAGCAAGGAGGTCCCTCTTTTATGCTCCCCGACACCCACATCCATACCTCATTTTCCGGCGACTGCACTACTCCTGCCCGTATCCAGATTGAGCGTTGTCTGTCCCTGGGAATGCAGGAATTATGCATCACTGACCACCATGACTACGCTACCGGTATGGCAGAAGAAATCTTTCTTCTGGATTTTCCCTCCTACCTTTCTCAATTGCACAGCCTCCAGGAAGAATACTCCGGCCGCATCCGAATCGGTATCGGTTTGGAGCTGGGCCTGCAAATCCGTATTCAGGACTATCTGGAACGGCTGGCCCGTTCTCTCGATGTGGATTATATCATTGGATCCTGTCATTTCATCGACCAGATGGATCCTTATTATCCCAGTTTCTTTCAAGGAAGAACCGAGCGCGCCGCCTACGAACGCTTCTTTGAAGTCTCGCTGAAACGCATTCAAACACTAAGCTGTTTTGATTCCTTTGGCCATCTGGATTATGTAGTCCGCTATGGTCCTGCCACCAACCAAAATTATTCCTTCTCTGCTTATCAGGATTACATCGATCCGATTTTAAAAACACTGATTGAAAAGGAGATCGCTCTAGAATGCAATACTGCCGGTTTTAAATACGGGTTGGGCCATCCGAATCCCACAGAGGATATTCTCCGCCGTTATCATCAGTTAGGCGGAGAACGGATCACTCTCGGTTCGGATGCCCATACCCCGGAATATATCGGACATGCCTTTGACCGGGCAAAATCCATCTTGATTGATTGTGGCTTTCGCTATCTCACAGTCTACCGCCAACGAAAGCCTCAATGGATCCCGCTATAAAAGCATATAAAAAGAGCATTGCAAAATAAATCATCCGCCATTTCCGTATCCTGTCTGAACATAAACCGTCCAAACACAAGATACAAAAATAGCGGATGACATTTTTTATAACCAATACTATTAAGTTTAGCTCTGAGAATACTCAGCCAGGGAAAAGGAGCGGGAAGAGGCGGGAAATGGTTGGCTGCTTTTGACTTTGCAGGGGTTTAGAATTTCTTAAATCCCTGAGTTTTGCGTTAAAACGAAAATCCACTCTGTCTGAGCGAAGCGAGTTTGGGGATTTTCGTTTTGCTTTTCGCAAAAATCAGAGATTTTAGGAATTCTTAATCCTGAAACCGGAAAAAGCAGCCGACCATTTCCCGCCTCTTTCCACTCCTTTTCCCTGGCGTACCTTTTGAAAAACCTAACTAAATGACATTGCAGACCAGCCGCCCTCTTTTATTTTCCCAGGAACCCTTATTTCAGATCCCCAGGCTTCATGCTGAGGCTGATCTTTCCCATCTTGTCTACATCCAATACCTTTACTGTCACAGAGTCACCGATGTTCACCACATCTTCCACCTTCTCAACCCGCTTGTCAGACAGCCTGGAGATATGCACCATGCCATCTTTCTTTGGCTTCAGCTCCACGAAAGCGCCAAATGGCATGATCCGCACTACCTTACCTGTAAGCACCTGTCCTGGCTCAATATCGGTCACAATGCTGGCAATGATCTCCTTCGCTTTCTCAATCATATCTTTATCTGTGCCACAGATATCCACGCGGCCATCCTCAGATATGTCGATCTTTACCCCTGTCTCTTCAATAATTTTATTGATCGTGCTGCCCTGTTTGCCTACCACATCCCCGATTTTCTGGGGATCAATAACAATCTGATCAATCTTCGGCGCATATTTGCCTACCTCTTTCCGGGGTTCGGAAATCACCGGCTTCATTACCTCGTCTAAAATATACAGCCTTGCCTCGCGGGTTCTGGCAATCGCTTCCTCGATAATCGGCCGGGTTAAACCGTGAATCTTAATATCCATCTGGATCGCTGTGATTCCTTTGTGTGTGCCGCCCACCTTAAAGTCCATATCGCCGAAGAAATCCTCCAGGCCCTGAATATCTGTCAATACGATATAATCATCATCGCTCTCTCCCGTCACCAGGCCGCAGGAAATTCCTGCAACCATCGCTTTGATGGGCACCCCGGCGGCCATCAGAGACAATGTAGAAGCACAGATACTTGCCTGAGAGGTAGAACCATTGGATTCCATAGTTTCCGATACGGTACGGATCGCATAAGGGAATTCTTCCTCACTTGGCAATACCGGAACCAGCGCTCTCTCTGCCAGCGCACCATGCCCAATTTCCCGGCGTCCCGGTCCTCTGGAAGGCTTTGTCTCACCCACGGAATAAGACGGGAAATTATAATGATGCATATATCGTTTTGTAGTCTCATTCTCATCTAGGCCATCCAGCCTCTGAGCCTCAGACATCGGCGCCAGAGTACAGATATTCAGGATCTGCGTCTGGCCGCGGGTAAACATACCGGAGCCATGCACTCTTGGCAGCAGATCGATCTCTGCCGACAATGGGCGGATCTCCGTAATTGCACGGCCATCCGGGCGCTTATGATCTTTTAAAATCATCTTGCGGACAGTCTTTTTCTGGTATTGATAAACTGCCTCGCCCAGCACGGCCAGCCACTCCTCCTTCTCCGCAAAAGCCTCCTCCAGCTTCTCGGTAATACGGCGGATATTTTCTTCCCGTGTCTGCTTATCGTCGGTAAATACCGCTTCCTCCATTTCTGACGGAGGAACGATCTCGCGGATCGCCGCAAATAATTCTTCCGGAACTGCACAACTCTCATAAGAGTGTTTCGGCTTACCGCACTCAGCCACAATGGTATCAATGAATTTTATAATTTCCTGATTTACTTCATGAGCCTTAAAAATTGCCTGGATCATGACTGCTTCCGGCACTTCCTTGGCGCCCGCTTCAATCATAATCACCTTTTCCCTGGTAGATGCCACCGTCAATGCCATATCCGACACCAGCTTTTGTTCGTTTGTCGGATTTACGATAAATTCTCCATCGATCATCCCAATCTGGGTCGTGGCGCACGGGCCGTCAAAGGGAATATCGGAAATACAAGTCGCAATTGCCGATCCCAGCATCGCCGTATACTCCGGGCTGCAATTCGGATCCACAGACATGACCAGATTATTTAATGTTACATCATTGCGATAATCTTTGGGAAACAGCGGCCGCATCGGGCGGTCGATCACCCGGGATGTCAATACTGCATTTTCCGATGCTTTACCCTCTCTGCGGTTAAAGCCCCCCGGAATCTTCCCTACGGAATATAACTTTTCCTCAAATTCCACACTTAAAGGGAAAAAATCGATTCCCTCCCGGGGTTTATCCGACGCGGTAGCCGTGGACAGAACCACCGTATCCCCATAATGCATAAAGGCAGCGCCATTTGCCTGCTTTGCCACTCTTCCCACATCGACTGTCAGGGTCCTCCCTGCCAGTTCCATACTAAAACTTTTGTACATGACATCGTCTCCTTTTCTTTTTTATTCTTTATATCTGTCAGAAGACTCCGAAACTACTGCTCTGCACAAAAACCATACAATACAGCTCTTCTGCCTTTTGTGCACAGCAGTCGTCTCGGTCTTGTCCTCTGAAAAATATCATTTATTACCCGTCTATAAAATCCGGTTTTTCTTGATTTTGCGGACTCCCGCAAACAACGACAGGGTGGAGAAGCCTCTCCACCCCGAATCCGTCTTTATTTTCTGATACCCAGCTTTTCAATCAAAGCACGATAGCCTTCCAGATCGGTTTTCTTCAAATAATCCAGCAAACCGCGTCTCCGGCCTACCATCTTCAAAAGACCTCTTCTGGAATGATGATCCTTCTTATTTTGCTGAAGGTGCTCAGTCAACTCCGCAATCCTGGCTGTCAGAATCGCAATCTGCACCTCCGGTGAACCGGTATCTCCCTGCTTTCTGCCATACTGCTCAATAATTGCTGCCTTCTTTTCTTTCGAAATCATAAGATTTCCTCCTTAATTTTATGCTTACCGAAAACCAGGCTCCCGGTTGGAGTATCCTGGGAACTGAGCCCCGGCGTCATGAATACCGACTTATCTTACCACAACCGCTTTCGGCTGTCAATCGGTTTCTTTTGTTCTGTCCGGCACTGACCGGCAAGGAGATGCCTCTTTTGAACCGTAACATATAATTCCCTGATGTCAGGGTCAAAAAATCATGCATGAAATACGGAGCAATCGTAGGAACCAGGGGCCAAAACACATTTTGACCCCAATATTATTCTATACAGAAATATAAATCACTATAGACAAGAAGAACCCTACCGCCATCAAGATAAGATTCCCTGTGGACTTGGATGGCTGGCCGCAAGAACACTGCCAAGAAATGTTATGCACCCAAATTATCACAACTCTCTCTCATATACAAGCCCTCTTGCGCATCATATATACTTTTTTGCAGTTTTACGTCCTGTTTTTGCATTTTATGTCTGATATGGTGACATTCCTGATAATATCGTTCCACAGTTTCCCGAACCTGCTTCCAACGATTCTGGCTGACTGGGATCAATGTCCCATCCTTCAAAACCGCTCCCCGGGCGCTAACCGATTCCAGGAAATCCATGTGTACAAGAAAAGCATTATGTGTCTTCACGATCGGCAAATCCTTCAGCAATTCTTCTACATCCTTCAGGCTGCCGCCCACACGATACTCTCTCTTGCCTGTATGGACAAAGGTCTTTCGCTGGTTCATATACACATAGCAAATATCCCTTCCCCGCAGAATAATCCGTTCGCCCTTAAACACCCAGACATAATTTCCTTCCATTTTTTGATACATACGCTCCCTGCCCTCTAAAATATTATTATATCTGCATATCCTTCATGGACAAAGGGACATGCACTTGTCCACGGAAGGTAACACTGACACATAATATCTAACGCATCAAAAAACGGTTTATGACCAGAGCCTCAAAAAAACTTCATATGCACGAAAAACGCAATCAAAATCCCCAACAACGCTCCGGCAAACACCTGAAGCGGCGTATGGCCTACAAACTCCTTCAATCGTTTCTGAAACTGTTCATTATCCAGATGAAAAAGATCCTGTTCCATAATCAGATTCAGCAACTTTGCCTGCTTCCCGGTTTCCTGGCGCACACCAATAGCATCATACATGACTACCGATGCCAAAATAAAACAGATCGCAAATTCAAAAGACTCCACACCATACCGAATCCCCGCACTTGTCGTCAAAGCGCATACCGTAGATGAATGGGAACTGGGCATCCCCCCAGATCCCACCAGGCGTTCTGCAGAAAAAGACTCATTCAATGCAAAATCAATCAATGTCTTCAGCACTTGCGCCACCATCCAGCCGATCACTGCACTGATTAAAACCTCATTGCCGCATATCCGTTCCCAAAATGACATACGTCTCTCTACCTGTCCTTTAATAGCCGATCAACCAGTCATACAATTCCTGATATTTGGCGGCAGAAGTCTGCCAGGAGAAATCCTGTGCCATAGCACGGTCAATGATTTTATTCCATTCTCTCTTCTTCTCATAATACACATGCTTTGCATAGCGGACGGAATCCAACATCTCATGCGCATTATAATTAGCAAAAGAAAACCCTGTTCCAATACTCTCATATTCATTATATGGCTGTACGGTATCTTTTAATCCCCCGGTTTCACGAACAATCGGAACCGTACCATAGCGCAGTGCCATCAGCTGGCTTAAGCCACAAGGTTCAAACAAGGACGGCATCAAAAACGCATCGCATCCGGCATAAATCTTGTGGGATAACTCTTCCGAATAATAAATCTGAGCCGAAACCCGGTCATGGTACTTCCAGTCATAATGGCGGAACATATTCTCATATCGCTCATCACCAGTACCCAACACAATCAACTGCATATCCTCAGAACAAAGTTCGTCCATAACACCCTGAATCAAGTCCAGCCCTTTCTGATCCGTAAGGCGCGACACGATACCTACCATAAACTTCTTATCGTCGACAGGCAAACCTACCTGAGCCTGCAAATCCATCTTGTTCTTAGCCTTCTCCTTCCGGAAATTCTTGGCATTATACGGCTGGGCAATGTGCTTGTCCGTCTCAGGATTAAAGTCCTCATAATCAATGCCATTGACGATTCCCCGCAGGCTGTTGGATCTGGCCCGCATCAATCCGTCCAGGCCTTCTCCATAAAACGGCATCTTGATCTCGTCGGCATAAGTCTGGCTTACTGTGGTAATCGCATCCGCAAACACAATTCCACCCTTTAACATATTTCCGTCTTTATATGCCTCCAGCTTATCCGATGTAAAGTAATAATCCGGCAATCCGGAAAATCTCTGGATCGTCTTTACATCCCACACACCCTGGAACTTCAGGTTATGGATCGTAATCACAGATTTCATGTCCCGGAAGAACTCTCCGCCCCGGAACCGATCTTTAAGATAAACCGGAATCAGGCCGGTCTGCCAGTCATGGCAATGCACCACATCAGGCCGAAACCCGATCACTGGCAGGGAAGATAATGCTGCCTGGCAAAAGAATGAAAATTTCTCCAAATCATAAAACCAGTCGCCATATGGCTTGTCACCGCTGAAATAAGACTCGTTGTCAATAAAATAAAAAGTAATCCCATCCAGCACATATTGCATAATGCCCACATAGCGGCTTTGCCCCAGATAGTCCATATAAAAATGGTTGATATACGTCATCTCATTGCGCCATTTTTCCTTGATACAGAGATATTTGGGCACCATCACCCTCACATCAAAATATTCCTTATCGAAGCATTTGGGCAGAGAACCCACCACATCGGCCAAACCGCCGGTCTTGATAAATGGCACCGCCTCTGAAGCAACAAATAAAATTTTCTTCATCGAAATAACCTCCTAATCTGTTGTCCGCCCCCAAAGCAGACCTTGTTATTATCAGTATACAATATTTGAGCGGATTTAGGAAGCAAAATCTTTAAAAACTGCTGTCTTTCCCGGTTTCTTTACATTCTTTTATAATCCAGCCTTATTTTATCCGAAATTAGCGCAATAAATTCCGAATTGGTAGGTTTCCCTTTTCCATTGCTAATCGTATAGCCAAACAGCTCATGGATTGTATCTAATCTCCCGCGAGTCCATGCCACTTCAATCGCATGGCGGATTGCACGCTCCACACGGCTCGATGTTGTATTATGACGTTTTGCAATCGTCGGATACAACACTTTGGTGACGCTGACTAAAATCTCCTCTTCCTCCACAGAAATAGCAATCGCATCCCTCAAATATTGATAGCCCTTGATATGTGCCGGAATCCCGATCTCATGAAGCAGACGAGTCACATCATTCTCCAGATTCTGACGGATATATTCACTCCGATCCATATACGGATTCACTTTGCCATTCTCAGCATGAGCTGTCATCCTTTCAGAACCAGAGCAAACCCGCCGTATTTTCTCCATGAGCAATTCTTTTTCAAATGGCTTCATGATAAAATAACTGGCTCCCAACCGGAAGGCGTCCCGCGTCACCTGATCATTCCCTGCTGCCGTTACCATGATAAATGAAGGTATCTTCCGTCCCATCCGTTCCTTCTTCACCTTCTCCATCACGGAAATTCCATCCAGTTTTGGCATAATTACATCCATCAGCACCAAATCCGGATCCGTTTTCATAATCATGTCATAGGCATCTGAGCCATTGTCTGCTTTCCCAACTACCCGAAAACCATTTTCCTCCTCCAGCATATTGTTTAACAAATTTAACATTTGTGGATTATCCTCTGCAATTGCAACATTAAACTCCGACATTCTTCCTTCCCTCCTGTTTCTCTTGTTGTAAATTGTATTATAGACGCAACCTTTGTCTGCACGCAATTAGATTCCATCGCCAAGTTTCGACACAATGTAATAACGCCATTCTCCCAGCCCTATGACACCCGCATCGGCTTGTACCTATATTTTAAGTGTTATATCTTTTACCCGTATTATAAGTATTGGATAATGTTTCTCAGAGGGTACGCCATGGAACAAGAAGCGGGAAGCGGCAAGAAATGGTCTGCTGATTTTTCCGGTTTCGGGATCAAGAAGTCCTAAAATCTCTGATTTTTGCGAAAAGCGAAACGAAAATCCCCAAACTCGCTTCGCTCAGACAGAGTGGATTTTCGTTTCAAGGCAAAACTCAGGGATTTAAGGACTTCTAAATCCCTGCAAAGTCAAAATCAGCAGACCATTTCTTGCCGCTTCCCGCTCCTTGTTCCATGGCTGAGTATTCTCACAGCTAAACTTAATGACATTGGCTGGCTTGCAAGGCCCCCTCGTTTCTCCAAGACTGGATATTCTCAAGACTAAATTTAATGATCTAATCGGGCTTAAAACGTCATGTATGAAATGCAGGGCCATCTGTATATCATAGAGGATGTTACAACACTTTCAACATCATATCATTCGCTTTCCCCTGAGAATACACAGCCTTGGAGGAAGGAGCGGGACGGCGGCTGGCCTGTCGAAGAGCCTTTGACATTTGCAGGGATTTTTAGAAACCTTTAAGTTTCTGTACTTTTCGTTTCGCCCTTAGCAAAATTCAGAAATTTTAAGGTTTCTTAATCCCGAAACAGGAAAAGGCGCATCGACAGGCCAGCCGCCGTCCCACTCCTTCCTCCAAGGCGTACCCAGAGAAAAAAACACAGCAAAAAATACACACCATCTTTATTGGAAATTTCCCGCCCCCGTGTTATAATACCAATATCACAAGGGAAAGGATACGGACAAAATTTGAAAATCCGAACAAAACTAAAAGAAAAATGGCAAGAAGCGCTCCAGGCTGTCCTGCCAATTATTTGTATTGTGCTGATACTGTGTTTTTCCATTGCCCCCGTCTCTCCCAGTATCCTGCTGTGTTTTCTGATGGGTGCTGTGCTGATTCTGTCCGTGGCCTGTGGCGTGGGTGTTTTTCTCGTTATCGCACTGTTGCGGATGTTATTTTCCATCCCCCTGCCGCCGCTTCTGATTGCCTTCTACATCCTGATATTCCTTTTATCAGCTTTCATACCAAAGGATTTTTTGAGTATTGCTTTTGATTCCGGCGGCGTTACCACCGGTCCCATGACAGTTCCTTTTATCATGGCTTTGGGCGTCGGTGTATCTGCTATCCGCAGTGACCGCCATGCTGCTGATGACAGCTTTGGCCTGGTAGCTTTGTGCTCTGTAGGCCCTATTTTAGCAGTAATGCTTCTGGGAATGATCTTTAATCCGCAGGATGGAATCCAGGTTTCTGCCATCACACTGGAGGTGGACGATTCCCGACAACTCTGGAACCTTTTTTCTTCCGAGCTGCCCACTTATATGAAGGAAATCTCCTTTTCCCTGCTGCCGATCTTTTTGTTTTTTATGGTTTTTCAAGTACTGTCCCTGCGGCTGTCCCAAAGAACGCTGAAAAAAATTCTGATCGGACTTGTCTATACTTATATCGGGCTTGTTCTGTTTCTGGCCGGCGCCAATGTTGGCTTTATGCCGGCCGGAAATTATCTCGGACAAGTACTGGCCGGAAGAAGCCGACCGGAAATTCTGATTCCGATTGCCGCTCTGATTGGCTATTTTATTGTAAAAGCGGAACCCGCCGTCTATGTCCTTAACCGGCAGGTCGAGGAAATTACTGACGGGGCTATCTCGGCATCCTCTATGGGCACCGGGCTTTCCATCGGCGTCTCAGTTTCTTTAGGGCTTGCTATGGTCCGGGTGCTGACCGGGATTTCTATCCTCTGGTTTCTTATTCCCGGCTATGGAATTGCCCTTCTTATTTCCTTTTTTGTGCCAAGAATCTACACTGCCATTGCTTTTGACTCTGGCGGCGTGGCTTCCGGCCCGATGACTGCCGCCTTTCTGCTGCCGCTGGCCCAGGGAGCCTACGCCGCCTCAGGAGGCAATCTGGTAACCGATGCCTTTGGTGTGGTGGCCATGGTAGCCATGACCCCGCTCATTACGATTCAGGTGATGGGACTCGCTGCAAAGCTCGGAGAAACCAGACGAAAAAGATTTGTGGGAGCTATCGCGCCTGCTGCCGCCTTTGAGCGATTGGAAGACGACGCGATTATTGAATTATAACATGTGAGGTTATTATGAGTGTATTGTATATGATGGCAACGGTCAGCGACCGAAATCAAACCCGGCGGTTTCTGGCTTTTTATCGGGAATATAATATTACCGTGTCGCTGATTACTTTCGGGCGGGGAACCACTGCTTCCGAGATTCTGGATTCCTTTGGTTTGGAGGCGGCTGAAAAGGCCGTTCTTTTCTCTTTTGTAACAGAAAACGAATGGCAGCAGCTCAAAGCCGGACTGCAAAAACAAATGAAAATTGATATTCCGGGTACCGGTATCGCCTTTATCATCCCCGTCAGCAGTATCGGCGGAAAAAAACAACTTCAGTTTCTTACTGAGGGCCGCGAATTTAAAAAGGAGGAGGAAAGCACCTTGAAAAATACCAGATATGAACTTCTGGTGGCGATTGCCAATCAGGGATACACAGATATGATTATGGATGCTGCCAGAGAGGCCAACGCCGCCGGCGGGACTGTGATTCATGCCAAGGGAACCGGCACCGAAAAAGCAGAGAAATTCCTGGGGGTATCCATTGCCGCCGAAAAAGAACTGATTTTTATGGTGACCCGGCAGGAAGGCAAAAATGCCATCATGCGGGCCATCATGGACAAAGCCGGAATTACCAGTAAGGCTGGCACTATCGTTTTCTCCCTGCCAGTCACCGAAACCGCGGGGATGCGGCTGATTGAAGACTCAGAGCAATGATGACTGCTCCTTGCGCAGATAAATCCGCCAATACACTGCCCCTACGAGCACCGCTCCTCCGAGAATATTGCCCAGCGTAACCGGCATCAGATTTTTCAAAATAAAACTGCCCCAGGTCAGGCTGCTTACATCGGCCGTAATCAGCCTTGCATACTCCGGATGCCCTAAGGCAAACAGTGCCGCCGGACAGTAAAACATGTTCGCCACACTGTGCTCAAAACCGCAAACCACAAATACCAGAATCGGATAAAATAACCCGATCACCTTGCCGGTCACATCCTTTGCTGCAAAGCTCACCCAGACAGCCAGACAAACCAGCAGATTACAGAGAACCCCCCTGAGCAGGGCGTCGGCAAATGGCATCGACACCTTTGCAACCGCCGTGTTGACTGCCGTCACTGCCAGCTGGCCGTCAAAGAGGCTTAGCTGATGGCTGTTCACCACCATCCAGGCCACAAAAACACTGCCCGCAAGATTCCCCAGATACACGATCCCCCAGTTGCGTAGCATCGCACTGACAGAGATCTCTCGCTTCAGCACAGGAATGATCAACAGGCAATTGCCAGTGAATAATTCGCTGCCGGCCAGAAGCACCAGGGTCAGGCCAGCAGGAAAGACACAGGCTCCTATCAGCTTTCCGGCGGAACCGCCGATCGTACAGGCGGCTGTAGATGCACCGCAGCCTGCCACTGCGATATAAATGCCGGCCATAACTGCCAGCAAAAACATCTTATCCGCCTGCATTGCCGCTTTTTTCTTTCCGATTTGGATATAATTTTCTGCAATTTCTCCTGGTGTATACATCCGCGTCTCCCTCCTGTGCCATTTACCTGCCTTCTATTTTCCCAGCAGCGCGTCCAGCACTCCTTCAATACTTTTTTCTCTCACCGGAATCGTCAGCTCCGGCTCGTGGATATGCTCCAGGTAATGGGCATCCGAGTTGCTGATAATCCGGCATCCCTCCAGATAAGGGTTCCCCTTCTTCGCCTCATGCAGCTTTTTCAGATCCTTTAATTCCGCTGTCTTAAACTGGCTGTCCGGCGGTACAAAGCCCAGATTGGCAATCAGGCTGTTGGCGCTCTTTTCAATATGAGCCGGAAACATCACCCCGTCAAAGGAACGTACCAGATCCCATAACTGATCAAAAGAAATATCGACACTGTTGATCAGCAGATTCGGCTCTGTCCCTACTACTTCGTCTTCCTCATTGCAGATCTGCTGCTTCCCGAACACGGCTTCTTTATTGGGAAATTTCATCAGCCGTTCATATACATAAGCATCAAAATCCAGCGCTGGCTGAAGGCTCGGGAACAGGCATACAGCATGGACCTCCTCCGAGGTATTGATCTCCATGCCGGGGATCGCCAGGACACCGAATTGTTCCGCCAGCTTCATCACTGCCGGACAATTCCGGCAGGAATTGTGATCGGTAACCGCAATTACATCCAAACCCTTGATTGCCGCCATGCCCACGATATTACCCGGTGTCATATCATCATCCCCACATGGGGAAAGGCAGGAATGAATATGCAGGTCATAGGTAAGGGTAATCATCTCTCTACTCCTGCAGCGCCTGGTACACCTTAAACGCCGCTTCAAATATCGGCAGCTCGGTCCCCATCACCGTGATCTCCTGATCCCTGGCCTTCTTCATGGCAATATCATCCAACGTTGCCCCTTCCGCCATAATGATACATGCCGCATCCGTCAGCGTAGCTACTGCCAATGTGTTCATATTCCCCATCACTGTCACCCAGGCACAGCCCGCCGGCGCCCTCCCCATAGCAATGCTTAAAAGATCACAGCAAAACGGCACTGTGATCTCCCGCTCCGGATTCTCTCCCACATTCACGATGTGAAACATCCCACTGTCCAGTAATTTTTGTACTGTCATGTTCTTCTGCCCTCCTGCCTTTTATTTTTCCCTCATGATCCCCCGTTGTCATTATGCTTTCCTGTTTCCTCTTCTGCATCCCGGTTATCCAGAAGCGACATCTCGTCTGAGATACGCTGGATATACTCTTTCAATATGCGCAATGTCTCCTGTCCGCCTTTATCCCTCTCGTGCAGGTCGTCGGCCAATACAGAAACTTCTTCTGACAGCTTATGCAAATTTTCTCTCAGATAATAGACACAATCATTTTCGCTGGCCTGCCCGCGCACAATATCTTCTGCCAGCGCCTTACAGGTAGGGGCCCCGCAGGAACCGCAGTCCAGCCCCGGCAGCTTTTTACAAAGCCGCTCCACCTGATTCAAACGGGCAAAGCTTTCCATGATGTTGCCGCCCAGGCTGAATACCGGCTCATATTGCACCCCGGTAGTCCAGGGAATCATCTCTTCTGCATGGTCTTCCATATCCATATGGCTGCGGGCCACCGGCATGTATTTGCGGAGCCGTTTCAGCTTCACCTCCGCCACATAAGGATTCTCCACATTTAAAATCCCCCCCACGCAGCCGCCATTACAAGCATTCAGCTCCACAAATTTCAGATTTGTAAACTTCTGATCCTCCAGATCCTCAAGCACCCGGATCACATTCTCAATGCCGTCTGCTGCCAGATAACTCTCGGTAAACAATCCACTGGCCTCGCCGCCGCTCCGCCCCCAGCTGATGCCAATCTTGCCGGAAGCCACCAGATCCCAGGCTTCCTCACCCACCGCCTTCATGTGAGAAATCAGCTGAGGATACACATCCTTGATGGCAAGCACATGATCCACCTGGCTTTTCTCCGTTCCCAGCGGCGCCTTGGAATACGTCACCTTTGACGGACATGGCGAGATAAAACAAATTCCTATCTCCTGCCGCTCCAGTCCTGTTTTCTGCATGGCGCGCTGCGCTGCCAGCGACGCCGCCACCTCTACCGGCGGGTTTAACGGCAAAAGATGGGAGATCAGGTTCGGAAAACGTACCCGGATCAGACGCACTACGGACGGGCATGCCGTACTGATGATCGGCAGGTTGTCCTCATGGTGGTTTAAGTATTCTCTTGTAGCCTCCGATACCAGTTCTGCTGCCGCACTGACCTCAAACACATCATTAAATCCCATCAAAAGCAATGCATTCAACACAATATTTACATCATCCAAATTATTGAACTGACTGTACAATGCCGGCGCCGGCAATGCCACCGTATATCGATACTGCTTCATCACATCCATCTTATCGTAAGTGGCATGCTTGGCATGATGCGGGCAGACCCGGATGCACTCTCCACAGTCAATACAGAATTTGCCATTAATCTGTGCTTTTCCGTTCCTGACCCGAATGGCCTGGGTCGGACAACGTTTGATGCAGTTAATGCATCCTTTGCACAGTTCCGGGTCCAAACGTACCGAATGGTAAAATTTATCCATGTTCTGTTATCCCCCTGTCCTTCTTCCAAAGCTACCTAATGTACAACAATTCTCATATCCGGCTGGTTATACAGCTACATCTTCACAATCATCGTGATCGTCGTTCCCACGCCAAGCTGTGTTTCGATTGTCATATCATCGGTGTATTTTTTCATATTCGGCAATCCCATACCGGCGCCAAAGCCAAGGCTTCTCACCTCGTCCGGCGCCGTCGAATATCCGGCCTTCATCGCCTGTTCCACATCCGGGATCCCCGGTCCCACATCGGCCAGAATCATCTTGATATCCACCGGCGTTATCTCCACAGTGATCTCTCCGCCATTGGCATGGATGACCATATTGATCTCACCCTCATACATGGCAATCGCCACCTTGCGGATCGCTTCCGGGCTGACTCCTAACTGCTTTAGCTTTCCCTTTACATCGCTGCTTGCCTCTCCGGCTCTGGTAAAATCATCTGGAGAAATATCATATTTCAGAACAATCGCCTCATCCATCAAATCGCACCTCCGCCCAGGCCGGCCTGATACAGCATTCCGCACGAAGAAAACATCCGATGGCCGGTTTCCAGCACTACAATCTCCCGATCTTTTGCCATTTCAATAATCGTCTCATCCGGCTTCTTCCCCCGCACAAATACCAGGCAGACAATATCCAGCATCTCTGCCGTGCGAATCACCTGTGGATTGCACAAGCCCGTCAAAAGTACCGAATGATCTTTCGAAAACGCCAGCACGTCGCTCATCATATCCGAACCGCAGGCGCTCCTTACTTCCCGATCCAAAAACTCTTCCCCCGTCAGAACCCGCGCTCCCAATATCTCCTGTACGTCTTTTACTGTCATATCCAGCCCTCCTGTTTTCTTTTTTGCTTATTCCCTGGCGCTAAACTATTTTTTAACCTTTTAATCCGCCCGGTTTGCCAAAAAATGCAGCAATTACCATCATTTCTGATATTAACCGTCACTTTGCTATATTAAGAATACCATCGAAAAGATGAATTATCAATATTTTTTATCGATATGTTTTTAACGTGTATGATAACTATTTATTTACTATAGATTTTTTATCATTTTCATGGTAAACTGTTGGTACATTGTAACAGTTAATTTCTGAGCTGTTGCGGTACATTTAATTTAAAGATAGTATCATTACTAGAAGGAGGATGAGACATGGCTTGCAAAAAAGAAGGAGTTCCTTTCAGCGGGACCCCGGAGCAGGAAGCCGCTTTAAAGAAAGTCATCGCCGAGCTGAAGGACACCAAGGGTGCCTTGATGCCTATCATGCAGCAGGCGCAGGAGATTTACGGCTATCTCCCCATCGAAGTTCAGACCATGATTTCCGACGAGACGGGTATCCCGCTGGAGAAGATTTATGGCATAGCAACCTTTTATACCCAGTTTGCCCTGCAGCCTAAAGGCAAATATCAAATTTCCGTATGTCTCGGGACCGCATGTTATGTAAAGGGTTCCGCAGCTATTTTCAGTAAACTGGAGGAGCTTCTCGGCATTACCAACGGGCAGTGTACCCCGGATGGCAAGTTCTCCCTGGACTCCTGCCGCTGCGTAGGTGCCTGCGGCCTTGCTCCTGTCATGATGATCAACGACGAGGTTTACGGACGGCTGGTGCCGGACGACATTCCCGGCATCCTGGCCAAATACCAGTAAGCGCCTATGATGACCGAGATTTCCTTAAACGTCCTGGATGTGGCAGAGAATTCCACCCGTGCAGGTGCATCCCTGGTGCAAATCACAGTGGCGGCGGACACGAAAGCTGACCGTTTGACCATTACTATCGCCGACAATGGCTGTGGCATGACCCCAGAGCAGGTGGCGCAGGTGACGGATCCGTTCTTCACCAGCCGGACCACCCGCAAGGTAGGGCTGGGGGTTCCCTTTTTCAAATACGCGGCGGAAGCAGCAGGCGGTTCCTTTTCGATCGAATCGGAACCCAGCGTTGGCACCACAGTAACGGCGGTTTTTGTCCTGTCCCACATTGATCGGATGCCCCTTGGTGATATTACCAGCACAATACATACCCTGGTGGTCTATCACCCGGAGACGGATTTTCTCTACCAGTATCACTATGACGGCCGGTCTTTTATCCTGGATACAAGGGAATTTAAGGAAGTGCTGGAAGGGGTTCCCTTTGACACTCCTGAGATTTCCGCGTATATTCTGGATTATCTGACCGAGAATAAACTGGAAACTGACGGCGGCGCCGTGTACTAAATACGTGCGCCAGATTAATTGTCATAATTTGGAGGATATTACATACTATGAAAAGCCTTGAAGAGTTAAAAGCCATCCGCAACAAGATGCAGGGCCAGGTGGGTCTGCGGGCGGAAGACAGCAATCAGACCCGCGTCGTGGTCGGTATGGCCACCTGCGGGATTGCCAGCGGTGCCAGGCCGGTACTTAACGCCTTGTCCGGACTGGTCCAGGAAAAGGGTCTCACCGGCAAGGTAGCCGTTACCCAGACCGGCTGCATCGGCCTTTGCCAGTATGAGCCCATCGTAGAGGTGATGGAGCCTGGCAAATCCAAAATCACCTACATCAAGATGAATCCCGACAAAGCTGCTGAAATCGTGGAGCGCCATCTGATCGGGGGACATGTGGTAGAAGAATACACCCTGAATTCAGCAGACATCAAATAGCCAGTGTTCAAAGGAGGACAAAAATGTATCGTTCACATGTATTGGTCTGCGGCGGAACAGGATGTACTTCCTCCGGCAGCCAGCAGATAATGGAAGCACTGAAGGCAGAGATTGAAAAAGCCGGCCTCCAGGACGAGGTTTCCGTCGTCCAGACCGGTTGTCATGGCCTGTGTGCCTTAGGACCGATTATGATTATCTATCCGGATGCCAGCTTCTACTCCATGGTTAAGGTAGAAGACATTCCGGAGATTGTATCTGAACATTTATTAAAAGGCCGTGTGGTAACCCGCCTTCTGTATCAGGAAACTGTCACCCAGGCCGGCGTCAAGTCCCTGGTAGACACCGATTTCTACAAAAAGCAGCACCGTGTTGCTCTGCGCAACTGTGGCGTCATCAACCCCGAGGTCATCGAAGAGTACATCGGCACTGGCGGTTATGCTGCTCTTGGTAAAGTATTGACCGAGATGACTCCTGACGATGTCATCAAATGCCTGATGGATTCCGGCCTGCGCGGTAGAGGCGGCGGCGGCTTCCCCACCGGGCTCAAATGGAAGCTGGCCAAGCAAAATGACGCCGATCAGAAATACGTCTGCTGTAACGCGGACGAAGGCGATCCCGGCGCATTCATGGATCGTTCCGTACTGGAAGGCGATCCGCATGCTGTTTTGGAGGCCATGGCTATCGCCGGCTATGCCATCGGGGCCAATCAGGGTTACATATATGTCCGCGCCGAGTACCCTATCGCCGTAGAGCGTTTAAAGATCGCCATCAACCAGGCAAGGGAGATGGAGCTTTTGGGCAAGGATATCTTCGGCACCGGCTTTGATTTCGATATTGATTTGCGTTTGGGCGCCGGCGCTTTCGTCTGCGGCGAGGAGACAGCGCTGATGCACTCCATCGAGGGCAACCGCGGCGAGCCAAAACCGAGACCTCCATTCCCGGCTCAGAAGGGTCTGTTTGACAAGCCCACCATTTTGAATAATGTAGAAACCTATGCCAATATCCCGCAGATCATCCTCAACGGACCCGAATGGTTTGCCTCCATGGGCACAGAGAAGTCCAAGGGCACCAAGGTATTTGCACTCGGCGGCAAGATCCACAACACCGGCTTGGTAGAGATCCCCATGGGTACGACACTGCGCGAGGTCATTGAAGAGATCGGCGGCGGCATTCCCAATGGCAAAAAGTTCAAAGCGGCGCAGACTGGCGGTCCTTCCGGCGGATGTATCCCTTATGAGCATTTCGACATTCCTATCGACTATGATAACCTGATCTCCATTGGTTCCATGATGGGTTCCGGCGGACTGATCGTCATGGACGAAGATGACTGTATGGTGGATATTGCCAAATTCTTCCTGGAATTCACGGTTGAAGAATCCTGCGGCAAATGTACCCCCTGCCGTGTCGGCACCAAACGTCTCCTGGAGATGCTCACCAAGATCACCAAAGGCCAGGCTACCATGGAAGATTTGGACAAACTTGAGGAACTCTGCTACTACATTAAAGAGAATTCCGCTTGCGCCCTGGGCCAGACCGCACCAAACCCGGTGCTGTCCACGCTCCGCTATTTCCGTGACGAGTATGAGGCCCATGTCAGAGACAAGAGATGTCCGGCCGGCGTATGTAAGGCTCTGCTCTCCTATCACATTGATCCTGACAAGTGCCGCGGCTGTACCTTGTGTGCACGGAACTGTCCCAACAACGCCATCAACGGCTCCGTCCGCAACCCGCACATCATCGATCAGGAGAAGTGTATCAAATGTGGTGCTTGTATGGAGAAGTGTAAATTTGGCGCTATCTACAAACAGTAACTGAAGGAGAATGGATATGGAGAATATTACGATTAAAATTAACGGCATAGAAGTAAGCGCTCCCAAAGGCTCCACCATACTGGAAGCAGCCCGGCTGGCCCATATCGAGATCCCGACTCTCTGCTACTTGAAGGAGATCAACGAGATCGCCGCCTGCCGGATGTGCGTGGTAGAGGTCAAGGGTGCCAGAAGCCTGGTTGCATCCTGCGTCTATCCGATCAATGAAAATATGGAAGTATGGACCAACACCCCCAAGGTGCTGGAGTCCCGCAAAAAGACATTACAGCTTTTGTTGTCCAATCACGATCGCAAGTGCTTATCCTGCGTGCGTAGCGGCAACTGCGAACTGCAGCAGCTCGCCAAGGAATTAGGCGTGGATGAGGAGAACAAATACGACGGCGAACGCACTCCGTCCTGCATCGACGACAGTGCCGCCCATATGATCCGTGACAATAGCAAATGTATCCTCTGCCGCCGCTGCTCGGCGGTCTGTGAGAAAGTCCAGGGGATTGGGGTAATCGGCCCGAACCAGCGTGGTTTTGCCACCTTTATCGGCTCAGCCTTTGACATGGGCCTGGGCGAGACCAGCTGCGTATCCTGCGGCCAGTGTATTGCTGTCTGCCCGACCGGTGCCCTGCAAGAGAAGTCCCAGATCGATGACGTCTTGGCCGCCATCGCTGATCCGAATAAACATGTGATTGTACAGACAGCCCCCGCCGTCCGTGCCGGTCTGGGCGAAGAATTCGGCTATCCCATCGGCACCAACGTAGAAGGCAAGATGGCCGCCGCCCTGAGGCGAATCGGCTTTGACAAAGTGTTTGACACCGATTTCAGTGCTGACCTCACCATTATGGAGGAAGCCCATGAGTTCCTTGACCGGGTACAGAACGGCGGTGTACTGCCGCTCATTACCTCCTGTTCTCCGGGTTGGATCAAATACTGCGAACATTATTTCCCGGATATGACCGAGAATCTGTCCAGCTGTAAGTCCCCGCAGCAGATGTTCGGCGCCATCGCCAAATCTTACTATGCGGAAAAGATGGGCTTAAAACCAGAAGATATCGTGTCAGTATCTATCATGCCCTGTACTGCCAAGAAGTTTGAAGTACAGCGTCCAAACCAGGCCGCCAACGGTGTGCCAGATGTAGATATTTCTTTGACCACCCGTGAGCTGGCCCGCATGATCAAGCGTGTGGGACTTAAGTTCACTGAGCTGCCAAATGAAGGCTTTGATGCACCTCTCGGTCTTGGCACCGGCGCTGCCGTGATCTTCGGCGCTACCGGCGGCGTGATGGAGGCTGCCCTGCGTACCGCTGTGGAAACTCTGACCGGCGAGGAGCTGGCCAGTGTGGACTTCACCGAAGTCCGCGGCACCGAGGGTATCAAGGAAGCCACCTATCATGTGGCCGGCATGGATGTCAAGGTGGCCGTGGCCTCCGGGCTAGGCAACGCCAGGAAACTGCTCAATATGGTAAAATCCGGCGAGGCCAACTATCACTTCATCGAGATCATGGGCTGTCCGGGCGGATGTGTCAACGGCGGCGGCCAGCCGCAGCAGCCGGGTTATGTACGCAACACTGTCGATATCCGTGCTTTGCGTGCAAAAGTGCTTTACGATTCCGATAAGGATAACCCGATCCGCAAGTCCCATGAGAATCCGGCTATTAAGGAGCTGTATGATACCTACCTCGGGAAGCCGGGAAGCTCCAAAGCTCATCATTTGCTGCACACCACATATGTAAAAAGAAAAGTGAATGAAATTTAAAAAATAATTCCCGCCCCGTTTCGGATACGTATCCGAAACGGGGCGGGAATTATTTTTTAGGCTCCATCATTTCATTCATTTTGTTATTTTGCTTGTAAAAGGCCACAAGCTATCATTCTGTCATAGTTTTTTAAGTATAGATAATATCCGCCAATATTGTGCTGCACATCATCTATACGGACTCGGTATCCGTCATGCCGTACCATAAAAGTATTCAGAATCCTCTGTGGATTTTTCATATACATGGCATATTCCGGATAAAAATAACCATTTAGCTGCCGGTTTGCCCGGACTGAGATAGTATCAAAGAATAACCTCTGATCAAAATTTTCTACCGGAATTCCTTTTTCAAGCATCCGGTCATAGACTTCAAACGTAGCCATCAGCAATTCCAAATATGTATGGTAAGTTGTGTCACGCTCAAAAATTATCTGCAAATTCTCCTGGGCATTCTTCAAGGCAAAAGCATAATATTTTTCATTATCGGTTATATGCTTTGTTATTTCATTCATACTATATGCAACCCAATGATCCTTATATTTTGTATAATCGGCTTCTATGAAATGGTCTACAGCCGTTTGAGCCGCTTTCAGCCAGATCGGATTTTTCGTAAGACTGTACAACCGGCAAAGGGCAAAGGTTGCCTCACCGTCATAATAGACCGTGCGAAGCTTTTCCTTTCTTGTAAAATCGCCATTGAGAACATGATAATATTCTCCGGAAGCCGGATCTTGCATCGAGAGAATCCCTTCTCCTAAAGCGCAGCACACTTCTTGGTATTTCTCATTTTGAAACACCTCCATATACTCGGTCAAAGCCACGACGGCGACGCCACAACCGCCTAACTTGATCTCATCGCTCTTTTCTTCATAGAGATAAGCCCGGCCTTCTTTATCATAAATCACATGATCAAGCATAAATTCTATTGTCTGGTCAATTTTTTCCGCTAATTTCTCATCTGCCTCCAGCCGGTAGCGGCAAATCAGTGACCAAAGTGTACTGGCATGGCGAACGATATTGTAATTCTCAATGTCATTGTCAAAACGAGGATAAATACCATAGACAAAGGAGCCATCCTCCTGAATCTGTTCTACCAGAAAATCCGATGCATTCATAATCAGCTCCTTCGCATAATCGGCATCTACCGTCTTCATCCGCCGCCCATAATCCAGTTCATCCGTACTCAGCTGATAAATCTTATTGTTCTCATCACAGAACCAGCCTCTGCACTGAAATTTTATATAAATTTCCGGCAGCTCCTCCAGGGAATTTTGTCCTGCTTTTTTCAGATATCGGTTTAGTGCTTCCTGATCAATGCCGCCATTGTCATAATCATAAATTTTGGCGCCGTTTAGTTCTGCTTCCAGCAAAGCTGTTTGAAAATTTGGATCAAAAGCTATTCCATAACGATAAAATTCATGTCTGGCCTTTCTTACCTCCTTAGCAAGCTCATCTTTCTGAATCGTATCAGAAAAATCAACCACATCGGCCTTTCTCCCGTCCCATGTCTGACTCTTTCCGAATACTCTGTCTGATATTGACGAACTTTGTCCGTTAAGAACAGGCTGTATATCGGAACCGTCCGAACACAGGGTAGCGAAATGGCGGATGGTCTATTTTGCAACGCCCTCAGGTAACCATTTTTTCCAATGTCACCCTCCTCCTGCCAGGTCGTAGCTCTCCGCAATCATACGTTTGATCACATCATCCGGAATACTGCCGTCTAAGATCACCGTATTCCAATGCTTCTTATTCTGATGATATCCCGGCAGCACAGACGCATAGGCTGCCCGCCAAAAATCCCGCCACTCCGGATCCACCTTTACATTAACCCGGATTTTCCCCTCCCATTCATAGGTCCAGGCAAATGCTTTTTTGTTTTTCCGAATGCGCACCAGAATCCAGTTACTGTCACGAAACGGAGTATCCAGATAGGTATTTGGAAAAGTCAGCGCATAATCCAATACTTCTTTTCGTTCCTTCATCCTTTTCATCCTGCCTCTCTCAAGCACAAACCTCATAGATATCCGCCAATGTTATTATGTTTAGCTCTGAGAAAATTAGCTTAATTCTTCCTCTACACACTTCAAAAAACGCTCCCCATATTTCTCATATTTATACTCACCCACCCCGGATACTGATAACATTTTTTCTTTGTCCTGCGGCTTTACCTTACACATGGAAATCAGCGTTTTATCAGAAAATACGATATATGGCGGCACCTGCTCTTCCCTGGCTATCTCCGTCCGCAGGGCACGGAGCTTCTCAAACAGCCTCTGTTCTCGTTCCGTAAGCTCCACGCCGGAAAATACATTCTTCTTTTTCTTCTTTTCCTTTTCCCGAACTGTCCGCTCCTGTTCCTTCGCCATTCGCATGACAATCTTCTCCCCGCTTTCCAGCGCCTGCCGGGAATTTGCCGTCATCTTCACCACTGCATACTCATCATTCGTGACTGACAGCAACTCTTTTAGCTGCAGATAGTTCATCACCTGGCGCAACCGGTAGATGGGAATCTTTGCCAGCTCACCATAATGAGGATTTTCATTCATCCGGTACTGGCGAATCTTTGCTGTATTGGCTCCATGGACTGTATCCAGGATCACATTAACCCCATAACGTTGGCGGCTGGACTGTACACACCCGACAATGGCCCGGACAATATCCGTCACATCTACAGTTTCAAACTGAGTCAGGCAATTCTGGCAATTACCACAATAATTAGAACCATATTCTCCAAAGTACCGCAGGATATAATCCCGCAGGCATTCATTCGTGAAACAGTAAAACGTCATCTTTCGCAGCCGTTCTCTGTCCCGCTCCTGCACCAGAATGCGGGTCATGTCATCCAACTCCTGATTGTCCTGGTTATTGTCAATAAAAAACTGGTTGGTTATCACATCCTGCCCCGAATAGTAAAGAATACACTCCGCCGGCTCTCCGTCCCGGCCGGCCCGGCCAGCTTCCTGATAGTAAGATTCCATATTTTTCGGCATCCCACAGTGCAGAACAAACCGCACATTTGACTTGTCTATCCCCATACCAAAAGCATTCGTAGCCACCATAACTGCCGTCCGGTCATAGATAAAATCATCCTGGTTTTTCCGCCTTTCCTCATCACTTAAGCCTGCATGATATTTTGCCACAGAAAAACCATCTTCCGCCAAACGTCCGCTTACTTCTTCCACATGTTTCCGGGTCAAACAGTAGATAATCCCACTGTCCTTTTTATGTATTTCCAGATAATTTTTAATCGCATGATATCTGTCCTTTACCGCCATGACTCCAAAATACAAGTTATTACGGTCAAATCCCGTAGTCATCACCATAGGATTCTGCAATTGCAGGATATCTATAATATCATCTCTGACCTCTTTGGTTGCGGTAGCTGTAAATGCACTTACAACCGGGCGCTTAGGCAATCTCTTAATAAATTCAACGATCTTTAAATAGCTTGGCCTGAAATCCTGTCCCCATTGAGACACGCAATGAGCCTCATCTACCGCTACCATGGCAATATTACTGTTTAAAGCAAAATCCAAAAATTCTTCGGTGACCAGTCGTTCCGGCGCCACGTAAATAATAGGATATCTCCCCTGTCTGGCAAAGCCCAACGCCTTGTAATACTGGTTTGTTGTCAGTGAACTGTTTAAAAAAGCAGCATGTATCCCTGCCTGGTTTAAGCTCCCCACCTGATCCTTCATCAGTGATATCAATGGTGAGACGACCAGGGTAATTCCGTTCATCAATAACGCCGGTATCTGATAGCATAATGACTTTCCGGCGCCGGTCGGCATAATACCCAAAGTGTCCTTTCCCTCCAGAATATTATCGATCAGTGCTTCCTGCGCATTTCGAAAAGTATCATATCCAAAATATTTTTTTAAAATTTCGTATTTATCCACTTTATTTCTTCTATCCTTTTTCTGTTAATGTGCTGTTTTTTATTTTACCACAAATAATCGGTTTTATATAGTATTTTTATGTTGTCCCGCCCTTTATCCAATCACGCCTGATAACAGTAAATCCGGAACAAAAAACCGGCATAGTCGCCAATGCAACCATGCCGGTTTTTTGTTCCGGATCATTACTTTCCCTCCATCATATACTCCAGAAGAAACTTCACATCATCCGGATCCGAAGCAACCAACTCCATATCATTGATAAGCGTCTTATCCGCAAAAAGCCTGCTGATAGCAAGATACTTGGTCAGTTCAGATTTTAGATTCAGGCGATCCCCCTGCTTGGAGATCAATTCCACACTTCCCTTACACTGCTTGATAACCTCAAGAAACTTTTCAGGACTCTCCACATTGTAAATTTTCATCTTTTCCCCTTTCCTGACGCACTCACTGCGTCAGTACACCAGGCCGATTAGGCTGTTTTCATTAACCATCCTTATTTTAGCAATCCCGCCAAATTTCAGCAATATGGAATCTACACAATCTTGGGAAGCTCTCTGGATTGAAATTCTACGCTTTCACTATGATCAAAATATAGTCAAAAATTAATTCTGTGCTTTAGAAACGAAAATCCCGCTTTCCCTCCTCTATTCTCTGCAAATGCTCCTTAGCCAACCGCAATACCTTCTCATTGGTGATATGCACCAGCTCCTTTTCAATCAATTCCTCCCCTATCCTTCTAGTACTTTCTGAGCCATAATCCATCAAATATTCCTTTAACGTCATCAACGCATTGGGATGGCAACAATTGACAATCTGGCCGCTCTTGCACAGAGACATAAAGCGATCTCCGGTTCGTCCCTCCCGATAGCACGCTGTACAGAAGCTGGGAATATAACCCAGGCTCATCAGCCAGTTCACCACCTCATCCAGTGTCCGTTTGTCACTGACATCAAATTGCTCCGAGCAATCGTCCTCCGGCTCTGGCTGTGCATAACCACCCACGCTGGTACGTGAACCGCCGCTGATCTGAGAAATCCCCAGTTTCAAGATCCTTTCCCGGCATGCCTTGCTCTCGCGGGTAGAAATGATCATCCCCGTATAAGGTACTGCAATCCGAATGCACGCCACCAGCTTGGCAAAGATATCATCATTAATCCCATTGTCAAACACATTCGGATCGATATCATCCGCCCGTTTGATCCGGGGCACACTAATGGTATGAGGACCTACGCCAAAAACCGCTTCCAGATGCTCTGCATGCATCAAAAGCCCGGCAAACTCATACCGGTACAACTCCAAACCAAACAAAACCCCCAGCCCTACATCATCGATACCGCCCTCCATGGCCCGATCCATGGCTTCCGTATGCCAGGCATAATCATGCTTGGGACCTGTGGGATGCAGTTTTTCATAGCTCTCTTTGTGATAAGTCTCCTGAAACAGAATATAGGTTCCAATTCCTGCATCCTTTAGCTTACGGTAATTCTCCACTGTAGTAGCTGCAATATTCACGTTCACCCGGCGAATCGCGCCATTTTTGTGATGAATCCCGTAAATCGTATCAATACACTCCAGAATGTATTCGATAGGATTATTTACCGGATCTTCTCCCGCCTCGAGAGCCAGCCGTTTATGTCCCATATCCTGCAGCGCGATTACCTCCCTGCGAACCTCCTCCTGAGACAGCTTTTTTCGCGCAATATGCTGATTCTTCTTATGGTAAGGACAATACACGCACCCATTGATGCAATAATTCGACAAATACAACGGCGCAAACATGACAATTCTGTTTCCATAAAAATCCTTTTTCAATTGCTGGGCCAGCTGTTCGATCTGATGGTTGCAATCCTCCAGTTCACAATCCAGCAATACAGACGCCTCCCTGTGGCTGAGTCCTTTCCGCTTTCTCGCCTTCTCAAGAATTTCCTCAATCAGCTTCCGGTTTCTCCGGTTCTCCCAGGCATAAGCCAAGGTCTCCTGAATTTCCTGATGGTTAATAAACTCCTCTGCCCGTTTTGATGCCGGATTATACATTTTCTGATTCATAGCCTTTTCCTGCGATTTTTCGCAAGCTCCTTTCTCTTTCTGGTCGGCCTTCCGCACCCGGATATCTCCGCCGTACGGCCCTCCCCGTCAGTGATCGTTTTTCTTCGCTTTCGCTGTTTTGTTTTTACATGCCTTGGAAAAGGGAGGCAGGAAATCTTCCGTAAAAGAAAAACGCCCCGAAAGGCGCATACTCCAAATCCCGCGGGCGGCATAATTAGCCGTCCCTGCCGGATCTCCTGCGAAAAAACATTCCCTGTCTCTTTCGCTCTGTTATGGTCCCTTCTTCCATGTCAGAATCTTCTTTCATGTCAGCAGTAAAAATCTGTTTTCAGTCTACTATAAATGCGAAAAATTGTCAATCATGTCTGCGGACTTTACTGCGAAAAATCAGAGATTTTAGGAATTCTTGATCCCGAAACCGGAAAAAGCGGCAGACCAATTCCGGCCGCTTCCCGCTCCTTGTTCCCTGGCGTACCTTCTGAGAAAATTAACTAAATGACATTGGCTAAAAACCTTTTTATTATGCAGATTTTATCTTTTGTCTTTTGGAAAAGAGATTATACAAAATTACAATCTTTCTACGTTTTCTTACGATATACAAAATTGTATTGACCCTGGAAGCGTTCCAGGGTTTAAACTTTAAGCAAGATTTAATATGATTTTTGATTAAACCAGAGAGACAAAAGGAGGAGCTCTATGAAATCTGTATGGCGGAAATTCCGAAATATCATAATATTGGTGCTGTGCCTGTCGCTTTTGCCGGCAGCTGTCCTTCCTGCCTATGGAGCGGACAAACGGGAAAAAATCGGCAGTGTCAAGCTTACTGTCAGTTATGAGGAAAAGCCTCAGGCTGGAAAAACGATAGGCGCCGTGACTGTTCATATGTCCAACGATAAGCTTACGATTTCTGAACCGGCACAATACTATGACACCGATGATGATGTATGGATTCGCGGTGAGATTCCGGTGATCCGGGTGGAACTGGCCGTGAAAGAAATATCTCAGCATCGTTTTTTCTCTTCCACCAAGGTAAGCACTTCCGGAGGGCGCAGTGAAGTGAAATCAAAAAAGGTGCTGGATGGCGGAGAACGGCTGTTGGTAGAGCTAAAACTGCCGAAAGTAACCGGGCCTCTGGAAGAAATCGATGACTATTATTGGGATGGACGACGCGCCAGATGGTCGGAAGTCGAAGGTGCGGATAAATATGAAGTAAAATTGTACCGGGGAAGCTCACAGGTTACAACGATCACAACTACCGGCACGAGCTACTATTTCTATCCGCACATGAACCGAGGCGGTGAATACACCTTCCGGGTACGGGCGCTCAATAGCTCCGATGGCTCTAAAGGAAGCTGGCCAGATAAATCAGAAGAATTTTATCTCAGCTCCGGAGACGCCTATCAGGGAACTGCACCGGCACCTGATAACGGAAGCTCTGCCGGTTCTGTCTCCGGACCAGGAAACAGCCCGACAAACGGGCCGGAAAGC
Source organism: uncultured Lachnospiraceae bacterium (assembly GCA_910588125.1). Taxonomy (GTDB): domain Bacteria; phylum Bacillota; class Clostridia; order Lachnospirales; family Lachnospiraceae; genus Brotaphodocola. The sequence goes on from CAJUPI010000005.1 coordinate 106,321, forward strand.
AACCATCCTACTGGCTGGAGCCAGAATCAATCTCGCTGGAACTACCGCCGTTCCGACGGCAGCTTGGTACGAGACTCCTGGCTTTATGTAGATAACAACTGGTTCTATTTGGGAAGCGACAGCATCATGCGAACCGGTTGGATCTTCGTAGACAACAACTGGTTTTACTTAAATCCCGTATCTGACGGCACTCGCGGCGCCATGAAAACCGGTTGGATCTTCACAGACAGCAATTGGTTTTACTTAAACCCCGTATCCGACGGCACTCGCGGCGCTATGAAAACCGGTTGGATCTTCACAGACAACAACTGGTTTTACTTAAATCCCATATCCGACGGCACTCGCGGCGCCATGAAGACCGGTTGGATCTTCACAGACAATAACTGGTTTTACTTAAACCCCGTATCCGACGGCACTTGCGGCGCTATGAAAACCGGTTATCAACACATAAATGGAAAATGGTATTATCTCGACGACAAAACCGGCCAACTATGGATAAACCGGCAAACTCCCGATGGCCGCCAGGCAACCCAAGACGGGACATTACAAACAATTTCAGCATTAAATTAGGCCAGGCAATATTTAGTCTTTGAGGAAGGAGCGGGAAGGCGGCTGTCCTGCCGAGGAGCCTTTTCATTTCGCCCTTAGCAAAATTCAACGTGCCTCCGCGGAAATATCAATCAGCAATTCGTCTCCCACATTTCTTCAACAGCCGCTCATGCACCACAGCCATCAATATCAACAGCGCCAGCAGATAAACCGGAAAAAGCGCCATCGTAGCATGCTCCGCCAATATGCCAAACAAGGGCGGCATCACACAAATCCCCACATAGGCGCTCGCCATCTGCACGCCGATGATTGCCTGCGACTTATCCGCTCCAAAATAATCTGGCGCTGCATGCATCAGGCAGGGATAAATGGGAGAACATCCCACGCCCAATAAAACCAGTCCGCCCGGCGCCAGGACTCCCTCCGGCCAGGCAAATGCCGCCACTCCAACAGCTCCGGCAATCAGCCCCAGGCGAACCATCTGTGCATCGTTGAACCGGATGGTCAAAAACCCGCTGATCGCCCGTCCCACTGTAATCCCGATGAAAAAAAGCCCGGCAAACCGCGCCGCCACCTGGGGATTCATCCCACAGTACAATGCCAGATAGCTGCTTCCCCATAGCCCTGCTGTCTGCTCCAGCGCACAGTAACAGAAAAATGTTCCCATTGCCTGCTTCGCTCCGGGAATCGCTATTACCTCCCCTAACGTAAGTACTCTTCCCGGAACTTCTTTGGTTCCGCTCTCCGCCACTTGCTTTTCTGTTATTCCGTCATTCTTTGTCCCTGCCCTTTTCCAGAGCGGCAAGGTCACTATCAGTAACAGAGTCAGGCCAGTCTGAAGCAAAGAAACATATCGGTATCCCATAGGCCATCCCCGGCCGGTAAGCAGGGCATATCCCATAATATAAGGCCCCAGGGAAGCGCCTATTCCCCACATACAATGGAGCCAGCTCATATGGCAGCTCTTATAATGCAAAGCCACATAATTATTAAGAGAAGCATCCACACTTCCCGCCCCTAATCCATAGGGCACCGCCCACAGACACAGTTGCCAAAAAGAATGGCTGACGGAAAAAGCATACAAGGCTGCCGCCGTCATCGCAACGCTGACAGCTGTCACCCTGCCGGTTCCCAGCATGCGGGTCAGCCGGTCACTTTGCAGGCTGGAAATCACGGTGCATAAAGCGATAATCATGGAAACTGCACCGGCATAGGAGACCGGAACGCTGAATTCCGCATACATGGAAGGCCAGGCAGACCCCAAAAGCGAGTCCGGCAAGCCCAAACTGATAAATGACAGATAGATAACCGCCAGCAGCAAATGTATCATCCGATTTTCCCACCTTTCTTAGCTTCATTGTAATTTCTTTTCCGGATTCCGTCAACATAAATTCCGGATAAAAGCCTACGTAAAACCATCTGCAACGGACACTTTTTTAATCGAAATTTTTGCAATCTGGCTGTCTGGCATGTTATGTTTCCCTTGAAAACGCCGATATACCGAATAAGAGAATTTATACTATCCTATGGACGGCAAAAGCATAATTTATCAATTCAGACAGGGGGGATTTTATGAGCTTTACTATGATCAGTTCTTTAAATACTTATGCAAAGAACATGAAAATGCAGATGAAGTGGGAACAGCGCCGGACAAATGGCGACTATTCCCATGACAACACCACGTCTTTTGCCAGGCAGCTTCAAAAAGAAGCCGCGGGAATCAACGGCGGTATAGGAATAAATGCAATCGGAGAAGCCACAAGCGACAGCTCCCATCAATCGATCATGAGTGGAATCCGGGCCAAATTGAATGCCGGCAAGCGCCTGTCCTCCTCTGAGCTGCAATATCTGAAAAAGAACGATCCAGAGACCTACCAGCATGTCAAAGCCATGGAAGCAGAGCGCAAGGCTTTTGAACAACGGCTTCGCAGATGCAAGACCAAGGAAGAGGTACAGCGTCTCAAAGCCTCACAGATGGCTTCCTCTTTGGACCGGGTTCGTGATGTCAACAACAATTCCAACATTCCCGACGGTGAAAAACTGAAATTAACTCTTCAGGAACATCAGAAAGTATCCTCTTTCACAGACGCCACCACCAAATTCGCTGAAAGCGGCGAATATCGCAAACTGCCGACCGAAGCGGAAAAGAGAAAGGCAGAGAAGGATCTCAAGGAAGCAAAAGAAGCCGAGAGAAAGGGCGAGACCAAAGACAACCTCAATAAAGTCGACGAAGAGAAAGCTCAGGAAAAAGAAGACATCAAAGCCGAAGACGCGAATGTATCTGAGTCAATCCCGGACGCTGACGAAGAAAGCAGTCAAACCAGGCTTGAGGAAGCCGGTTCTGCTAAGGCTGCTTCCCGTGCTGTCAATGCAGCCCGGACGACTACCATCAGCAGCAATACTTACAAGAAAAATGTCCGCCGGACTGCCAACGACAAACCGGCTGACGCCCAGATCGCCAAGGCCAAGGAGATCCGCCGCGCCTCTCAAAAAACCCGCATTGAAGCCGAGCTCACTCCCGAGGCACAGAAGGTACGCCGCTCCCGGGCACGTGCCGCCTATGCCCAAAATATCCAAAGCAATGAAGTGGTTATCAACGTAGATGTAAAAAGCTGATTTGACATATATAAGAGGGTGTTGCAAAATAAGTCCCCCTCCCTTTCTCTTATCTAGTGTCCGGCTGTTCACGAACATTCTGTCTGATATTGACGGACTTTGTCCGTTAAGAGCAGACTGTGTGTACGTGAACCATCCGAACACAGGATAAGAGAAAGGGAGGGGGACTTATTTTGCAACACCCTCTTTTCTTTCACCTTATCATTTTAGCGCTCCTAACACCTCATCAAGTTCCAGTGTTGTCTTCCCATCTTCCATCACAAAGCATGGTATCCCGATGCCGCCCTTTTCTCTCACGGCTTCATACAAAGGATTCGACTCTCTTTGAGCCAGATATACTTTTAAATCCGGCAGGCTTGCCGACAGATTCTTAAACTCGATCTCCGCCTTATTTGCCACCAGCTGATTCAGCGCATACAGAGTATCCGGGCACAAATGACTTCCAATAACCGTAACTTTCATGATAATATCCTCACTTTCTTTTTCTATCTTTTTTGTATTTTAAGTTTCATTTATCTTGTTCTTCGGCCTCATTTTTTACCATCTTATCTCTCGGCCCTGTCCTCTGACATCTCCCGATAAAGCGCATACCCGCCGGAAAGATTTTTGGTCTTTCTCCCGTGCTGTTCCAATATGCACTGAGCCAGATATCCTCTCAGGCCAATCTGGCAGGTGATATAGATCTCTTTTGATTTATCAATTTCCTCCAGCCGCTCCCGCAGCTCATCCAACGGAATATTCTGGTAGCCGGGTATGTGCCCCATTTCATACTCCGCCCGTGTCCGGACATCCAGACGGACGGCATCCTCCGGAATGCCTTTAATATCTTCCAGGAAGTAGGGCTTCATCTTTCTCTCTAAGACATTTTCAATCACATATCCCACCATATTCACCGGATCCTTGGCTGAAGAAAACGGCGGTGCATATGCCAGTTCCTCTTCCTGCAGTTCATAACAGGTCTGACCGAACCGCACGGCATTTGCCAACAAGTCGATCCGTTTGTCCACCCCGTCCTTGCCCACAATCTGCGCTCCCAAAATTCTGCCGCTTTCCGGATCAAACAAGGTCTTGACAAACATCTGATTTACGCCCGGATAATAACCGGCATGAGAAGCCGACACGGTAAATACTTTTCCATAGGGCCGTCCCTGAAGTTTTAAACTCTCTTCCTTCTCCCCAGTGACTGCTACCGCCAGATCGAAAAATTTCATGATTGAAGTTCCCTGGCTTCCCTTATAGGCACAATACTTTCCACACAGATTGTCTCCCACAATCCTCCCTTGCTTATTTGCCGGAGAAGCCAGCGGAATCAGCACCTGCTGTCCGCTTACTACATGGCGAACCGCTACCGCATCACCCAACGCATAGATATCTCTGTGGGATGTCTCCATGTACTCATTCACCACAATCTCCCCACGTTTTCCCAGAGCGATTCCGCTGTCACGCAAAAACCCGGTAGCCGGCCGCACGCCAATGCTTAGAATCACCAGATCCGCCTTCACTCTCGTCCCATCGCGCAGCACAACATCATTTTTTCCGATCCCACTGCACATCTGATTCAGATACAGTCCAATCCCCCGGTTACGTATCTCGTTGTGAACCCGATGAGCCATATCCGAATCCAGAGGAGGCATCACATGAGCGGCTCCTTCGATGATCGAGACGGCTATTCCTCTCTCAAAAAGATTCTCTGCAATCTCCATCCCGATAAATCCAGCTCCGATTACCGCACAGGTTTTCGGCTGCTTCTCCCCGATGTAATCATAGATATGGTAAGAATCCTCCACATTTCTCAGAGTAAAAATATGATCACGGTTTTCCTGCATGCCCTCGATCGGGGGAATCACCGGCTCTGCTCCCGGAGAAAGCACCAACTTATCATAGCTTTCTTCATAATTATTGTCCCCTGCACAGACCATCACTACCTTTTTCTCCAAATTGACGGATACCGCTTCATGCCCGGTTCTCACATCCACCCGGAAACGATTGTAAAAGCTCTGAGGCGTTTGGAGCTGAAGCTTTCCTTTTTCCTGAATCACTCCCCCCACATAATAGGGCAAACCGCAGTTCGCATAAGAAATATGGGGGCCCTTTTCTAAGAGGACAATTTCCGCCTGCTCGTCATTTCTTCTCAACCTGGCAGCCGTACCGGCGCCGCCGGCCACACCGCCTACAATTACTACCTTCATAAAACACTCCTTTTTTGGGTGTGGCAAAATAGGTCATTTGCCATTTCCTTATCCTGTGTTCGGGAACAGCCAGACACGGAATAAAAGAAATGGCGAATAACTTATTTTGCAACACCCCCTTTTTTCTGCTTGGCAATCATTGGCGCCTTTACTTTACCGCAACTGCTTCAATCTCGCACAGAACTCCCTTGGGCAGGCTCTTAACCGCCACACAGCTTCTGGCAGGCTTTGATACAAAATATTCTGCATATACCTGATTAAACTCTGCAAAATCCGCCATATCCGCCAAAAAGCATGTGGTTTTAAATACCTTATCGAAATCTGTCCCTGCTTCCTTGAGAATTGCCCCAACATTTTCACAGCTCTGTCTCGCCTGGGCCGCAATCCCTTCCGGAACCTCCCCATTCTCCGGATTTACCGGAATCTGTCCCGAGGTATAAACGAATCCATTAACCTCAAACCCCTGAGAATACGGTCCGATCGCGCCTGGTGCCTTTTTTGTCTCAATTACCTTCATCTTCTTATCTCCTTTTCCGGAATTCCCGATATTTTTGAATGGAATCCCTGTCTATTCTATCATTTACCAGCCCTAGTCTGCAAGCTCTCCCGCCGCCAATCTTTTGTCCAGCCAGTCCTTGCCTTCCACTAATCGGGTAATGATCATCGATGCAATGGTATCCCCGATGCATTTAAGCAGGTTGCCGCCGGGTCTACCAGAAAACCAATGGTTGCAATCAAAGGAAACGCCTCCGCCGGAAATCCGAACAGGCTTACAATCAGCATCTCTCCCACAAGGCCCCCGCCGGGAGCTCCGGAAAGCACAAATGCACTTAGGATCGAAACCACAATTGCCATGGCATAAGTATCCACGCCGGTAAACGGCATCTGGAAAATGCCAAACAAAAATGCAATCTTGGTGATGGAGGACAGCACGGAACCATCCATATGCATGGTAGCTCCCATAGGAAGAACGATATTGCTGATATCCTCCGGCACACCGATTTTCTTGCATGTTTCCATATTCACCGGGAGGGTAGCCACCGAGCTCTGGGTGGCAAAAGCGGTAACCGCCGGGTTAAAAATATGCTTCAGCATTCTGCCGACGCCCTGCTTCCCGGCTGCAAAATAACTGTACAAAGGAAAAAATATTACCACATATACCACACACATCGGATAATAAACCAACATGGTACGCCCGTAATCCCCGATCAGTTGAGGGCCAAATTCCCCTACCAGGTTAGCGAAATACGCGCCCAGCCCGATTGGTGCCAGCTTCATGATCATATCAACCATTTTCATGATGATGTCATTCAGATTATTTAAAAGCCTTCCTGCCCAAGATTCCTGCCCGCCGCAGGATGCCACAGCCAGACCAGACATAATGGCAAACACGATAATTGGCAGCATATTACTCCTGCTCATCAGCCCGGAAAAATCATTTACTGTCAACGCTCCCACGATCATGTCACTGATGCTGGAAGCCTCCTCCATCTCAGCCGCCCCCATGGCGATCGTAGTATTGGCAGCCGGCGGCCAGACATTGACCACAAATAGCACCAACGCCGCCGCAAAAATTCCGGTTACCACAAAAGTTAAAACCAGGCTTCCGAGAATCTTCCCCAGGCGCTTCATATTCAGCATATTTCCCACCGCCGTGGTGATGGACACAAAAACCATAGGAACCACAATAGTAAACATCAGATTCAGGAAAATCTGTCCCAGCGGTTCAAATACAGACGCCCGCTCCCCCATCACTAGTCCTACGATTGCCCCGATAAGGATACCTCCCAGCAAAATCAACGGAAACTTATAATTATCCCACAATTTCTTCTTATCCATCTTCGTTCTCCTGTGTACTTATTTTTTCAATCATCCCTCTGTCTGTCAATAAAATTCTGTTTTGCCCTTAATCTCTTTACGTTTTCTCATCCCAGGCCGTCCACCGCAGTTCTCAACTGATCCAGTGCCTTCTCAAGGACACTTCTCGGACAGGCCGCATTCAGCCGCATATATCCGCTTAAGCTTCGGCCAAATGTATTTCCCTCATTCAATCCCAGCTTTGCCTTTTCTATCATAAACCTTCTCAGCGCCTCATTGTCCAGCCCAAGCTTTCGGCAATCCAACCAAACCAGGTAAGTGGCATCCGGCATATTCGGTTTGATCCTGGGAATATATTTTTCAAAATATTCCTTTATAAAAGCAAAGTTCCCCGAAAGGTATTCCAAAAGCTGCTCCAGCCACTCTTCTCCCTCCCGATAGGCGGCTTCCATTGCCACAGAGCTGAATGCATTATTCCGGTGAATATCCATATTCATCCAAAACCGGTCATATCTTGCTTTCATCTCCGCATTGGGGAAAATCGTGGTAGATGCCTGCATTCCTGCCAGATTAAACGTCTTTGTCGCCGACACACAAGTAATAATTTTTGAGCGGATCTTCTCAGAAATCGCGGCCGTTGGAGTATGCTTCTTTCCGTTAAAAATCAAATCCGAATGAATTTCATCCGAAACAAGAAGCACATCATTGGCTATACAAATCTCCGCCATTTTTTCAAGCTCCGACCGATCCCAGACAATCCCCAGAGGATTGTGCGGGCTACAGAGAAGGAAAATCTTCACTTTCTTTGCCCTTTTCTCAAAATCCTCAAAATCAATCGTCCATTGCCCGTCTTTTTCCACGATCGGATTTTCCACCACCTGACGCCCCCATACCTCCGTCACATCATAAAACTCCGAATACACCGGCGTCTGAATCATCACCTTATCGTTTTCCTCACTGAAAATCTTCACAATTGCCGATAATGCCGGCACCACTCCCAGGCTCCAGCTCATCAGAGAAGTATCCACATCCCAATCATTCCGGCGCTTTTCCCAGCTCTTCACCGCTTCAAAATAGCTGTCCGGCCTGGAAGTATAACCCCAGATTCCCTCCTCCGCCTTCTGCCGACACGCATCGATGATCGGCTGCGCTGTGCGAAAATCCATATCCGCCACCCAAAGAGGAATCACATCCTCGGTTCCAAATTTCTTCATCCGCTCATCATACTTAGCTGCCCGATTCCCACTACGGTCGATCACCTGATCAAAATCATACTTCATGTTCCTCATTCCTTTCCTGTTTTTCTTTTTGATTGGAAAGCCATTATGCTTTCGCTGCCCTATGCCCCTATATATCGCATAAACCATGCCAAAAACAAACCGTTCCCAAATTTTTTATATTTTTTCGATAAATCTTTGGTTTTTATTTATTTTTCCAAGCATTTTCAGAAGACACAAGATGTGCTTATTAAAAATCAGAAAGAAATTATGACGCTTATTATTTAGATATAACAGGATAATTTGGTTTTATTTGGTTATCTATTGGTTATTTATTGATTTTATTGGTTTATTTGGTCTTCATTTTATATAAAAAATTTTGGTTAAGAAAAACCAACCTCTTTTACTTTTGACCCATGTACTGACATTTTTATTCAACAATCACATAATATGAATTGATATTTCCCCACTACAACTTATAGTATCTCTATACCAAAATCACACTGCCCAATATCATGAAGAAGGTATTACAAAACACCTCTCTTCATGATCCCGCAATCCTATCATCAAGTTTAGAGCTGAAAATATTCAGCCTTGGAGGAAGGAGTAAGAGAAGCAGCAATCAGGTGGTATTTTTGACTTTTGCAGGGATTTAGAAGCCCTTAGATTTTTGGATTTCGCGTTAAAACGAAAATGTCCACTGTTTGAGCGAAGCGAGTTTGGACATTTTCGTTTTGTTTTTAGCAAAATTCAAAAATTTTAGGGCATCTTAATCCCGAAACGGGAAAAAATACCACTTGACTGCTGCTTCTCTTACTCCTTCCTCCAAGGCGTACCTCTCTGCCCCCCTTAAGCTATTAACATTGCTCTCTTAACATCCAATGTCATTAAGTTTAGCTCTGAGAATACTCAGCCATGGAAAAAGGAGCGGGAAGAGGCGGAAAAATGGTCTGCCGCTTTTGACTTTGCAGGGATTTAGAATTCCTTAAATCTCTGAGTTTTGCGTGGAAACGAAAATGCACACTGTCTGAGCGAAG